>NZ_JBFREV010000016.1:0-121231 GCF_052114485.1 Cupriavidus sp. KB_39
CGCCTTGGGAGGAATTGCCCCCCGATTTGCCGGTGATCGGCCCGTACGACAGCGATCCGGGCTATGACCCGAGCTTCGGCGGCTACGACAGCGGTTTCGAGTCGGACTCGTTCGAACCCGCGCCGCGCGCCAGCCGCGCCGCACCACAGGCCAAGCTGGCTCGCCGGCCGGAGCCGGAACCGGCCGCCCCGCCGGCCCAGCCGGCCGTGCAACTGGCCCCGGCGATTCCGCCCGTGGCGCCAAGCGCCGCCGATGACGGCACGCCGCCCGTGTTCACCGACGACTGGCCGACGCTGGCCGCCACGCTGCCGCTCAAGGGCTTGGCCCAGCAGTTGGCGTTCCAGAGCGAGCTGCACCGCGTGGTCGGCCGCACCCTGCACCTGCGCGTGCCGGTGGCGGCCATCGCCGAAAACAATGTCGCCGAACGGCTCCAGGCCGCGCTGGTCGAGCAATTCGGCGTGGAAGTGCGCGTGCAGTGCGAAATTGGCGCTGTCACGCACACGGCGGCTGCTGTCGATGCAGCGGCACGGGCCGAGCGCCAGCGCGAGGCTGAGTCCACGATTGACGGCGATCCGTTCGTGCAGGGGCTGTTGCGCGAGTTCGGCGGGCAGATCGTGCCCGGCTCCGTCCAGCCACGCGCCGCCTGACAACCATTCCCGGGGCGGCCAGACCAGCACCACCGGCGCCGCCCCGCCATCCACACATATTGATTCAGGAGTATCCCCATGATGAAAGGTCAACTGGCCGGGCTGATGAAGCAAGCCCAGCAGATGCAGGAAAACATGAAGAAGATGCAGGAGCAGCTGGCCCTGATCGAGGTYGAGGGCCAGTCYGGCGCCGGYCTCGTGAAGGTGCTGATGACCTGCAAGAACGACGTGAAGCGCGTGACCATCGACCCGAGCCTGCTGGCCGACGACAAGGACTTGCTGGAAGACCTCGTCGCCGCCGCGTTCAACGACGCCGTGCGCAAAGCCGAGGCCACCACGCAAGAGAAGATGGGCTCGATGACGTCCGGCCTGCCGCTGCCCCCGGGCTTCAAGCTGCCGTTCTGATGACGCATCTGACAGGGGCGCGCCGATGAGAGCGGCGCCGCCCACCTCGCTGCAGGCGCTGATCGAGGCGCTCAAGGTGCTGCCCGGCGTGGGGCCGAAGTCCGCCCAGCGCATGGCCTATCACCTGCTGCAGCACGACCGCGACGGCGCACGCAAGCTTGGCGACGCGCTGCGCGGTGCTGCCGACGGCATCCGCCATTGCCAGCGCTGCAACACCTTCACCGAGCAGGAGATCTGCGAGACCTGCCGCGACACCGCGCGCGACGCCTCGCTGCTTTGCGTGGTGGAGACGCCGGCCGACCAGGTGATGATCGAGCAGACGCTGACCTATCGCGGCCAGTATTTCGTGCTGATGGGGCGGCTCTCGCCGCTCGACGGCATCGGCCCGAAGGACATCCACCTGGACCGGCTGCTGGCCCGCGCCACGGACCCCGAACTCGGCGGACCGGTGGGCGAGGTCATCGTGGCCACTAATTTCACGAGCGAGGGCGAGGCCACTGCGCACTACATCGGCGAGATGCTGAAGTCGCGCGGGCTCAAGGTGTCGCGGCTGGCGCGCGGCGTGCCCGTGGGCGGCGAACTCGAATACGTGGACGCGGGCACCATCGCCCGCGCCGTCATGGACCGGCGTAGCCTGTAGGTATCGGACTTCCTCGGACAAACATGAATCTGGCGCGCTTCGACCTCGTGACGCTTGGCCTGTTCGTGGCCGTGGCCCGACAGGGCAGCATCTCGGCCGGCGCGCGCCAGTCGCACCTGGCCGTGGCGGCCGCCAGCAAGCGGATTTCAGATCTCGAAGCCGCCGTGGGCGCGCCGCTGTTCTTCCGCCACGCCGCCGGCGTGCAACTGACCGAGGCCGGACAGGCCTGCTACCACCATGCGCTGACCATCCTCCAGGACGTGGAACGGATGGCTGGCGTGATGTCGGACTACGCGTCCGGCGTGCGCGGGCAGGTGCGCGTGTGCGCCAACACCTCGGCCATTACCCAGTTCCTGCCGGACGACCTCGCGGCGTTCATGCGCCAGCATCCGACCATCCGCATCGAGCTGGAGGAGCAGAACAGCAGCGAGATCGTCGCCGCGCTGGTCGAAAACCGCGCCGATGTCGGCATCTTCGCCGATCGCACGCCAAGCTCCGGGCTGGTGACCGTGGAATACCGGCAGGACGAGTTGGTCATCATCACGCCGCCCGGGCATCCGCTGTCCGAGCGCGGGCCCGTGCATTACGCCGATACGCTCGAATACGACTTCGTGAGCTTGCCTCAGGTGACCTCGCTGGCGGCGCGGCTGCTCGAGGAAAGCAGCCGGCTGGAGCGGCAGTTCCGGCTGCGCATCCAGGTGCGCAGCTTCGACGCGATGTGCCGCATGGTCATGGCCGGGCTGGGCGTGGGCGTGCTGCCGCGCATCGCGGCCGAGCCGCACGTGAAATCGATGGGGCTGTCGCTGGTGCCGCTGCAGGACGCCTGGGCGCGCCGCTCGCTGCTGATCGGCATGCGCGATCCGGCCGGGCTGACCGTGTCGGCGCGGCTGCTCATCACCCATCTCTGCGGCGACCGCGCGCCGTTCTAAGGCGATCTCCGCGCCATCCCCCGGGATCCCCGGGCGAACTCCGGGTAAGCCCGCCCCTTCGCGTTCCGAGAAAGCCCGCTTGCCGGAATGCCGATTCCGTCGCCCGCGCCGCTGGTGCACACTCCGACCCAACATGAAAAGCCAGTCCCGCAGATCGATGCGGCGCGGCAGCCACGGTCATCACGGAGACACCTCACATGGCGCAACAGATTCTCGAAGGCATTCGCGTCCTGGAACTGGGACAACTGATTGCCGGCCCCTTTGCCGCCAAGACCCTCGCGGATTTCGGCGCCCACGTGGTCAAGGTGGAGCCGCCCGGCCAGGGCGACCCCCTGCGCAAGTGGCGCATGATCCACGAGGACACCTCCGTCTGGTGGGAAGCGCAGTCGCGCAACAAGCAGTCCATCGCCATYGACCTCCGTCAGGCGGAAGGCCAGGCGCTGGTGCGCAAGCTGGCCACCGAGGCCGATGTCCTGATCGAAAACTTCCGCCCCGGCACCATGGAAAAGTGGGGYCTGGGCTGGGAYGTGCTCCACGCCGCCAATCCGAAGCTGATCATGGTGCGGGTGTCCGGCTACGGCCAGACCGGCCCGCGCCGGGACGAACCCGGCTTTGCCGCCGTGGCCGAGGCCATGAGCGGCCTGCGTTACCTGACCGGCGAGCCGGGCCGGCCGCCGGTGCGCGCCGGGCTCTCGCTGGGCGATACCATCGCCGGCCTGCATGGCGCCCTCGGTGTGCTGCTGGCCCTGTACGAGCGCGATGCGCGCGGCGGGGTGGGGCAGGTGATCGACGTGGCGCTCTATGAGTCGCTGTTCAACCTCAGCGAAAGCCTGCTGCCCGAGTACTCGGCCTTTGGCGCCGTGCGCCAGCCGGCTGGCGGCGCGCTGCCGGGCATCGCGCCGTCCAACGCCTATCCCTGCGGTTGCGGCGAATATGTGCTGATTGCCGCCAATGGCGACGCRATCTTCCGCCGCCTGATGGCTGCGATGGGCCGCGCGGACCTCGGCGAAGATCCCGCGCTGGCCCGCAACGACGGCCGCGTGAAGCGCGTGGACGAGATCGACGCCGCCATCGCCGCCTGGACCCAGACCCAGACCGTCGAGTCCGCACTGGTGGTGCTGCGCGAGGCCGACGTGCCGTCCGGCCGCATCTACACGGTCAAGGACATCGCCGAAGACCCGCACTACCGGGCGCGCGGTGTGATCGAAACCGTGACGTCGGCCCGGGGGCTGAGCGTGGAAGTGCCGGGCATCATCCCGAAGCTGTCCGCCAACCCCGGSGCCATCCATGACCGCGCGCCCACGCTGGGCGAGCATACCGATGCCGTGTTGGCCGAATCCGGCTTCGACGCGGCCGCCATCGCCGACCTGCGCGCCCGAGGAGTGATCGCATGAGTGCCCAACGTTATCCGCTGGCCGGGCCGGCCAAGATCGAAATCAACGATGTGGCGCCGCGTGACGGCCTGCAGATCGAGCCGGTGGTCGTGCCGACCGAAGGCAAGGTGGCCTTCGTCAACGCGCTGGCCCACTGCGGTTTCGCGCGCATCGAGGCGACGTCGTTCACATCGGCCCGCGCCATTCCCGCGCTGGCCGATGCCGAGGCCGTGATGCACCAGATCGAACGCGTGCCGGGCGTGGCCTACACGGTGCTTGTGCCGAACCTGCGCGGGCTGGAGCGCGCGCTGTCGTGCCAGCCGGACGAGGTGAACCTCGTCATGTCGTGCAGCGAAACCCACAACCGCGCCAACCTGCGCATGACGCGCGAGCAGTCCAAGGCGCAGTTGACGGCGATGATCGACGAGGCCGGCAAGGCTGGCGTGCCGGTGAACGTGTCGCTTTCCACGGTGTTCGGCTGCCCGTTCGAGGGCGATATCCCCGAGGCCGATGTGATGGCCCTGGCGCGCCGATTTGCCGATGCGGGTGCTTCGGGCATCACTTTGTGTGATACCACGGGCATGGCCTATCCGAACCAGGTGGCGGCGATGTGCGAGGCATTCCAGCGCGCGCTGCCGCAGACCGGGCTGACCATCCACCTCCACAACACGCGCGGCATGGGCCTGGCCAATGCCATCGCGGCCTGGCAGACCGGCGTCACGCGCTTCGACGCGGCCGCCGGCGGCCTGGGCGGCTGCCCGTACGCGCCCGGCGCGAGCGGCAATGTCAGCACGGAAGAACTCGTCCACATGTTCGCGTCGATGGGCGTGGACACCGGCGTAGACCTGGACGGCCTGCTGGCCGTGGTCGGGGGCCTGCCGGCACTGGTTGAGCGCGAAATTTCCAGCCAGCTGCTGCGCGCCGGTCCGCGCCTGCGCACCCATCAACCCCCGGCCTGGATGGCTGAGCACTTCGCCGGGCAGTAACGCCAGAGATTCAGATCCCTTCGCTTCCCTATATAACAAGCACGGAGACAACCATGAACCGCAAGACTCAACTGACGGCCGCCGCGCTGCTGGCTGGCATGGCACTCGTACCTGCCGCCCAGGCGCAGGACAGCACCTATCCCAACAAACCGGTGATGCTGGTGGTTTCCGCCGCGGCCGGTGGCACGACGGACATCGCCGCGCGCCTGATCTCGGAGCCGCTGTCCAAGGCGCTCGGCCAGTCGGTCGTCGTCGACAACAAGCCGGGCGGCAACGGCACCATCGCCGCGCAGGCCGTGCAGCGCGCCAAGCCGGATGGCTACACGCTGCTGGTGCAGTATTCGGGCTACCACGTGATCACGCCGCTGCTGACCAAGCAGCCGTGGGATCCGGTGAAGGACTTCGCGCCCGTGGCGAACCTGCTGTCCGCCCCGCAGGTGCTGGTGGTGCGGCCGAGCCTGCCGGTCCACTCGCTCAAGGAACTGGTGGCCTACGCCAAGGCGAATCCGGGCAAGCTCAACTACGCGTCGTCGGGCAATGGCTCGCTCCAGCACGTGTCCACGGAATTGCTGAACCTGCAGGCCGGCACGAAGATTACCCATGTGCCATACAAAGGTACCGGCCCGGCGATGACCGACCTGCTGGGCGGCAACGTCGACCTGACCATCACCACGCCGCCGCCGCTGATGGGCCATATCGCCGCCGGCAAGCTGCGCCCGCTGGTGGTGACCAGCAAGACGCGCCTGCCTAGCCTGAAGGACGTGCCGTCGGCACCGGAGGCGGGCTATCCCGACCTGGACGTGTCGTCGTGGTTCGCCATGTACGCGCCGGCCGGCACGCCGAAGCCCGTCATCGACAAGCTGACTTCGGAGATCGAGAAGATCATGAAGTCCGATGCCTTCCGCAAGAAGGCCGAGGAACTGGGCGCCGAGGCGCGCTACATGAACCCGCAGCAGCTTGATCAGTACCAGCGGGCCGAACTGACGCGCTGGGGCAAGGTCATCAAGTCCGCCGACATTCACGCGGAGTAAAGCGGAGGAGGTCACGGAGCCAGACATTCCGACCATGGCAAGGTGATCGAAAGGCGGCGCACGTACACTGTGCGCCGCCGCGCTGCGTTTACGGCCGGCATTGCGTTGCGTTGGCAATGTCCGCCAAATGTCTGCATCGTCCGGTAGGTGTTGATCCCGATGCGGGCACCGGCCGCGGCCGGTAGCATCGCAATTTGCCGCAAGGCGGCACGCAACGAACAAAAACAGGTAGTCAGGTAGGAGAGCATCTCATGTACGACAAGACATTCTGGAAGCGGGCGCTGATCGCACTGGCCCTGTTCCTGGCCGGGTGGTTCACCTTCAGCAGCGCGCAGGCGCAGGGCAAGCCCGAGAAGACCAAGGTGACCATCGCCGTGGGGGGCAAGAATCTCTTCTATTACCTGCCGCTGACGATTGCCGAGCGCCTGGGCTACTTCAAGGAAGAGGGCCTGGACGTGGAAATCGTCGACTTCGCCGGCGGCGCCAAGGCGCTCCAGGCCGTGGTCGGCGGTAGCGCGGACGTGGTGTCCGGCGCCTACGAGCACACCATCAACCTGCAGGCCAAGGGCCAGCAGTACCAGGAATTCGTGCTCCAGGGCCGTGCGCCGCAGATCGTGCTGGTGGTGTCGAACAAGACCATGCCGAACTTCAAGTCGATTGCCGACCTGAAGGGCAAGAAGATCGGCGTGACCGCGCCGGGTTCCTCGACCAATATGATGGCCAACTTCGTGCTGGCCAAGTCGGGCCTGAAGCCGTCGGACGTGTCGTTCATCGGCGTGGGCGCCAGCGCCGGCGCGGTGGCCGCCATGCGCTCGGGCCAGATCGACGCGATGGCCAACCTGGATCCGGTGGTGTCGATGCTGACGCAGAAGAACGAGGTGAAGATCGCCTCGGACACCCGCACGCTCAAGGAAACCCAGGCGGTGTTCGGCGGGAATATGCCGTCGGGCTGCCTGTATGCCTCGACCGCCTTCATCCAGCAGAACCCCAACACCACGCAGGCGATGACCAATGCCATGGTCCGCGCGCTCAAGTGGCTGCAGAAGGCTGGCCCGTCGGACATCGTGAAAACCGTGCCCGAGAGCTACCTGCTGGGCGACCGCGCGCTCTATCTGGCCGCCTGGGAGCAGGTCAAGGAAGCCATCTCGCCGGACGGCACGATGCCGGCTGATGGCCCGAAGACGGCGCTGAACACCTTGCAGCAGTTCGATCCTGAGCTGAAGGGCAAGTCGATCAAGCTCGAGAACACGTTCACGAACACGTTCGTCCAGCGCGCCAACGCCAAGTACAAGTAATCGACAAGTCAGCGCACCCGCCTTCACACCGCCCGCCGCGCGCGCAACGCTCGGCGGGCTTGTGTTTTCTCTGAGTCCAGTTTTTCGACGAGTTTTCTTCGAGCAATGAGCACGCCCGCACTTTCCCTCGAGAACGTTACCTGCACCTTCGTCTCGCGCGAGGACCGCAGCCAGCGCTACACCGCCGTGCGCGATGTCACGCTGTCCATCCAGCCCGGCGAGTTCGTCTCGGTGGTGGGCCCCACGGGCTGCGGCAAGTCCACGCTGCTGAACGTCGGCGCCGGCCTGCTGGAGCCTTCCAGCGGCACCGTGCGCGTGTTCGGCGAGCCGCTGGTCGGCATCAACCGCCGCGCCGGCTATATGTTCCAGTCCGAGGCGCTGATGCCGTGGCGCAGCGCACTGGACAACGTGATTGCCGGCCTGGAATTCCGCGGCGTGCCGCGCGCCGAGGCCGAGGCGCAGGGCGAGGAATGGCTACGCCGCGTGGGCCTGGGTGGGTTTGGCGACCGCTATCCGCACCAGCTCTCGGGCGGCATGCGCAAGCGCGTGAGCCTGGCGCAGACGCTGGTGCTGGACCCGGACATCATCCTGATGGACGAGCCGTTCTCGGCGCTGGACATCCAGACCCGCCAGCTGATGGAAAACGAGGTGCTGGACCTCTGGGCCGCCAAGCGAAAGGCCGTGCTGTTCATCACGCACGACCTGGACGAGGCCATCGCCATGAGTGACCGCGTGGTGGTGCTGTCGGCCGGCCCGGGCACCCATCCGATTGGCGAATTTGCGATCGACCTGCCGCGTCCGCGCGACGTGGCGGAAGTCCGCAACCATCCGCGCTTCGTGGAGCTGCACGCCGCCATCTGGGACGTGCTGCGCGAGGAAGTGCTCAAGGGCTACGCGCAGCAGCGCAAGGTCGCCTGACCCTCTGACGATACAAAAACTCGTAGAACAACGATATGGCTTTTCGAGCGGATTCTAAGGGCATGCTGCGTGTGTGGCAGCTGCTGGTGCTGGTGGTGATCCTGGGGGTGTGGCATGCGGCCACGCGCTCGCAAGAGGTGGCGTTCTTCTTCGGCGAACCGCTGATGGTGGCGAAGCGCATCTGGACCTGGTTCGTCGTCGAGCGTGACATCTATATCCACCTGGGCGTGACGCTGCTGGAGACGGTGCTGGCGTTCGGCATCGGCACGGTGGCCGGGCTGGGCGTGGGGCTGTGGCTGGCGTTGAGCCCGTTCACCTCGGCCGTGCTCGACCCGTATGTGAAAGCGGCCAACTCGATGCCGCGCGTGATCCTGGCGCCGATCTTCGCGGTCTGGTTCGGGCTGGGGATCTGGTCGAAGGTGGCGCTGGCCGTGACGCTGGTGTTCTTCATCGTCTTCTTCAACGTCTACCAGGGCGTGAAGGAAGTGAGTCCGGTGGTGCTGGCCAACGCACGCATGCTCGGCGCGAACCAGAAGCAACTGCTGCGCCACGTGTACCTGCCCAGCGCCACGAGCTGGGTGTTCTCGTCGCTGCACACGTCAGTGGGTCTGGCGTTCGTGGGCGCGGTGGTGGGCGAGTACCTGGGTTCCGCGCGCGGCGTGGGCTACCTGATTCTCCAGGCCGAAGGCACGTTCGACATCAACACGGTGTTCGCGGGCATCGTAGTACTGACCGCGTGCGCGCTGGTGCTGGACTGGATGGTGACGGTGGGGGAGAAGCGGCTGATGAAGTGGCAGCCGAGTTCGGGTGAGACCGAAAAACTCTGAAATACTGCGTTAAACGTTGTTGAATTCGCCCTCTCCCGGCCATGTCCAGACAAAGGACAGGCCGGGGAAGGGCGGAGAAGCGTTACGGCATGATGACGATCTTGCCGGTCACCTTGCGCGCTTCCATGTCCTTCAGCGCCTGCGGCGCCTGCTCCAGCGGGTAGCGTGCCGAGATGTGCGGGCGAATCTTGCCTTCCTTCATCCAGCCCAGCATCTGCGCCATATTGGCCTGATTGTTACGTGGCTCGCGACGGGCGAAATCGCCCCAGAACACGCCGACCAGCGACGCGCCCTTGAGCAGGGCCAGGTTCAGCGGCATCTTCGGGATCTCGCCGTTGGCGAAGCCCACCACGAGGTAGCGSCCACGCCAGCCGATCGAGCGGAAGGCCGGCTCGGCATAAATCCCCCCAACCGGGTCATAGATGACGTCCGGGCCCTTGCCGTCGGTCAGCGCCTTGACGCGCTCGCGCAGGTCTTCGGTGCTGTAGTTGATCAGCGCGTCSGCGCCRTGCTCCTTGCAGACCGCCAGCTTCTCGTCGGTAGACGCCGCCGCGATCACCCGCGCGCCAATCGCCTTGCCGATCTCGATGGCCGCCAGGCCCACGCCGCCGGCCGCGCCCAGCACCAGCATCGTCTCGCCAGCCTTCAGCTCGCCCCGGTCCACCACGGCGTGGTGGGAGGTGCCGTAGGTCAGCGTGAAGGCGGCGGCCACGTCGAAGTCGATGCCGGGCGGCATCGGCACMACGGCGCTCGCCGGGGCCTTGGCCTGCGTGGCGAAGGCGCCGTTGCCGAGATAGGCGATGACCTTGTCGCCGGGCTTGACGTGCGTCACGCCCGCGCCCACCGCGTTGACCACGCCGGCCAGCTCCGAACCGGGCGAGAAAGGCAGCGCCGGCTTGGCCTGGTACTTGTTCTGGATGATCAGCACGTCGGGGAAGTTGACCCCGGCGGCCTTGACGTCGATGACGACCTCGCCATCGCCGGGYACGAGGTCCGGGAGGGTGTCGAGCGAAAGGGAATCGGGCGGGCCCCAGGCTTTGCAGAGTACGGCTTTCATCTTGTCTCCGGTGGTGGTGTTGTGGTGTGGCGATGGTCTGCGCTYCGGGAAGTGTAGCGCAAAAAAGCACGATCGTTCTGTTCGCGTCGGGCGGCGGTTCCACGCCGTTTTGGTGCCGCGATGGCCGCTTTGCTCGGGTACAATCGCGGCCATGCATATCCTTCTCGCCAACGACGACGGTTATCTCGCGCCGGGCCTTGCCGTTCTGCATGCCGCGCTCGCCCCGCTTGCGCGCGTGACGGTGATCGCGCCCGAGCAGAACCATAGCGGTGCGTCGAATTCGCTCACGCTGCAACGTCCGCTCTCGGTTTTCGAGGCGCGCGAGGGCGTGCAGAAGGGTTTCCGTTTCATCAATGGTACGCCCACCGACTGCGTGCACGTGGCACTGACCGGCCTGCTCGAGGATCGGCCCGACCTGGTAGTGTCCGGCATCAACCAGGGCCAGAACATGGGCGAGGATGTCCTGTATTCGGGCACCGTGGCCGCCGCCATCGAGGGCTATCTGTTCGGCATCCCGTCCATCGCGTTCTCGCAGGTGGACAAGGGCTGGGAGCACCTGGACGCCGCCGCGCGCGTGGCGCGCGAGATCGTGGAGCGCGTGATCGCCCGCCCGCCCCAGGAGCCGTTCCTGCTCAACGTCAACATCCCGAACCTGCCGTTCGAACATCTGAAGGGCCAGCGCGCCACGCGCCTCGGCAAGCGCCATCCTTCGCAGCCGGTCATCACGCAGGTGAATCCGCGTGGCGATACCAACTACTGGATCGGCCCGGCCGGCGACGCGCGCGACGCGAGCGAAGGCACCGATTTCCACGCCACCGCCAATGGGTTTGTCTCGCTGACGCCGTTGCAGCTCGACCTGACCCATCGCGCGCAGCTCGAACAACTCGGACAGTGGCTGGGGTAGGCGTGTCGTTCGCGTCGGCCCTCCAGTCTTCGATTCCGGTATCGCGCCGATGAGCACCACGCCGCGCCGATCCCGCTTTCCGCTGCCGCTCGATGCGGTAGTCGAACGCAAGCCCGCGCCGAAGCGCACGGCCGGCCTGCCCGCCGTGGGCGGCCGGCATGTGGCCGCGCCCGCGCCGGCGACCGTCAAGCCACGCAAGCCGTCCGCACCGCCTGCGGCCCCGCCGCCACCGGGCAGTGCCGTGGAGGCGCGTGCCTCGGCGGCCACGGCGGGCGGGGGCGGCATGGCGTCCGATCGCGCCCGCACCGCGTTGGCTGCACGGCTGCGTGCCGGCGGCATCCGCGACGAGCGCGTGCTGAGCGCCATCGCCACGGTGCCACGTCATCTGTTCATGGAGCCGGGGCTGGCCTCGCAAGCCTATGAGGACGCCGCGCTGCCGATCGGCCATCAGCAGACCATTTCCAAGCCGTCGGTGGTGGCGCGCATGATCGAACTGCTGCGCGAGGGCCTCACGCCGGACCAGCCGATCCCGCGGGTGCTGGAAATCGGCACCGGCTGCGGCTACCAGGCTGCCGTGCTGAGCCTCGTCGCGCAGGAAGTGTTCTCCATCGAGCGGATTCGTCCGCTCCACGAACAAGCCAAGGCGAACCTGCGTCCGCTGCGCGTGCCGAACATCCGCCTGCATTACGGCGATGGCATGCTCGGGCTGCCGCAGGCCGCACCGTTTTCCGCCATCATCCTGGCCGCCGCCGGGATGGACGTGCCCGAGGCGCTGCTCGGGCAACTGGCGATTGGCGGCCGGCTGATCGCCCCGGTGGTGGCATCCGCACCGGGCGGCCCCGGCCAGACCGTCACCCAGCAGCTCTTGCTGATCGAGCGCCTGAACCGTCATCGGTTTCACAGGACCGCGCTTGAAGCCGTTTTCTTTGTGCCCTTAAAATCGGGCACCATCTGAGTCGAACTATGCACAACATCGTGAAATCGGAACATTTCGCACGTTTGGGACAACGTTTCACCGTCACCGCGCTCGTCGCCCTGCTGGCTGCCTGCGCCAATTCGCCCATGCCCGCCCCGGTGGTGGACCGTACCTCCACCGCAGGTGGACAGGCCGCCGCGTCCGTGGAGCCGGCGCCGCCTGGATACTATCGGGTCAAGCGAGGCGATACCCTTTACCGTATCGCGCTCGAGAACGGGCAGTCGTATCGCGACGTGGCGTCGTGGAACAATATCGGCAATGCGAATCAGATCGAGGTCGGACAACTGCTGCGCGTTGTGCCGCCGAGCGCCGACGCTAACGTAGCCCCGGGCGTCGCCACGGTGCCGGTGGCGCCTGGCACGGTGCAGTCGCAGCCGATTGACGCGGCGCGCCCGGTCGGCACCCCTGTCGGGACCCCCTCCGGCACCACGGCAGCGGCCTCGGTGCCGGCCGCCACGCCCTCGGCCGGTGCATCGGCAGCAGCGGCGGCTTCGGCCCCGGCTGGCGACGTCCGCCTGTCCTGGCCCGCCAGCGGTCAGCTGATCGGAAAATTTGATGACAAAGGTAACAAAGGCATTGATATCGCTGGTAAAAAAGGCGATGCCGTGCTGGCTGCCGACGAGGGTAGGGTGATTCACGTAGGCCCCTTGCGCGGCTACGGGAATCTTGTCATCATCAAACACAACGACACGTATCTCACCGCCTACGGTCATAACGACAAGGTGCTGGTGGCAGAGCAGTCAATGGTCCGCAAGGGCCAGAAGATTGCCGAAATGGGTAACAGTGATACTGACAGGGTCAAGCTGCACTTTGAGGTTCGCAAGAACGGAAAACCGGTCGATCCGATGCGGTATCTGCCGCCACAGTGAGGTTTCATGCCACGCCAGAAAACTGTCTCATCCGGAGTTGTCAGCAGGACCCGTCGTCCCAAGCAGCCGGAAGGAAAGGCTGGTGTGGCGAAATCTGCCGACGTGGTGGACGCCGAGGGCTTCGGCGACGATCCTGCTGCCGAAATGGTCCCGGCTACCGACGAGCCCATCACGCCCGTTTCGCGTGCCGGCCTGCGTGACACCGATCTCGCCACCGACCTGCGCGTAGACGTCGTCGCCGCCGACGACGGCGACGACGATGAAGCCGAGGACGAGGAAGAGGAAGAAGAAGCCGCCGAGGCCGCGCCCGAGCACGACGACTTCAAGACCGTGCTMCACACGGAACTCGCCGCCGACACCGTCCAGCATTACCTGAACCGCATCAGCATCAAGCCGTTGCTGTCCGCGCCGGAGGAACTCCATTTCTCCACGCTGGCCAAGGGCGGGGATTTCTCCGCGCGGCAGGTGATGATCGAGCGAAACCTGCGCCTCGTGGTCAGCATCGCCAAGGGCTACCTGAACCGTGGCGTGCCGCTGCTCGATTTGATCGAGGAAGGCAATCTCGGCTTGATGCACGCCATCGAGAAGTTCGATCCGACCCGTGGTTTCCGCTTTTCCACCTATGCCACGTGGTGGATCCGCCAGAGCATCGAGCGCGCGATCATGAATCAGGCCCGCACGGTGCGGTTGCCGGTGCACGTGATTCGCGAACTCAATCAAGTACTGCGTGCCAAGCGTCATCTTGAAAAAGGTGGCACCGATGGCCGCGACGCCAGCCTCGAGGACATTGCTCATCTCCTCGGAAAGACGCCTGACGAGGTGCAGGACGTGCTGGCACTCAATGAACATACCACCTCGCTCGATACGCCGTTCGATCTCGACCCAGGCTCCAGCCTGCTCGATTTCCTTTCCGACGAGCACAACGCCGCGCCCGACCAGGAAGTGGCCCACCGCGAGTTGGAAAACCTGATGAAGCTTTGGCTGGCCCGCCTGTCGGAGAAGCATCGCTATGTGGTGGAGCGCCGCTTCGGCCTGAACCACATCGAGCCGGCTACGCTCGAGGAGCTGGCCGAGGAAATGGGTCTGACGCGCGAGCGCGTGCGCCAGATCCAGCAGGAAGCGCTGGTCAAGCTCAAGCGGCATTTCGCTTCGCAAGGTGTCAGGAAGGACGCCGTTTTATGACCCCTGTGCTGGTATTCGACATCGAGACGATTCCCGATGTCGCCGGCCTGCGCCGTTTGCATGACCATCCCGCATCGATGAGCGACGCCGAAGTCGCCGAGCATGCGTTTGCCGCCCGCCGGGACAAGACCGGCTCCGACTTCATGCCGCACCACCTGCAGCGCGTGGCTGCCATCTCCTGCGTGCTGCGTCGCACGCAGCGCGATGGGTCCGCCGTGTTCCATGTCGGCTCGCTCGGCACGCTCGAGGATGGTGAGGCCACGCTGATCCAGAAGTTCTACGAACTGATCGCGCGCTACAGCCCGCAACTGGTGTCGTGGAATGGCGGTGGCTTCGACCTGCCCGTGCTCCATTATCGTGGGCTGATCAACGGGGTCGCTGCGCCGCGTTACTGGGAAATGGGTGAGGGCCGCGACGACGACAGCCGCGAGTTCAAGTGGAACAACTACATCAGCCGCTATCACATGCGGCATCTGGACCTGATGGACCTGCTGGCGATGTACCAGCCACGGGCCAGTGCGCCGCTCGACGACCTGGCCAAGCTATGCGGCTTCCCCGGCAAGATGGGGATGGACGGCAGCAAGGTCTGGGAGGCCTACCAGCAAGGCCAGCTCGCCGCAATTCGCGATTATTGCGAGACTGACGTCGTCAACACCTACCTGATGTACTGCCGCTTCCAGTTGATGCGCGGCGGGCTGACGCCGCGCGAGTTCGACATGGAAGTGTCGCTGGTTCAGGAGTCGCTGGCCGAGCTGCCGGGCGAGCAGTGGATGCAGTACCTGCGCGCCTTCCAGCTCAAGCCGATGAGCCCCGAGGACGACGAAGAGCCCGAAATCTAGGCGTCCAGTGTCAGATGGATGGGCTGGTGGTCCGATGCATCGGTCTCGCCGTTGACCTCGCAACGTTGCACWTCGGCGAGCAAATTCTCCGTCACGAACACGAAATCACACGCGAAGGGCGGCTCCGGCCATTGCTTCTTGTCATAGAGGGCGCAGGTCGGCGCGTGGGGCTCGCCCGGGTGGGTGTGGATCCACGCGTCTTGCCAGTTCGGCGTGGCATCGGGGTAGCGCTCGAGCATGGTCCGGTAGGCCACATCCTCCGGCTTGGCGTTGAAGTCGCCGCACAGGATCGCTTCAACGGGCCGTGGCTCCGGCGTGAACGGGCCGGGCCGTGATTCCGATTTGCTGGGCCGCCGCGCGTGATCGCACGCCTCCTTATGCCAGTCGCGCAGGGCGGTAGCCTGGGCCTCGCGTTGGAGCTTCGAATAGAACTCCAGGTGCGTGGAGATCACACGCAGACGCCTGGCGCCAATCTGCACTGTGACCTCCAGCGCCACGCGTGGCATCGACGCCACTTCCGGATCAGCCGSCCAGGGTAATGCATGGCGGAAGACCTCCCGCACCGCGAGCCGAGTCGCGACCACGTTGCCGAACTGGCGATGGCTGCCATCGTTCCCGRTGCGGTCGACGCCCGGCGCGAAGATGACGCGGTAGCCGGGAAGCAGGGCGGTCAGCTCGGCCACCTGATCGCGGCTCGGGTTGCCGGCCATGTCCGTGAAACCCCGCGTGACCTCCTGCAGGCAGATCACGTCGGCGTCGGCCATGCCGCGCATGGTGTCGACGATCCGCGCGAGGTCGACCTTGCCGTCTGCCCCGCGCCCCCATTGGATATTCCACGTAATCAGTTCCATCGCCGTYCTCTATTGCGGCTGCCGTTTGGCGCCGTGACTGGAATACAATCGCGCTTTCGCAAAACAATACGTCAGGTCCCACTGGTGTCTCAAGCCGTGTCTTCACCCGCCCAGCCGGCGACGCAGTCTAGTGTCGCTTCCGCCACAACTCCGGGGTCTCCCGACCCGATCGTCAAGATCGAAAGCCTTGACATGGAGGCGCGCGGCGTCGGCCGCCTGGTCAATGAAGACGGCACGCCGGGCAAGGTGATCTTCGTCGAAGGTGCGCTGCCGGGCGAGACGGTCAGCTATCGCAGTTTCCGCCGCAAGCGGAGCTACGAGCAGGCCCATCTGGTGGAGGTGAAGCAGGCGTCTGTGATGCGCGTGGAGCCGGGGTGCCAGCATTTCGGCGTGTGCGGCGGTTGCTCGATGCAGCACCTGGACGCGCGCGCCCAGTTGGCCATCAAGCAGCGCGTGCTGGAGGACAATCTCTGGCATCTGTCGAAGGTGCGGCCGGACGTCGTATTTCGTCCAATTGCCGGCCCAGACTGGGGCTATCGCTACCGTGCGCGACTGACCGTCCGCTATGTGGCGAAGAGGGGCGGGGCGCTGGTGGGCTTCCACGAGCGCAAGAGCAGTTACGTGGCCGACATGACGCGCTGCGAGATCCTGCCGCCGCATGTGTCCGCCTTGCTGGTGCCGCTGCGCGAGCTGGTCGCGGCGTTGTCGATCCGCGACCGCATGCCCCAGATCGAACTCGCGGTGGGCCAGGAAGTGACGGCGCTGGTGCTGCGCATCCTTGAGCCGCTGACCGATGCCGATAAGGACCTGCTGCGCGCCTTCGCCGACCGCCACAGCGTGCAGTTCTGGCTCCAGCCGAAGGGCCCGGACACGGTCTATCCGTTCTATCCGGCCGATCAGGAACTGGCGTACACGCTGCCCGAGTTCGGCATCCGCATGCCGTTCAAGCCGACCGATTTCACGCAGGTCAATCATCAGATCAACCGTGTGCTGATTGGCCGCGCGCTGCGCCTGCTGGACGCCCAGCCCACGGACCGGCTGCTCGACCTGTTCTGCGGTATCGGCAATTTCACGCTGCCGCTGGCCACGCAGGGCGCATCGGTGATGGGCATCGAGGGCAGCGAGGTGCTAACCACGCGCGCGCTGGCCAATGCCGAGTACAACGGGCTGGCTGGCAAGACGTCGTTCGCCTCCCGCAACCTGTTCGAGGTGACGGCCCAGGATATCGCCGCGCTGGGCCGCTTCGACCGCTGGCTCGTCGATCCGCCCCGCGAGGGTGCGCTGGCGGTCTGCAAGGCGCTGGGTGATCTCAACCAGGCCGGCAGCGACGTGCTGCCGCAGCGCATCGTCTACGTGTCTTGCAACCCGGCCACGCTGGCGCGCGACGCGGGTATGCTGGTGCGCGAAGCCGGCTATCGGCTGGCCGGCGCCGGTGTGGTCAACATGTTCCCGCACACGTCCCACGTGGAGTCGATCGCGGTCTTCGAGCGGGACTGACCGGCGGCGATGCTCATCGCGCAGGCATGAAAAAACCGGCCCGAAGGCCGGTTTTTCGTTTGCAACAACGTTGCGGGTCGTGCGTCAGTCGCGGCTGCCGCCGAAGATGCCGAGCAGCGCCAGCAGGTTCGCGAACACGTTGTAGACGTCGAGGTAGATCGCGAGCGTGGCGGTGATGTAGTTCGTCTCGCCGCCGTTCACGATGCGCTGCACGTCAAACAGGATGTACGCGGAGAAGATGCCGATCGCGATCACGGACACGGTGATCATCAGCGCGGGCATCTGCAGCCAGATGTTGGCCACGCTGGCCAGGATCAGCAAGATCACGCCGACGAACAGGAACTTGCTCATGCCGGARAAATCGCGCTTGCTGACCGTGGCGACGGACGCCATCGTGGCAAACACGGCCGCCGTGCCGCCGAACGCGTACATGATCAGCGCCGGGCCGTTCGAGAACGACAGCGTCGCGCTGATCAGTCGCGACAGCATCAGGCCCATGAAGAACGTGAACGCCAGTAGCAGGACYACGCCCATGCTGCTGTTCTTGGTCTTCTCGATGCCGTACATGAAGCCGAACGCGACCGCGAAGAAGATCAGGATCGAGAGGCCGGGGCTGCCCGCCATCAGGGTGAAGCCGGAGGCCACGCCGATCCACGCGCCGAGCACGGTCGGGATCATCGAGAGGGCCAGCAGCCAGTAGGTGTTGCGTAGGACCCGATTGCGGACGACGACATCGGTCGCGCCCGCGTTGTTGCCGAAACCGTAGGTGTTCAGCTTGTTGTTCATGGTGACTCCTGTCATCAATGTTCGGTGAGGCGCCGGGTGAGACCCGGGCGGCACAGCGTCAATGTGGCATTGCGTAGGCGGTTTTGCAAGGGCCTTTGTCTTAACAATAACGCATTGGCCTGGTTGTTTTCCGATTTCGCAAACATTGGACGAGACTTTGGGCCTTCTGTTCCCCGGCTGCGCACCTAAAAAGTGTATTTTACGCTACTTATTGCGCCGCAACATCGTGCGCCAGGGCTCACAACGGGGCGAACGGGTCACGCGCTCGAATCCGTCTTGGTCTCGTGCTAGAATTGCACGTTTAATCCATTTGTAACCCCTTCATTTTTCGGAGTTTTTCATGGCGATCGAACGCACCCTGTCGATTATCAAGCCGGATGCCGTGGCCAAGAACGTTATCGGCCAGATCTACGCCCGTTTCGAGGCCGCTGGCCTGAAGATCATTGCTGCCAAGATGGTTCACCTGTCGCGCGGTGAAGCCGAGCAGTTCTACGCCGTGCACAAGGCACGCCCGTTCTTCAAGGACCTGGTGGACTTCATGGTTTCCGGCCCGGTGATGATCCAGGCCCTGGAAGGCGAAGGCGCCATTGCCAAGAATCGCGACCTGATGGGCGCCACGGACCCGAAGAAGGCTGAAAAGGGCACGATCCGCGCCGATTTCGCCGACAGCATCGACGCCAACGCCGTGCACGGCTCGGACGCCGCGGAAACGGCGGCTCAGGAAGTGGCTTTCTTCTTCCCGGGTATGAACGTTTACGGCCGCTGATTGTCCCTGACATCACGACCTGTACTGAAGTAAAGCTGGAATTGCCGTCATGAACCCTCTCGTCAACCTGCTCGATCTCGACGCGGACGCGCTCACCGCCTATTGCGGCGAGCTCGGCGAGAAGCCGTTCCGTGCCCGGCAATTGCAGCGCTGGATCCACCAGTTCGGTGCCAGCCAGTTCGACGCCATGTCGGATCTCGCCAAGTCGCTGCGCGAAAAGCTCGCCACGCGCGCCGAGATCCGCTCGCCGGCCATCATCACCGACAACGTGTCGACCGATGGCACGCGCAAATGGCTGCTCGACGTGGGCGCTGGCAACGCGGTGGAGACGGTGTACATCCCCGAGGACACGCGCGGCACGCTGTGTGTGTCCTCGCAGGCTGGATGCGCCGTCAACTGCCGGTTCTGTTCGACCGGCAAGCAGGGTTTCTCGCGCAATCTGTCGACTGGCGAGATCATCGGCCAGCTGTGGATGGCCGAGTTCGCCATGCGTGCCCAGCTGGGCCGCGGCCCCAAAGACGAGCGCGTCATCTCCAATGTGGTGATGATGGGCATGGGCGAGCCGCTGCTCAACTACGACGCCGTGGTGCCGGCCATGCGCCTGATGCTCGACGACCACGCGTACGGCCTGTCGCGCCGCCGCGTCACGCTGTCCACCTCCGGCGTGGTGCCGATGATGGACCGCCTGTCGAAAGACCTGCCGGTGGCGCTGGCGGTGTCGCTGCATGCGTCGAACGACCCGCTGCGGGACATGCTGGTCCCGCTCAACAAGAAGTACCCGCTGGCCGAACTGATGGCGGCATGCCGCCGCTACCTCGAGTTCGCGCCGCGCGATTTCATCACCTTCGAATACTGCATGCTCGATGGCGTCAACGACGGCGTCGAGCACGCGCGGGAACTGCTGAAGCTTGTGGCCGACGTGCCGTGCAAGTTCAACCTGATCCCGTTCAACCCGTTCCCGGAATCTGGCCTGAAGCGCTCGAACAACGAGCAGATCCGCCGCTTCGCCCAGGTGCTGATGGACGCGGGCATCGTTACCACGATCCGAAAGACCCGCGGCGACGATATCGACGCCGCCTGTGGYCARCTGGCCGGGGAGGTCATGGATCGGACCCGTCTGGCCGAGCGCGGCAAGTTCGGCAAGATCACGCCACTGGTGCCGGTGGTTGCCGCCGGTCAATCTCGGGAGGCCCGTCCTGCATGAYCCGTCTGATTGTCGCAGCCCTGTCAGGGCTGATGATGTTGTCCGCCTGCACGTTGCCGCCTCCGCCTTCGCAGGACATCAAGACCGCCTCCGACCAGACCGCAGCGAGCCGCCGCGCCGCCATCCGGCTGCAACTGGCTACGCAATATCTTGACGCGCGCCAGTATCCGGTGGCGTTGGACGAGGTGAAGCAGGCCATCGCGATCGATCCGGCCTCCGTGGACGCCTACCATGTGCGCGCCCTGATCTAYATGGGCATGAACGAGAACGCGCTGGCGGAGGATAGCTTCCGCACGGCGCTCTCGATGCGTGCCAACGATCCGGACGTGCTCAACAACTACGGCTGGTTTCTCTGCCTGACCAACCGTTTTGCCGAGGGCAAGGCCACGCTCCAGCGCGCGGTGCAGGCGCCGTCCGCCAACGGCCCGGTCAAGCCGCTGACCAACCTCGGCGCTTGCGAGCTGCGCAACGGCGACATGGTGGCGGCGGAAAAGAACCTCCAGACCGCGTATGGCTATGACCGCAGCGATCCRTCGGTCAATACGAACCTGGCGCTGCTGAACTACAAGCGCGGCGACTTCGCACAAGCACAGGAATATGCCGGCAAGGTCAACAACAGCCGGTTTGTCAGCGCGCAATCCCTCTGGCTGGGAGCGCGTATTGCACGCCGTCAGGGCGACACAGCGACACAGAATTCGCTGCTGTCGCAACTCCGCAACCGGTTTCCCGACTCGCGCGAGCTGACGGCCTACGAGAGAGGAGCTTGGGATGAGTGAACAAGAGCGCGCCTTGGARGCTGCGACGACGGGTCACGTCGGCAGTGGCGCGACAGACTCCGACCGCGAGGCCGTGGCCCGCGAGATCGGGGCGCAACTGAAAGAAGCACGCCAGACGCAGCGTCTGTCGCTGGAGGACGTGAGCGCGCGGCTCAAGGTGGCGTCGGCCAAGCTGGCGGCCATCGAGTCCGGCAACGTGGCGAGCCTGCCTGACGTAACGTTCGCCAAGGGCGTGATGCGGGCCTACGCGCGCACGCTCCATATCGATATCGACGCGCTGCTGGGCCAGTATCACGCCCAGGCGCAGACCGCACCGGTGCAGGAAATCACGCGCCGCCGCGAAGGTGCGATCAACCAGACGTTCGACGACCGCAAGCGCTTCGGCTCGAAGAGTTCGAGCGGGGCGGGCGGCCGCTGGGTGTGGCTGTTCTTCGTGCTCGTGGTGCTGGGCGCCGGTGGCTATTTCGGCTTCGACCACGCCCGTGCATGGTGGGAATCGCGTGAGCAAGCCGCCGCGGAAGCGCCGGCCGCCGCCGTTGTCACGGAAGACCCCACCACGGCGCAGAGCCATGGCGACGGTACGGTGACTGCAGCGCTGCCGCCGGTCATGGCGGGTAACGATTCCCCGGCGCCGTCGGAGGCACCGCCCACGACCGTGGCCGGCCTGCCGCTGGCAACGGGTGGCGCATTGGGCACTTCGGATGCCGTTTCGGCGGCACCTGCCGCGCCGTCGGCACCCGCCGCGCCGTCGGCACCCGCTGCAACGAAGCCCGCTCCGGCCGCCACGGCGACGCCCGTGACGGAAACGACCAAGCCTGTCCCGGCGACGCCTGCGGCCACGGCCACCACGGCTGCGGACGGCACGATCCAGATCCGCTTCTCGGCGGACACCTGGTACGAGGTGCGTGACCGCACCGGCAAGATCATCCTGGGCGGGACCGCCAAGGCCGGCGATACCGCTGCCGGCAGCGGCGCGGGYGGCCCGTACAAGATGATCCTGGGTAATGTGAAGGGTGTGGAATCGATCACGCGCAATGGCGCGCCCGTCGATTTCCAGTCAGCCAACCGAAATAATGTGGCGCGCCTGACGCTGCAGTGATGCAGTCGGGTGGCGCATCAAGCGATGCAACAAGGTGGTAACGCTATGAACGAGAAGGCTTCCCAGCCGGTCCTGCCGGGTTCGTTGCCGCGCCGGCAATCGCGCCAGGCGCGTGTAGTGTGGGGCGACAATATCGTCACCGTGGGTGGTGGCGCACCGGTCCGTGTGCAGTCGATGACGAACACGGATACGGTTGATGCCATCGGTACCGCGATCCAGGTCAAGGAACTGGCGCGCGCCGGGTCCGAGATCGTCCGCATCACGGTGAACACGCCCGAGGCCGCCGCCGCCGTGCCGGCCATCCGCGAACAGTTGGACCGCATGGGTGTGGACGTGCCGCTGGTCGGCGACTTCCACTACAACGGCCATACGCTGCTGCACGATTATCCCGAGTGCGCACAGGCGTTGTCGAAGTACCGGATCAACCCCGGCAACGTCGGCAAGGGCGCCAAGCGCGACCGGCAGTTCGCCGAGATGATCGAGCTGGCGTGCCGCTACGAGAAGCCGGTGCGCATCGGCGTGAACTGGGGCAGCCTGGAYCAGGACCTGCTCGCCCGCATCATGGACGAGAACGCCGCCCGTGCCGTGCCCTGGGGCGCGCAGAGCGTGATGGTCGAGGCGCTGATCACGTCGGCGATCGAGTCCGCGCAGAAGGCCGAGGAAATCGGCCTGCCGGGTAGCCAGATCATCCTGTCGTGCAAGGTCTCGCAGGTGCAGGAGCTGATCGCGGTGTACCGCGAGCTGGCCCGCCGCTGCGAGTACGCGCTGCACCTGGGCCTGACCGAAGCCGGCATGGGCAGCAAGGGCATCGTGGCCTCGACGGCCGCGCTGTCGGTGCTGATGCAGGAAGGCATTGGTGACACCATCCGCATTTCGCTGACCCCGGAACCGGGCGCGGCGCGCGAGAAGGAAGTCTACGTGGCGCAGGAAATCCTGCAGACCATGGGGCTGCGCAATTTCACGCCGATGGTGATTGCCTGCCCGGGYTGCGGTCGCACCACGAGCACCACGTTCCAGGAACTCGCGTCCAGCATCCAGTCGTATCTGCGCGAGCAGATGCCGACGTGGAAGACCGCGTATCCGGGCGTCGAGGAAATGGATGTGGCCGTGATGGGCTGCATCGTGAACGGCCCCGGCGAGAGCAAGCATGCCAATATCGGCATCTCGCTGCCGGGCTCGGGCGAGTCGCCGGCGGCGCCGGTGTTCGTCGATGGCGTCAAGGTGAAGACGCTGCGCGGCGAACGCATTGCCGAGGAATTCCAGGCGATCGTGGACGAGTACGTGCGCACGCACTACGGTCCCGGCGCCACGCAGCAAGTACAAGAATCGGTGGCCTGAACCCGGCTGCATCGCAGCGAGGCAGGCAACACCGCAGGTAACGAAACGGATATGAGCGAAGAGAAGACGAAGGCCGCCAAGGCACTGCAGGGCGTGAAGGGCATGAACGACATGCTGCCCGCCGACGCCCCGCTGTGGGAAATGTTCGAGAATGCCGCACGCAGCATGCTGCGTGCCTACGGCTACCAGCAGATCCGCACGCCGATCGTCGAGCATACGCAGCTGTTCGTCCGTGGCATTGGCGAGGTGACGGACATCGTCGAGAAGGAGATGTATTCCTTCACCGATGCGCTGAACGGCGAGCACCTGACGCTGCGCCCGGAAGGCACGGCGGCGGCGGTGCGCGCGACCATCGAGCACAACCTGCTCTATGACGGCCCGAAGCGCCTCTGGTACACCGGTCCGATGTTCCGCCATGAGCGTCCGCAGCGCGGCCGCTATCGCCAGTTCCACCAGCTTGGCGCCGAGGCACTTGGCTTTGCCGGCCCCGACGTGGACGCCGAGATCATCCTCATGTGCCAGCGCCTGTGGGACGACCTGGGCCTGGTCAACGTGCGGCTGGAACTCAATTCGCTGGGTCAGGCGCATGAGCGCGCGGCCCACCGTGAGGAACTGATCAAGTACCTCGAGGGCTTCCAGGACATCCTCGACGAGGACAGCAAGCGCCGCCTCTACACGAATCCGCTGCGCGTGCTGGACACGAAGAATCCGGCGCTCCAGGAAATGGCCGCCAACGCGCCCAAGCTGATCGACTTCCTGGGCGAGGAATCGCTGGCCCACTTCGAGGGCGTGCAGCGCCTGCTGCTGGCCAACAATATTCCGTTCAAGATCAATCCGCGCCTCGTGCGCGGGCTCGATTACTACAACCTGACCGTGTTCGAGTGGATCACGGACAAGCTCGGCGCGCAGGGCACCATTGCCGGCGGCGGTCGCTACGATCCGCTGATCCAGCAGATGGGCGGCAAGCCCGCACCGGCCTGCGGCTGGGCGATGGGCATCGAGCGGATCATCGAACTGATGCGCGAAGAGAAGCTCGCGCCGGAAGCGCCAGGTTGCGATGTCTATCTGGTCCACCAGGGTGAGGCGGCCGGCCAGCAGGCCATGATCGTCGCCGAGCGGTTGCGCGACGCCGGCCTGGACGTGGTGGTGCATGCCACGCCGGATGGCAAGAGCGGCAGCTTCAAGTCGCAGATGAAGCGYGCCGACGCAAGTGGCGCATCCTTTGCCGTTATTATTGGCGACGACGAAGTGGCGGCCGGCGTGATGCAGGTCAAGCAGCTGCGTGGCGGCAGCGCTGGTGACGGCGGCCCGCAGGCAAGCGTTGCGGCCGAAGCGGTGGTGGACCACATCATCGACGCGATGATCAACGCGACAGAGTCTGACACCGCGGACGACGCGGAAGACGAACAATAAGCGAATTCAGCGGTATCCAGCCTGGCCGATCCCGGGGGACGGCCGGACTTATCAACCTTTGCGGGTAACTGCCGCGACATGGCTTGCGAGACATGGCTTACGATCTAGAAGAACAGGAACAGCTTGAGAGCCTGAAGGCCTGGTGGAACCAGTACGGCAACATCATCACGTGGATCGTGATTGCCGCGCTGCTCGGTTTCGCGGCCTGGAGCGGCTGGAACTACTGGCAGCGCGTGCAGGCGCGCGATGCCGCGCTGCTGTACGAGCAGGTCACCAAGGCTGCCGAGGCCCGCGACGCGGACCGCGTGAAGCGCGCCGCCACCGACCTCGAGGACAAGTTCGGCCGTACGGCCTATGGTCCGATGAGCGCGCTCGTGGCGGCCAAGGTGCTGTACGATGCGGGCGATCTGGCCGGCGCCAAGACGCAGCTGCAGTGGGCCGTGGATCATGGTGGCGACGAGTACGCGCCGCTGGCGCGCGTGCGTCTGGCCGGCGTGCTGCTCGACGAGAAGGCGTACGACCAGGGCCTCGCGCTGCTGAAGGACACGCCGCCCGCCCAGTTCGAGGCACTGTTCGCTGACCGCCGGGGCGACCTGCTGGCCGCGCAGGACAAGCGCGACGACGCTCGCACTGCTTACCGCCAAGCGYTGGAGAAGCTGAGCGCCGATGAAGGTGGTATGCGCCAGATCATCCAGTTCAAGCTCGACGCGCTGGGCACGGCCTGAGCGGCACATCGAATAATCCTTAGGATCGTATCCCTATGACGTCATTGCTCCGCGCCGCCGCCATCYGTTCGCTGTCTCCCGTGGTGTCTCGCCGTGTCGCCCGCGTGGTAGTCGCCGGCGCCTGCGTGAGCGCGCTGGCCGGCTGCTCGCTGTTCGGCAAGGAAAACAAGCATCCGCCCACCGAGCTGAARCCGATTTCGGCCACGCTGTCCGTCAAGCAGGCCTGGAAGGCCGACGTGGGCAAGAGCGGCCCGTACGTGATGGCCCCGGTGGCGGCTGGTAATAATGTATACGTGTCGTCCAAGGGCGGCACCGTGCTGGCGCTGGAAGGCAATTCGGGGCGTACGCTCTGGAAGGCCAAGACCGACCTCGACCTGACCTCGGGCCCCGGCTCGGACGGCTCGGTGACGGCTGTGGCCGGCGAGAAGGGCGCGATCTACGCCTTCGACACCAGCGGGAAGCAGATCTGGAAGAAGCAAGTCAACGGCGAGGTGCTGTCGGCGCCGCTGGTCGGCAACGGCCTCGTGGTCGTGCGCACGACCGATACGCGTGTGATCGGCCTCGACGCCCAGACCGGCGACCGCCGSTGGATCTACCAGCGCTCGCAGACCCCGCTGAACCTGCGCGCCGCCATGGGCATGGTCTATGCTGGCGACGGCATCGTCATGGGCTTCCCGGGCGGCAAGCTCGGCGTGCTGGCACCCGGCAACGGCGTGCTGCGCTGGGAAAGCACGGTGTCGTATCCGAAGGGCGTGTCCGAGATCGAACGGCTCAACGACGTGACCGGCGTACCGGCCGTCAATGGCCGCCAGGTGTGCGCCACGACCTTCCAGGGCCGTGTGTCGTGCCTGGAACTGGCCAACGGCCAGCCGCAGTGGGGCAAGGATTTCTCCTCGCCGACCGGGCTGGCCCAGGATGAAACGTCACTGTTCGCCAGCGACGAAACCTCGACCCTCTTYGCGTTCGACCGTTCCAACGGCAACGAGCGCTGGAAGAACGACCAGCTCCGCTATCGCAGCCTGGGCGCGCCGATCGCGCTCGGCCGCTCGGTGGTGGTGGGCGATTTCGAGGGCTTTGTCCACTTCCTGTCCCGTGAAGACGGGCAGATCGTGGCCCGCATGAAGACCGACGGCAGCGCCGTCAGCGCAGCGCCGGTCGTGGCCGGCCAGACGCTGGTCGTACAGACCCGCGACGGTGATATCTTCGGTTTCGTACCGAACTGATCGCCAGCGCACGCAAGCCTGGYCGTGCCCCTGTCGCACGGCCGGCGCCAATCCGGTAGCATGATCCCTGGTCGTGCCAGCAACTGCGGAAGGTGGCGATTCGCCCCGGTTCCGCGCCCGACAGGAAGCCCCATTTCAGGGAATACGGCCAGCCGCGCGGTAATCCGTGCGATGGTTGTCGGATCAACATGACTCCGGAGTTGCCGGGGGACGGCATATGCCGCCCCCCGTTTCCGTTTATTGCATGAAACCAGTTATCGCACTCGTCGGACGCCCGAATGTGGGCAAGTCGACGCTATTCAATCGCATGACCCGCTCCCGGGACGCCCTTGTGGCCGACCTGCCGGGTCTCACGCGTGACCGCCACTACGGCGAAGGCCGCATCGGCGAGCGTCCGTTCATCGTTATCGACACGGGTGGTTTCGAACCCGTGGCCAAGGACGGCATCGTGGCCGAGATGGCCAAGCAGACGCGCCAGGCCGTGGTCGAGGCCGACGTGGTCATCTTCCTGGTCGACGGCCGCCTGGGCCTGGCGCCGCAGGACCGTGTGATCGCCGACTACCTGCGCAAGACCGGTCGTCGCATCATGCTGGCCGTGAACAAGGCCGAGGGCATGAAGTACACCTCGGTAGCCGCGGACTTCTACGAACTCGGCATGGGCGACCCCTATGCGATYTCGTCCACGCACGGCGACGGCGTGAGCGAACTCGTGGACGAGGCGCTGGAGATGGCCGTGCAGGAGCGTCCGGAGCTCGCCGAGCAGACGGATGAGAGCCATCGCGGCGTGAAGATCGCGATCGTGGGGCGCCCGAACGTGGGCAAGTCCACGATGGTCAACACGCTGATCGGCGAGGAGCGCGTGATCGCGTTCGACATGCCGGGCACCACGCGTGACGCGATCTATGTGGAATTCGAGCGGGGCGGCAAGCCGTACACGCTGATCGACACGGCTGG
The DNA here is from genome assembly GCF_052114485.1 of Cupriavidus sp. KB_39. Lineage (NCBI taxonomy): Bacteria > Pseudomonadati > Pseudomonadota > Betaproteobacteria > Burkholderiales > Burkholderiaceae > Cupriavidus > Cupriavidus sp. KB_39. The sequence continues at coordinate 27,511 of NZ_JBFREV010000016.1, forward strand.
CCTGCGCAAGCGCGGCAAGGTGTTCGAGGCGATCGAGAAGTTCTCGGTGGTCAAGACGCTGCAGTCGATTGCCGACGCCAACGTGGTCGTCCTGCTACTCGACGCCCAGCAGGACATTTCCGAGCAGGACGCGCACATCGCCGGCTTCATCGTCGAATCCGGCCGGGCGCTGGTGGTGGGCGTGAACAAGTGGGACGGACTGGACGGCCACGCGCGTGACCGCATCAAGCACGACCTGGAGCGCAAGCTGCAATTCCTGAGCTTCGCGAATTTCCACTTCGTATCCGCGCGCGAACGCACCGGCATCGGCGCGCTGCTGCGCTCCGTGGATGAGGCGTACGCCGCCGCGATGGTCAAGCTGCCCACGCCGCAGCTGACCCGTGTGCTGGCCGAAGCGGTGGAGTTCCAGCAGCCCAGGCGGGTGGGCGCGTCGCGCCCCAAGCTGCGCTACGCGCACCAGGGCGGCTCGAATCCGCCGATCATCGTGGTGCACGGCAACGCGCTGCAAGGTGTGGCCGAGACCTATCGTCGCTATCTGGAAAACCGCTTCCGGACAGCGTTCAAACTCAAGGGCACACCGCTGCGCATCGAATTTCGTACGAACAAAAACCCGTACGCCGACTCGAAGGAATGAGGCGCAATGGTGCCTTTCTTCGCGGCCAAGTTTCGTTTGCGTTCGTTTGGAACTGAGGCTAAATTCACGGTAGCAGGGGAAGCCCTGCACGTTGATGCCAGCCTGGTACCGTTTTGATCTTTTTTCTGGCGCGGTTTTGCGCCAACTGACTTGAACCGGGGACTTTTGTCCCCATCATCCATCACTAAATCTATAATTTTGGAGTGTGCCATGAGCAACAAAGGGCAATTGCTACAAGACCCGTTCCTGAACGCGCTGCGCAAAGAGCACGTGCCGGTTTCCATCTACCTCGTCAATGGCATCAAGCTGCAAGGCAACATCGAATCGTTCGACCAGTACGTCGTCCTGCTGCGTAACACCGTGACGCAGATGGTCTATAAGCATGCGATTTCCACCGTCGTGCCTGCGCGCGCGGTCAACTTCCGCGTGGATGACTCCCCCGAGGGCTGATACTTCCTCTCTCGCTGCCGGCCGCATTGCGATGCGGCCGCAGCACCGTGCCTTCCCTCTTCAGTACCGTCCCACGCGGATGGTGCCATCCGCCGCGGCACGTTGCCGCAGCCGGCCATTGTATTAACAACCGTTTCTCCTTCAGGCGCTTCGCGTCCTCCCGCTTGCAACCCAGAGCTACCTCCAATACCGATCCGTCTCGCGCCATCCTGGTGGGCGTGGATTTCGGCAAGCATGATTTCCAGGAAAGCCTGTCCGAACTGGCGCTGCTGACCTCCACGGCCGGCTCGCTGCCGGTGCATACGCTGACGGGCAAGCGCTCGCGTCCCGACCCCGCGCTGTTCATCGGCTCCGGCAAGGCGGAGGAACTCAAGGAAGCGGCCGACGCGCTCGACGCCGACATCGTCGTGTTCAACCACGCGCTCAGTCCCGCCCAGCAGCGGAATCTGGAGCGATTCCTGAACCGGCATGTCATCGACCGTACTGGCCTGATCCTCGACATCTTCGGCCAGCGTGCGCAAAGCCACGTCGGCAAGGTGCAGGTGGAGCTCGCCCAGGTCCAGTACCAGGCGTCGCGCCTGGTTCGCGCATGGAGCCACCTGGAGCGGCAGAAGGGCGGTATCGGCATGCGCGGCGGCCCCGGCGAGCGCCAGATCGAACTGGACCGCCGGATGCTCGATGAGCGCGCCAAGCGGCTCAAAGCCGACCTGTCGCGGCTCCAGCGCCAGCACCATACGCAGCGCCGTGCCCGCGCGCGTAACGACACACTCAGCATCTCGCTGGTGGGTTATACCAACGCGGGCAAGTCCACGCTGTTCAACGCGCTGACCAAGGCGCGCGCCTATGCCGCCGACCAGCTGTTCGCCACGCTCGATACGACGTCGCGCCGTCTGTTCCTGGAGGGCCTGGGTAATGTCGTGCTGTCGGATACGGTCGGGTTCATCCGCGACCTGCCGACGCAGTTGGTGGCGGCGTTCCGCGCCACGCTGGACGAGACCGTGCACGCCGACCTGCTGCTCCACGTGGTGGATGCCTCCAGCCCGGTGCGGCATGAGCAGATCGAGCAGGTCAACCGCGTGCTGGCCGAGATCAACGCGTCGGATATCCCGCAGATCGTCGTGATGAACAAGATCGACGCCGCGCCCGAACTGCTTGAGCAGGGCCCGCGCGTGGAGCGCGACGAGGATGGCGTGCCGAAGCGCGTGTTCCTGTCCGCCCGCGAGGGCGTGGGGCTCGACGTGCTGCGCGAGGCCATCGTCGATGTGGCGCGCTGGCTGGCGGAGCAACCCGATGCGCCGGCGCCGTACGACCCGCGCCTGGCCGAGGTGCCGGGGCTGGCCGACGACGCCATGTTCGAACCGGACGGCCGGGAGGGCCCAGATGCCCCAGATGACCSCGATTCGGACCCTCCGCGCGCGAATTAAGCAGGCAATCTCATTGTTGTTCAGCGAGATTCGCCACCCGATTGGGGATTTTGAGCAAAAGTGATCAAGATGACTGCTAGAATCCCCCTGTTCCAAACTTCCCGGACCCGTGCACTTCATGCCCCTGTTCCAACGGAATCCTGACTCGCGCTCTGTGCCAGGCAGCCAAGCCCTGCATCCTGCAGGCTGGTCGCGCCTGCGCGCCATCTTCTCGCTGAACGATCCCCGCTGGGGCCGTAACGGTCAGGACGATGAAGACAAGGACAAGGATAAGAATCGCCAGCAGAACCAGCGGCCGCAGGACGGCCCGCCCGACCTCGACGAACTGTGGCGCGACTTCAACCGCCGCCTGAACGGCCTGCTGGGCCGCAAGGACAACGGCGGGGGTGGCCCGAACTTCGGCAACGGCCCCCGTACGCCGGGCAAGGGTTCGAACATCGGCATGGGCATCATCGTGGCGGCCGTGGTCGGTATCTGGCTGGCCAGCGGCTTCTTCATGGTGCAGGAAGGCCAGACCGCCGTGATCCTGCAGTTCGGCAAGTTCAAGTACACGACCGGCCCCGGTATCAACTGGCGCATGCCCTGGCCGGTTCAGTCGGCCGAGGTGGTCAACCTGTCGAACGTGCGCTCGGTGGAAGTGGGCCGTGCCACGTCGATCAAGGACAGCAACCTCAAGGACTCGTCGATGCTCACGCAGGACGAGAACATCATCGACGTCCGTTTCACGGTGCAGTACGACATCCAGGACGCCGGCGAATTCCTGTTTTTCAACAAGACCGACCGCGGTGGCGATGAGGAACTGGTGACGCAGGCCGCCGAGACGTCGGTGCGCGAGATCGTGGGCCGCAACAAGATGGATGCGGTGCTGTACGAGAACCGCGAGGAGATTGCGCAGTCGTTGGCCAAGTCGATCCAGACGATCCTGTCCGCGTACAAGACCGGCATCCGCGTGATCTCGGTCAACGTCCAGAGCGTGCAGCCGCCCGAGCAGGTGCAGGCTGCGTTCGATGACGTGAACAAGGCCAGCCAGGATCGCGAGCGTGCGATCAGCGAAGGCCAGTCGTACGCCAACGACATCCTGCCGCGTGCCAAGGGTACTGCCGCCCGCCTCAAGGAAGAGGCCGAGGGCTACCGCTCCCGCGTGGTGGCGCAGGCCGAGGGTGATGCGGCCCGTTTCCGCTCGGTGCAGACGGAATACGCGAAGGCGCCGCAGGTGACGCGTGATCGCATCTATCTGGAAACCATGCAGCAGATCTACGCCAACACGAACAAGATCCTCATCGACGCCAAGGGCGGCAACAACCTGCTGTACCTGCCGCTGGACAAGCTGATGTCGCAGGTGCAAGGCACCGCCGCCACGCCCGCGCCGACGCCGGGCACGAGCGCACCGCCCGTGCCCGAGGCAGGCACCGACATCCGGTCGCGCGAAGGCATGCGCAACCGCGACCGCGATTCGCGCTGAGGAGACCCGTCATGAACCGACTGATTTCCTTCGCGATTGGACTTTTCATCCTGCTGGCCGTGGTGTCGTCGATGCTGTTCGTGGTCGACCAGCGCCAGTACGCCGTGGTGTTCGCGTTCGGCGAGATCAAGCAGGTGGTGCGCGAGCCCGGCCTGCACTTCAAGCTGCCGCCGCCGCTGCAGAACGTGGTCTTCATGGACCGCCGCCTGCAGACGATCGACGTGGCCGCCAGCGAGCGTTTCCTGACCGCCGAGAAGAAGAGCATGGTGGTGGACTGGTTCGTCAAATGGCGCATCACCGATCCGCGCAAGTTCTTCGTGGCGTTCAACGGCAACGTGCGCGGCGCCCAGGATCGCATGACGCAGCGGATCGACTCCGTGGCGCGCGAGGAGTTTGGCAAGCGCACCGTGGCTGACGTAGTCGCTGGCGAGCGCGAGAAGGTGATGCAGAACATTCGTGCCGGCATGTCCGAGTACGCGCAGTCGGTGGGCGTCGAGATCCTCGATGTGCGCCTGAAGCGCGTGGACCTACTGCCCGCCATCAGCGAATCGGTCTACCGCCGCATGGAAGCCGAGCGCAAGCGCGTGGCGAACGAGCTGCGTTCCACCGGTGCCGCAGAGGGCGAGAAGATCCGCGCCGATGCCGACCGCCAGCGCGAGGTGCTGCTGGCCGAGGCCTATCGCGACGCCCAGGTGGTCAAGGGTGAGGGCGATGCCAAGGCATCGCAGGTCTATGCCGATGCCTTCGGCAAGGATCCGAGCTTCGCGCAGTTCTGGCGCAGCATGGAGGCCTATCGCAACACGTTCCGCGACAAGCGTGACGTGATGGTGCTGGAGCCCAATTCCGACTTCTTCCGCTATATGCGCTCGTCCGGCGGAAGTCCGGCTGCCGCACCCGCAGGCAAGAAGTAGGGCGGCACGCGCAGACTCGCGTGCGTTCGACAAAACCCCGGCCCGCCCGGGGTTTTGTCCGGCTGGAGGGGCCGCGCCGAAGTGCGCCGCCGTCCGCGCCGGATAGCCAGGCCGGCCGGTCAGACCAGCCGGCCTGAAACCGTTTTTGAGAGAAGAGATTCACCATGTCCGACCACTGGCTCCTGCCCGAAAACATTGCCGACGTCCTTCCGTCGGAAGCGCGCAAGATCGAAGAACTGCGCCGCCGCATGCTGGACCTGTTCCGCACCTATGGCTACGAGCTGGTCATGCCCCCGATGCTCGAGTACCTGGAGTCGCTGCTGACCGGTACCGGGCATGACCTGGACCTGCGCACGCTGAAGCTGGTGGATCAACTGTCGGGCCGCACCATGGGCCTGCGCGCGGACATCACGCCGCAGGTGGCGCGCATCGACGCCCATCTGCTGAATCGTCCCGGCGTGACGCGCCTGTGCTACGCCGGCAACGTGCTGCACGCGCGCCCSGCCGGCTTCCATGCCACGCGCGAGCCGCTGCAGATCGGCGCCGAGATCTACGGCCATGCCGGCCTGGAAGCGGACGTCGAGATCCAGGAACTGATGCTGGCCGCCCTTGATGCTGCCGGCCTGACCAATGTGCGGCTGGACCTCTGCCACGCCGGCATCCTCGAGGCGCTGCTGGACGGCCTGCCGTCGATCCGCAAGATCGAGGACGCGATGTTTGCCGCGCTGGAGACCAAGGACGTGCCCGCACTGCGCGTGCTGACCGAAGGCCTGCCCCAGACCGAGCGCGACGCGCTGCTGGCCCTGCCGACGCTTTACGGCGGCATCGAGGTGATCGAGCGCGCCCGCGCGACGCTGCCGGCCAGCCCGGCCATCGGCCGCGCACTGGACGAGCTGTCGGCGCTGGCCGCGCAGGTACGCGGCGCCAGCGTGAACATCGACCTTTCCGATTTGCGCGGTTACCACTATCACAGCGGCGTGATGTTCACGGCCTACGTAGCGGGTCTGCCCAATTACGTGGCCCGTGGCGGCCGTTACGACAAGGTCGGCGAGGCCTTCGGCCGCGCGCGCCCGGCTACCGGCTTCTCGCTCGATCTGCGCGAGGTGGCGGCACTGTCGCCGGTGGAAGTCCGCGCGCTGGCAATCTACGCCCCGTGGGACGCCGATCCGGGCCTGCGCACGACCATCGCGTCGCTGCGCGCGACCGGCGAGATCGTGATTCAGTCGCTGCCCGGCCATACTCATGAGCTCGATGAATTCAACTGCGACCGGCAGCTGGTTCGTCAGGGCGATGCCTGGGTGGTGGTACCGCGCTAAGACCCGATTCAGCCGGTTCGCACGACGCGTTCCGGCATTTTCCTCCGCTCTCCATGTGACTTTTTGCGCCTTTTTTCGGCGCAAAATCGCTGTCGCGGTGTCATACGTGCGCCCGAAAATCGGGAACCGTCCGGCAACGAGAGTAGAATACGTTTTTAACCTTCTGACCAATTCAACATGTCCGCATCCGCAGTAGGCCAGGGACGCAATGTCGTCGTGATCGGAACCCAGTGGGGTGACGAAGGCAAAGGGAAAATCGTCGATTGGCTTACCGATCATGCAAAAGGCGTGGTGCGGTTCCAGGGCGGCCACAACGCTGGCCACACGCTCATCATCGGCGGCAAGAAGACCATCCTGCGACTGATCCCGTCGGGAATCATGCGCGAGAGCACCGTCTGCTACATCGGCAACGGCGTAGTGCTGTCGCCCGAGGCACTCTTCCGTGAGATCGAGGAACTCGAGGCCGCCGGCCTCCAGGTGCAGAACCGCCTGCGCATCTCCGAAGCCACCACGCTGATCCTGCCGTACCACGTAGCCATCGACAAGGCCCGCGAAGCGCGCCGTGGTGCCGCCAAGATCGGCACCACCGGTCGTGGCATCGGCCCGGCCTACGAAGACAAGGTTGCCCGCCGCGCGCTGCGCGTGCAGGACCTGTTCGATCCGAAGCACTTCGCCGAGCGCCTGCGCGAGAACGTGGAATTCCACAACTTCATGCTGACCCAGTACCTGGGCGCCGAAGCCGTGGACTACCAGCAGATTCTCGACGAGATGCTGTCGTACGCGCCGCGCCTGAAGCCGATGGTGGCGGACGTGTCGGCCGAGCTGTACGCCGTGAACGAGAGCGGCGGCAACCTGATGTTCGAAGGCGCGCAAGGCACGCTGCTGGACGTGGACCATGGCACGTATCCGTTCGTCACGTCGAGCAACTGCGTGGCTGGTGCGGCTGCAGCGGGCGCGGGCGTCGGCCCGGGCCGTCTGAACTACATCCTCGGCATCACCAAGGCCTACTGCACGCGCGTCGGTGCGGGCCCATTCCCGAGCGAGCTGTATGACAACGACAACCCCGCGCGCCAGGACGCCGTGGGCGTGCGCCTGGCCAACGTCGGCAAGGAATTCGGCTCGGTGACCGGCCGTCCGCGTCGCACCGGCTGGCTCGACGCCGCCGCGCTGAAGCGTTCGGTGCAGATCAACGGCGTTTCGGGCCTGTGCATGACCAAGCTCGACGTGCTGGACGGCCTGGAAACGATCAAGCTGTGCGTGGGCTACGAGCTCGACGGCAAGACCGTCGACATCCTGCCGCGCGGCTCGGATGCCGTGGCCGCCTGCGTGCCGGTGTACGAGGAATTCCCGGGCTGGAACGAGTCGACGTTCGGCGTGAAGCAATGGGACGCGCTGCCCGAGGCGGCCCGCGTGTACCTGAAGCGGATTGAGGAAGTCGTCGGCATTCCGATCGACATGATCTCGACCGGTCCGGACCGCGACGAAACGATCCTGCTGCGCCACCCGTACCAGGTGGCCTGACGTATCGGTATTACCCGTGAGCATGATCGCGGCGCCACGAGTGTCGCGGCCTCACCAAGCCAATCGGCCCGCGGAATGCGGGCCGAAGCTTTATCGGCTTTGTCTATCGGTCATCGACCAGAGACCTGACCTGAGAGAAGAAACAGATCATGAACCTGCCTACCAATGACGAAGAGAACCTGTGGGTCTCTTGGGATGATTACCACCGCCTGGTCGCGCGGCTGGCGCTGAACGTGCACGAGTCGGGCTGGAAGTTCGACAAGATCCTGTGCCTGGCGCGCGGCGGCCTGCGCGTGGGTGACCAGATGTCGCGGATCTTCGACGTGCCGCTGGCCATCCTGGCCACCAGCTCTTACCGCGAGGCGGCGGGCACGCAGCAGGGCGATCTCGACATCGCCCAGTACATCACGATGACGCGCGGCGAGCTGTCCGGCAAGATCCTGCTCGTGGACGACCTCGTAGATTCCGGCGTGACGCTGGAACGTGTGGGCCGCCACCTGAAGGAGCGCTATCCGGCCGTGACCGACGTGCGCTCGGCCGTGCTCTGGTACAAGGCGTGCTCGAAGGTGGAGCCGGATTACCATGTGACGTTCCTGCCGTCGAACCCCTGGATCCACCAGCCGTTCGAGGAATACGACACGCTGCGTCCGCACAACCTGGCGGCCTGGCTCAAGCGCGGCAAGCGCGCCTCGCTGCTGGACGACGACTCGGCGGCCTGAGCCGGCCGAGCCATCGCCATGTCGGCTGCGCTATCCGCGATCCGGACTCAGTATTCGGACTAGTAGCCGACCGTGAACCGCTGGCGCACATGCGCCGGCGCTTCGATCTCGTCGAGCATGGCGATCGCGTAGTCTTCCATCGAGATCGTGCTCTTGCCGGCCGCATCGGCCAGCAGTTCCTCCCCACCGAGCCGGAACTTGCCCGTGCGTTCGCCCGGCAGGAACAGCGCGGACGGGGACAGGAACGTCCACGCCAGCGCGGTTTCGCCGCGCAGCGCATTCAGGAAATCACGGCCTGCGGCGGCCTCGTCCTTGTACTGGGCTGGGAACGTCGGCGTGTCGACCAGTTGCACGCCGGGCGCCACGAACAGGCTGCCTGCGCCACCCACCACCAGCAAGCGCTCGACCCCGGCGGCCTTGACCGCATCGACGATCTGCGGCGCCTTGGCCTGCAGGAATCGCACGGTGCTGATCACGGCGTCGTGGCCCCGCAGGGCGGCGGCGAGAGCTGCGCCGTCGGCCACATCCACGTTGCGCGGCGTCACGCCGGTGCGTGCCGGCAGGCTGCTGGCCTGGCGGGCGAGGGCGGTCACGGTGTGGCCGCGGCGCAGGGCTTCATCGGTGAGGCGGGTGCCCACGTTGCCGGTGGCGCCGATGATGGCGATTTTCATGGGTGTTGCTCCTTCACAGTGGCGATATGAAACCAARATGGTTACATATCGAGGTAAAAAAATCAGCGCTTGCGGCGCTGCGCGGCGGCGTGTTCGACATCCGCGAGCATGCCGGCAATGGTGATGTCCGCGAGCGTGGCGTCCATGGCAGCTTGCGCCCGGTCTGCCACCTGGCGCAGCGCCCCGGTGATCTCGCGGCCGACCATGCAGGCTGGGTTGGGCGCGCTCTGGTGCAGCGTGATCATCGACGGTGTCTCCACGGCACGAAACACTTCGAGCAGCGTGATGGCCGATGCGGGCCGCGCAAGCGTGGCGCCGCCGGTGCTGCCCATCGTTGTGGCCACGAATCCGGCGTCGGTCAGGGCGCCGATGATGCGCCGGATCAGCGCCGGGTTCGTCCCCACGCTGCCGGCGATCATCGACGACGGCACGGGGCCGTCGCTCTGCGCGAGCAGGGTCAGGGTGTGAACGGCGACGGCAAACCGGCTGCTGGTGCTCATGAACGAAATCTCAATGTGAAACCATCTTAGTTACAGATGGTCGAACTGTCAACGCGGTAAATGGCCATTGTTGCCGTTTGTTTTTCGCGAAGGGTGGCCGAATCGTGCCGGATAATGCCGGAATCGGCACTGAAACTGATACACTCATCGACGGCGCCGTGCCGCCAATGAATTCACAAGCCAGAATGGCGTAGAGGGGAGTGCGGATTTGCAGGTTTCTCGGATCAGCGTCGGCAACGCGAAAATCATAGCGATGCCGCAAAACAAAAAGCCCGCAACTTGCGTTGCGGGCTTCTCGCTGAAACCTGGTGCCCAGGAGAGGACTCGAACCTCCACAGTGTTGCCACCGCTAGGACCTGAACCTAGTGCGTCTACCAATTCCGCCACCTGGGCAGGTGTCGAAACAACCGAAGCCGCCATTATAGCGACCGTAAAACGTTTGTCAAATAGTTTCCAGAAAAATTGAATCAGAACAACTATCCGATCCCTAGCCGGGAAGAAATCCTCGGCGTGCTGAGAACTTCGGGGTCGCCGCAATCGGCAGGCGATATCGCCAAGGCCCTGGCCGTCACGCGCAAGGAGCACGACGGCTTCCAGAAGCGCCTCGCCGCGATGGAGCGCGACGGCCAGATCGAACTGAACCGCAAGGGCCGCTATGAGCTGGCCCACCAACCGAATTTCATCGTCGGCCGTGTGCAGGGGCACCGCGACGGTTTCGGTTTCCTGATTCGCGATGACGGTGAGGACGATGTCTTCCTGCCCGAGCGCGAACTCCAGAAGGCGATGCACAACGACCGCGCGCAAGTGCGCGTGGTGGGCTACGACCGCCGTGGCCGCCCGGAAGGGCAGATCGTCGAGATCGTCGAGCGCGCCAACCGCTATGTGATTGGTCGCCTGCTGTCCGAGAACGGGGTGCTCGTGGTAGCGCCCGAGGACAAGCGCATCGGCCAGGACATTCTGATTCCGCCCAAGCAGCAGGGCAAGGCCCGCGTGGGACAGGTGGTCAGCGTGGAGCTGATCGAGTATCCGGACCGCTACGTGCAGCCCGTGGGCCGCGTGGTGGAAATTCTGGGCGATATCGACGATCCCGGCATGGAAATCGAGATCGCCGTGCGCAAGTACGGYGTGCCGCATGCGTTCTCGCCGGCCGCCGCCAAGGAAGCGCAGGGGCTGCCGGACGAGGTGCGCGAAGCCGACCTCGACCATCGCATCGACCTGCGCGACATCCCGCTGGTCACCATCGATGGCGAAGACGCGCGCGACTTCGACGATGCTGTCTATTGCGAGCCGGTCAAGATCGGCCGCGCCAAGGGCTGGCGCCTGATCGTGGCGATTGCCGACGTGTCGCACTACGTGCGCCCAGGCACGCCGCTGGACGCCGATGCGCTGGACCGCGCCACGTCGGTCTACTTCCCGCGCCGCGTGATTCCGATGCTGCCCGAGAAGCTGTCCAACGGCCTCTGCTCGCTGAACCCGCACGTGGACCGCCTGTGCATGGTCTGCGACGCGGTGATCACGGCCAAGGGCGAACTCAAGGGCTACCAGTTCTACCCGGCGGTGATGCACTCCAAGGCGCGCCTGACCTACAACGAGGTCTGGGCCGTGCTGTCGAACACCAAGGGTCCCGAGGCGCACAAGCGCGGTGACCTCGTGCCGCACATGCAGAACCTGTACGAGCTGTTCCAGGTCCTGCTCAAGGCGCGCCGCGAGCGCGGGGCGATCGACTTCGACACCACCGAGACCTACATCGTCTGCAACGCGCAGGGCAAGATCGAGCAGATCCTGCCGCGCACCCGCAACGAYGCGCACCGGCTGATCGAGGAGTGCATGCTGACGGCCAACGTCTGCGCGGCCGACTTCCTCGAGCGCTTCAAGCATCCGGCGCTGTACCGCATCCACGCGGGCCCGAGCGAGGAAAAACTCAAGAAYCTGCGAGAGTTCCTGCGCACGTCCGGCCTGTCTCTGGGCGGTGGCGACAAGCCGCAGGCATCGGACTACGCCGAGGTCATGGACAAGATCAAGTCCCGCCCCGACGCGCCGATGCTCCAGACCATGCTGCTGCGCTCGATGCAGCAGGCGGTCTACAGCCCCGACAATATCGGCCACTTCGGCCTCGCGTAYGAGGCTTACGCCCACTTCACGAGTCCGATCCGTCGCTATCCCGACCTGCTCGTGCACCGCGCGATCAAGGCCGTGCTGGCGCACACCAAGTACCAACCGGCGTTCGCGCACGGCACCGAGCTGAACACAGCGGTCTCGCCCAAGGCGCGCCGCTTGAACGCGGCCGATGCCGAGAAGAAGGCGCAGAACTCGGCCGCCCGGGCCAAGCGCAACGAAGCCATCTGGGATGAGCTGGGCCTGCACTGCTCGGCAAACGAGCGCCGGGCTGACGAGGCCTCCCGCGATGTGGAGGCCTGGCTGAAGTGCTACTTCATGCGCGACAAGCTCGGCAGCGACTTCGCCGGCACGGTCAGCGCGGTCACCTCCTTCGGCATCTTCGTGCAGCTCGACGAACTCTATGTCGAAGGGCTGGTGCACGTGACCGAACTGGGCAGCGACTACTTCCAGTTCGACGAGGCTCGCAACGAACTGCGCGGCGAGCGCACGGGCATCCGCTATCGGCTGACCGACCGCGTGCGCGTGCAGGTGTCGCGCGTCGACCTGGACGCTCGCAAGATCGACTTCCGCCTGGTGCAGGAGCCGTCGGCCAAGACGCTGCGCGCCCGCACGACGGGACCCGAAGTGCAACCGCGCGTGCCGGCCGCCCATGCGGTGCCCGCGCGCAAGAAGGGCCGTCAGCTGGCGGCGCTGCTTGGCGGCACGTCGAAGCCTGAGGAATCGTTCGACGAGACGCTGGACCGCGTGATCGAGGAGCAGCCGGTGTTCGAGGCCGTGATCACGCCGATGAAGCCGCATGTGGGTCATGCGCCGCATGGCAAGTCCGGCGGCAAGCCGGCCAAGCGCGCGGCCAAGCCCAAGCCCGCGCACCTCGAGCAGCCGCGCAAGCCCACGGCCAAGCGCACCGCCAAGGCGGCGGCCAAGACCGCGCGCCCGGCACGCAAGCGTTAAAACACGCGGCGCCGGGGTGGCCATGGCGGGTACAATCCCGCCATGGCCAAACACAAACTCCTGATCGGCTTTCACGCCGTGAACGCACGCCTTCGCCAAGACGCGAAGAGCGTGTCCGACATCTATATCGAATCCAACCGGCGCGACCGCCGCATGCAGGACTTCATCCGCCTCGCGGAAAGCCTGAACGTGCGCCTGCATCCGGTGGATGCCGACCGCCTGCGCGGCATGGCCGGCACCGATCGCCACCAGGGCGTGGTGGCGCGTGCCGACGACATCTCGCTGGCGCTCAATCTGGACGAACTACTCGATAGCATCGAAGGCACGCCGCTGCTGCTGGTGCTCGATGGCGTGACCGATCCGCACAACCTCGGCGCCTGCCTGCGCGTGGCCGATGGCGCCGGCGCGCATGCCGTGATCGCCCCGAAGGATCGCAGCGTCGGGCTGAACACCACGGTGGCCAAGGTGGCCAGCGGCGCGGCCGAAACCGTGCCTTACATCACCGTGACCAACCTCGCGCGCACGCTGCGCGAGCTGCAGGAGCGCGGCATCTGGGTGGTCGGCACGGTCGACGGCGCCGAGAAGACGCTGTACGACTTGGACCTCAAGGGCCCGATGGCGATCGTCATGGGCGCCGAAGGCGAGGGCATGCGCCGGTTGACGCGCGAGACCTGCGACGAGCTGGTCGGCATTCCGATGGCGGGCGGCGTGGAAAGCCTGAACGTGTCGGTGGCGAGCGGCGTCTGCCTGTACGAGGCGGTGCGCCAGCGCCGACTGCCGCGCTGACATCGGCATATTGGCGATGATTCTGGACGCGGCATTGCTCGCCCAGGCGCGCGACCGAATCGCGGCGGCGCGCCAGATCTTCGTGCTGACTGGCGCGGGGGTCTCGGCGGAATCGGGCGTGCCGACGTTCCGTGACGCGCTGACGGGCCTCTGGGCCCGCTTCGACCCCGAAGATCTCGCTACAGAGGCCGCGTTCCGGCGCCAGCCGGCGCTGGTCTGGCAGTGGTACGAGCACCGCCGCGCGATGGTTTCGGCCACCCAGCCCAACCCCGCGCACTTCGCGCTGGCGCAGCTGGCGGACCAGAAACCGGTCACGCTGGTCACGCAGAATATCGACGGATTGCACCAGCAGGCCGGCAGCCAGCATGTGATCGAGTTGCACGGCAACCTGTTCGCCAACAAATGGCTGGATGGCTGCGGACACTGCGACCCGGTGCCGCCGGTACCGGGCGAGCCGCCGCATTGCGCGCTGTGCGGCGCGATGATGCGGCCCGGGGTGGTCTGGTTTGGGGAGGATCTGCCGCGCGTGGCGCGCTATCGCGCCGAGCACGCGGCGGAGACCTGCGATCTGTGCCTGGTGGTCGGCACGTCGGGGCTGGTGTATCCGGCGGCGGCGCTGCCGGGCATGGCCAGGGAGAACGGGGCGTTCGTGATCGTGGTCAATCCGCAGCCGTCGGCGCTGGACGCCACCGCGGACCTCGTGCTGGCGGCGCCAGCAGGGCAGTGCCTGCCGGCGCTGTGGTAAGGGCCTAGGCGGCCAGCTCTCCCACCAGCTTTTCCAGCTTCACCGCGTCGGCCGCGAACAGGCGGATGCCTTCGGCCAGCTTCTCGGTGGCCATCGCGTCCTCGTTCAGTTGCCAGCGGAACGCCGGCTCGTCGGCCACGACGCGCGCCACATTCGCTGCCTGCGCATGCTCTACCGACAGCTTGCGCTCGACCGTGCCGCGCCCAGCCGCCAACTGCTCGAGCAGCTCCGGGCTGATCGTCAGCAGGTCGCAGCCAGCCAGGGCCAGGATCTGGCCGGTGCCGCGGAAGCTCGCGCCCATCACCTCGGTCGCATGGCCGAAACTCTTGTAGTAGTCGTAGATCTGCCGCACCGAGCGCACGCCCGGGTCGTTGTCGCCGGCATTGGCGTCGGCGTCCCACTTGTCACCTGCCTGCTTCTTGTACCAGTCGAGGATACGGCCGACGAACGGGGAGATCAGCTGCGCGCCGGCCTCGGCACAGGCCACGGCCTGCACCAGTGAGAACAGCAGCGTCATATTGCAGCGGATGTTTTCGCGCTGGAGGATCTCGGCCGCCTTGATGCCTTCCCAGGTGGAGGCGATCTTGATCAGCACGCGCTCCCGCGCCACGCCGCGCTGCTCGTACAGCCCGATCAGGTGGCGCGCCTTGTCCACGGTGGCCTGGGTGTCGAACGAGAGCCGTGCATCGACCTCGGTGGACACGCGGCCCGGCACGATGGCCAGGATCTCGCAGCCAAAGGCGATCAGGAGCTGGTCCATCACGGCGTCCAGGCCCGCGTTGCCATGATGGTCGCGCACGGCCTGCTCGAGCAGGGGCCGATATTCGGCCTTCTGCACCGCCTTGAGAATCAGGGACGGATTGGTGGTCGCGTCCTGCGGCGTGTACTGCTTCATCAACTGGAAGTCGCCGGTATCGGCCACTACCGTGGTGAATTGTCTCAGTTGCTCTAGCTCGGTCATGATCTGTTCCATCCGGTTCCGTCAGTTGCCGCCCGCTTGGGAAGTCAGCATTCATTGTAACGGCGCTGGCACGGTTGGAAACAACGCCGTCACACGCCGATCCGCTACACTACGCGTTTCCCCCCAAGCAATCAGGCTGTTTTCACATGACGCAGGATGAACTCAAGGCGCTGGTGGCGCAAGCCGCCGCCGACTACGTGAAGCAGGAAGTGCCCCAGGGCGCCGTACTCGGCGTCGGCACCGGCTCCACCGCCAACCTCTTCATCGACGCCATCGCGGCGTTCAAGGAGCGCTTCTCGGGCGCGGTGTCCAGCTCGGAGGCTTCCACGCGACGCCTGCAGCAGCATGGCATCCAGGTGCTGGACCTGAACGAAGTGGACGAGATTCCCGTCTACGTGGACGGCGCCGACGAGATCGACGCCTCGGGCGCGATGATCAAGGGCGGCGGCGGCGCGCTGACGCGCGAGAAGATCGTGGCCGCCGTGGCCGGCCGCTTCGTCTGCATCGCCGATGGCAGCAAGCTCGTGGACACGCTCGGCGCGTTCCCGCTGCCGGTGGAGGTGATCCCAATGGCACGTGCAGCCGTGGCGCGCAAGCTGGCCGCGCTCGGTGGCCAGCCGCGCCTGCGCATGACCAAGGAAGGCGGCATCTACAAGACCGACAACGGCAACGTGATCCTCGACGTCTCGGCGCTGCGCATCACCCAGCCGAAGGACATCGAACAGCAGATCAAYCAGATCCCGGGTGTGGTGACGGTGGGGCTGTTCGCGCTGCGTGGCGCGGACGTGCTGCTGCTGGGCACGGAGCAGGGTGTGCAGCGCACCGATTATTGACCGGAAGCGTGGCCCGGGCGGCCTAACCGGCCGCCCATGAAAAAGGGGTGCTTGATAAAGCACCCCTTTTCGTTTTTCCAGACTGGCGAATCAGTTCGCCGGCGGCACGTAGCCGGCGGCGGCATCGGCGCCTTCGCCGAAGAAGTACTTCTCGGTTTGCTTGAGCAGGTACTGGCGCGCGCGGGTGTCGGCCATGTTCAGACGATTCTCATTGATCAGCATGGTCTGATGCTTGAGCCAGCCGGCCCAGGCTTCCTTCGACACGCTTTGCCAGATCTTCTTGCCGAGTTCGCCCGGCAGCGGCGGGAAGTCGAGGCCTTCGGCTTCCTTGTTCAGCTTGATGCAATGGACCGTGCGGGCCATGTGAAACTCCTTGTTCGTGGCGCTTTTGTGGTGCGAGGGGACGCCGATTCGTGATGCCGGTTCTGGGCGGCTGCGTGGCCGCTATTGTAGCCAAGCCCGGCCAAGGCTGGGCTTGGCCCTGCCGGCGTTACAGTTTCTTCATGAGCACCATCGATTTGCGCTGCCAGTTATAGAGCTTGCGCTTGTCTTCCGGCAGGTCGTCCACGGTGGCGTGGACGAAGCCGCGCTTCAGGAACCAGTGCTCGGTGCGCGTGGTGAGCACGAACAGCCGGTCCAGCCCCAGCGCGCGGGCGCGGCGCTCGATGCGCTTGAGCAGCCGCTCGCCGTCGCCAGTGCCCTGGGCCTCGGACGAGACCGTCAGGCAGGCCATCTCGCCCATGTTCTCGCGGGGGAATTCGTAGAGCGCGGCGCAGCCGAACAGCACGCCATCGTGCTCGATCACCGAGAAATTGCCGATATCCCGCTCGATCAGGTGACGTCCACGTGGCACGAGCGTGCCATCGGCCTCGAGCGGTGCAATCAGTTGCAGGATGCCGCCCACGTCATCGAGCGTGGCTTCCCGCAGGCTTTCCAGGTCGGTGTCGGACACCATGGTGCCTACGCCATCGTGCAGGAAGAGCTCSAGCAGCACCGAGCCGTCGAGCGAATAGGGGATCAAGTGCGCGCGGGGCACGCCGCCCTTGAGCGCCTTGACCAGATGTTCCAGGTAATAGGCCACGTCCGGCGGCAGGTGGTTGTTCTGCAACCGCTCCACGGCCGTGCGCAGCGACATTTCCTTCATCAGCTTGCCCACCGGGTCCGGCACGCCGGGCACTTCGGTGATGTAGATCAGCTTGTCGGCCTTCAGCGCGCTGGCGGTGGCGCTGGCCACGTCTTCCATCGACAGGTTGAACGCCTGCCCGGTGGGCGAAAAGCCCAGCGGCGACAGCAGCACCACCTTGCCGTGCGAGAGCGACATGTGCATCGAGTCGTTGTCGATCTTGCGCACCAGCCCGGTGTGCTGGTAATCGACCCCGTTGACGATGCCCACCGGCCGCGCGGTGATGAAGTTGCCGGAGACCACCGACAGCTGCGCGCCAGCCATCGGCGTGTTCGGCAAGCCCTGGCTGAAGGCGGCCTCGATGTCCAGGCGCAGCTCGCCGGCCGCCTCCTTGGCGCATTCGAGCGCGGCGTTGTCGGTAATGCGCACGCCGTCCGCGTACTGGGATTCCACATGGCGCAATGCCAACTGCTCCTCCACCTGCGGGCGGGAGCCGAAGACCAGCACGATCTGCATGCCCATGGCGTGCAGCAGGGCCACGTCGTTGACGAGCGCGTTGAGCACGCCGGCCTTGACCAGCTCGCCGCTGAAGGCGATCACGAAGGTCTTGCCGCGGAAGGCGTGGATATAAGGCGCGACGGCGCGCAGCCAATCCACGAACTGCTGGTGGTCCGGCCCGCTGGCCTCGGCCAACTCGGCGGCGGCCGTGGCGGACGGGATCGGCGTGGCGGGTTCGGCGACGGGGAGGGGGGCTGCGCTCAGGGCAGCGGGGGCGTCTTCGTCGGGGGCGACAGGGGCCGGAGCAGGCGCCTGCGCATTGGAGGTTCTGGCGTTCATGCCGCGGATTATAATCCCGGCCAATGTCAGCACAACGCCCCGTCAAACCTGTTTCCCGGCCGCCACGCCCGCCCCGTCCATCACGTGAGGCGCGCCCGGCGGGCCAGCCTCCCGAGCAGCGGCCCCAGGAGTCTTCCGAACAGCGGCGCGAGCCGCGGCCGGAGCGCGCGCCGCGCCCGCCGCGCGACGCCCAGACCCCTCGAGAGCCGCGCGAGCCGCGCCAGCCGCGCCCCGTGCGCCCGGTCCGCATGGCTAATCCGCTGCCCGAGATCACCTTTCCCGAAGCGCTGCCGGTTTCCGCGCGCCGGGACGAGATCGCCGCCGCGCTGCAGGCCAACCAGGTGGTGATCGTGTCCGGCGAGACCGGCTCCGGCAAGACCACCCAACTGCCCAAGATCGCGCTGTCGATCGGCCGTGGCCCGGCGCGGGAAGGCAAGGAAGGCGGCGGCCTGATCGGCCACACCCAGCCCAGGCGGATCGCCGCCACGTCCACGGCCAAGCGCATCGCCCAGGAACTGGGCACGCCGCTGGGCCAGAACGTCGGCTATCAGGTGCGGTTCAACGACACGATGTCCGCCGGCGCCTCTGTCAAGCTGATGACGGACGGCATCCTGCTGGCCGAGACGCAGAACGACCCGTTGCTGCGTGCCTACGACACGATCATCATCGATGAGGCGCACGAGCGTAGCCTCAACATCGACTTCCTGATCGGCTACCTGCGCCAGATCCTGCCCAAGCGGCCGGACCTGAAGGTCATCATCACGTCCGCGACGATCGACGCCCAGCGGTTCGCCGAGCACTTCGCCCGTAACGGCAAGCCGGCGCCGGTGATCGAGGTCAGCGGGCGGCTGTATCCCGTGGAAGTGCGATATCGGCCGATCCAGTCCGATGCGCCGCCCGACGCCGCGCCGAAATCCGCCCAGGCCCGCGAGCGCGACCTGTACGACGGCATTGTCGAGGCCGTGGACGAACTGTGCCGGCTCGGCCCCGGCGACGTTCTCGTCTTTCTGCCAGGCGAGCGCGAGATCCGCGAGGCCGCCGAGGCGCTGCGCAAGCACCATCCTCCGCATACCGAGATCCTGCCGCTGTTCGCGCGGCTCTCGGTGCAGGAGCAGGAGCGCGTGTTCAAGCCATCGAACGCGCGGCGGATCGTGCTGGCGACCAACGTGGCCGAGACCTCGCTGACCGTGCCGGGCATCCGCTATGTGGTGGATACGGGGCTTGCGCGCGTCAAGCGCTACTCGTACCGCAACAAGGTGGAGCAGTTGCAGATCGAGGCGATTTCGCAGGCCGCCGCCAACCAGCGCGCGGGCCGGTGCGGCCGGGTAGCCGATGGCGTTTGCATCCGTCTATACGAGGAATCCGATTTCATCGCCCGTACGCGCTTCACCGACCCGGAAATCCTGCGTTCGTCGCTGGCGGCGGTGATTCTGCGCATGAAGGCGCTGCGGCTGACCGACATCGAGTCGTTCCCGTTCATCGAGCCGCCGCTGGGCCGGGCGGTTGCCGATGGCTACCAGCTCCTGCAGGAACTGGGCGCCGTGGACGAGGCCAACCAGCTTACTGGCACTGGCCGTCAACTGGCCAAGCTGCCGCTGGACCCGCGCGTGGCGCGCATGATCCTGGCCGCGCGCGAGCAGCAGTGCCTGCGCGAGGTGCTGATCATCGCCAGCGCGCTGTCCGTGCAGGATCCGCGCGACCGTCCGCAGGAGGCGCAGGAAGCCGCCGACCAGGCCCATCGCAAGTTCATGGACGAAAAGTCCGAGTTCCTGGGGTGGGTCAAGCTGTGGAAGTGGTTCGAGGAGGCAGTGGCCCACAAGAAGACCAACCGGCARCTGCAGGACCAGTGCCGCGCCAACTTCCTCTCGCACGTGCGGCTGCGCGAGTGGCGAGATGTTCACTCGCAACTTCTGACGACGGTGACCGAGCAGGGCTGGCGCCTGAATGAGACGGAACCGACGTTCGAGCAAGTCCACAAGGCGCTGCTGACCGGGCTGCTCGGGAACGTCGGCCTGAAGCTGGACGAGGCCGACGGGCGCGGGCGCGAGTACCTGGGCGCGCGCGGCATCAAGTTCCACCTGTGGCCGGGCTCGCTGATCGCGCGCAAGGTGGGCCGCTGGATCATCGCCGCTGAACTGGTCGAGACGAGCCGGCTGTTCGCACGCACGCTGGCGCGGATCGAGCCGGAATGGATCGAGCAGGTGGGCAGCCATCTGCTGAAGGTGAGCTGGAGCGACCCGCACTGGGAAAAGAAGGCCGGCCAGGTGCTGGCGATGGAGCGCGGCACGCTGTACGGCCTGCCCATCTACCAGCATCGGCGCGTGCACTACGGGCCGATGAACCCGGCCGAGGCGCGCGAGCTGTTCATCCGCCGCGCGCTGGTGGAGGGCGAATTCGACACGAAATTGCCGTTTTACGCCCACAACCAGCGGCTGCGGCGCGAAATTGAGAATCTGGAGCACAAGTCGCGCCGGCAGGACGTGCTGGTGGACGACGAGCTGATCTACGCCTTCTATGACCGGGCGATCCCGGCGGACACCCATAACCAGACCAGCTTCGAGACGTGGTACCAGGCGGAGAGCGCGAAGGATCGCAAGCTGCTGTACCTGAACCGCGACGAACTGATGCGGCACGAAGCGGCCGGCATCACGACCGACCTGTTCCCGAAGCTGCTGCCGATTGCCGGCGTGGACATGGGGTTGTCGTACCACTTCGAGCCCGGCAGCCACCGCGACGGCGTGACGCTGACCGTGCCGCTGTACGCGCTGAACCAGGTGCGGCCCGAGCGCACCGAATGGCTGGTGCCCGGCATGATCAAGGAGAAGGTGCACCTGCTGCTGAAGTCCTTGCCGCAGAAGCTGCGCCGCCACTGCGTGCCGCTGCCCGAGTACGCGGGCGGGTTTGTCGACCGCCAGCCGTTCGGCGAGGGCGAGTTGATCGACGTRCTGATTGCCGACATCCGCGAGCAGACCGGCACGATGGTGCGCCGCGCAGAYTTCAAGCAGGAGACCCTGCCGGCCCACCATGCGATGAACTTCAAGGTCATCGACGAACATGGCCGACAGCTCGAAATGGGGCGGAATCTGGCGCAATTGCGAGCCGAGTTCGGCGGACAGGCGCAGCAGTCGTTCCAGAACATTGCCGCCCGCGACGTGCCCGCGGCCGAGGCCGGCCAGTACGAAAACCTGACGTCCTGGTCGTTCGGCGAACTGCCCGAACTGCTGGAAATCCGCAAGGGCAACCAGACCCTGTTCGGCTATCCGGCCCTTGTGGATCATGGCGACCATTGCGAGGTGGAGGTCTTTGACGACCCGCAGGAGGCGGCACGCATCCACCATACGGGGCTGCGCCGACTGTTCGCGATCCAGCTCCGCGAGCCGGTGAAGTTCATCGAGAAGAACATCCCGAATCTTCAGCAAATGGCGATGCAGTACATGACCCTGGGCACGCAGGAGGAACTGCGCAACCAGATCGTGATGGTCACGCTGGAGCGCGCCTGCATGCAGCCGCCGCTGCCGCGCAACGAGGCCGAGTTCAACGCCCGCAAGGACGAGGGGCGCGCGCGGCTGTCGCTGCTGGCGCAGGAGATGGCGCGGCTGGTGGGCGCGATCCTGGCCGAGTACGCGGGACTTCCGCGCAAGCTGCTCCAGGCCAAGCCGTTCGGCTCCGCCCACCAGGACATGGAGGCGCAACTGGCGCGGCTGATGACAAAGTCGTTCGTGATCGATACGCCATACACGCAGCTCGTGCACTTCCCGCGCTATCTCAAGGGGATGGCGATGCGCGTGGACAAGCTCAAGGGCGACCCCGGCCGCGACAGCCAGCGCACCCAGGAGATGACACCGCTGGTGCAACAGTGGCAGCGCGCCGAGAAACAGCTCCGCACGCAGGGCAGGGGGGCCGAAGATGCCCGATTGGACGAATTCCGATGGATGCTTGAGGAGCTGCGCATCGCGCTGTTCGCGCAGGAGCTGCGCACGCCGGTGCCGATGTCGGTCAAGCGGTTGCAGAAGGTGTGGGAGTCCATGCAGCGCTGACGCGGAGTTCGTGTGGAAAACCACGATTTGTGTCGGAATGCCCGGCGWAAGATAAATTCGCGCAAACGGTCAGCGTAACCCCCGGCTCAAACGTTAGAATGCCCGATTCCTCATGGTTGACGGTCTTATGCTCTCGTTGCGTCGTGTTGTGTCTAGCGTGGTGTCGGTCGGCGCGCTGGCATTGGCAGTGGTGTCCGCCCCCGCGCAAGCGGAGGTTGTGACGATCCTTAATTCGGGTGATGCAACCGTCACCCTGATCGACAAGGACACGCAGAAGGTGCTGGAAACCTTCCCCGTCGGCAAGGAACCGCACCACCTGATTGCCACGCCTGACGACAAGTCGCTGATCGTGGCCAACGCGGTCGGCAACGACCTGGTGTTCCTGGATCCGGTGACCGGCAAGGTGCAGCAGCGCGTACCGAACATCGACGATCCGTACCAGATCGGCTTCTCGCCGGACCAGAAATGGTTCGTGACGACGGGCAACCGGCTCGACCGCGTGGACGTCTACCGCTGGGACGGCCACCAGCTCAAGATCGCCAAGCAATTCCCGCTGCCCAAGACGCCCAGCCATATCGCGTTCACGGCGGACAGCAAGATCGCCTTCATCACCCTGCAGGACAGCGATCAGATCGCCGCGATCGACCTCAATTCGCTGACCGTGCTCTGGACCATGGACGCCGGCTCGGCGCCGGCCGGGATCTGGGTGACGCCGGACCAGAAATACCTGCTGGTGGGCATGACCGGCGCCGACTATGTGGCCGTGATCGACTGGCGCACGCGCACCGTGGTCAAGCAGATCC
The DNA here is from genome assembly GCF_052114485.1 of Cupriavidus sp. KB_39. Classification (NCBI taxonomy): domain Bacteria; kingdom Pseudomonadati; phylum Pseudomonadota; class Betaproteobacteria; order Burkholderiales; family Burkholderiaceae; genus Cupriavidus; species Cupriavidus sp. KB_39. Next base: position 50,313 of record NZ_JBFREV010000016.1, read on the forward strand.
AGACCGGCAAGGGCGCGCACAATTTCCGCGCGGTGGGCGACAAGCGTCATCTGTTCCTGACCAACCGCGTCTCGGGGTCCATCAGCATCATTGACCAGCAGACGCTGTCCAAAGTTGGCGATATCACCGGCCTGCTGCCGGGGCCTGACGACATGGAGTTGACCGCCGATGGCAAGACACTCTGGGTGACGTTCCGCTGGGCGCGTTCGGTGGGGCTGATCGACGTGGCGAGCCGCAAGCTGGTCAAGACCATCCGCGTGGGCAAGTCGCCACACGGTATCTACTTCCGCACGCGGGCGCCGCTCTACTGAGGCAGGGTTCGACATGGCTCGGCTGCTGATTCGTATTCTTGCCATGCTGGCCGCGATGCTGGCGCTGGCCGGTGCTGCCTCGGCGGCGGACGCCGCCGCCAGTTGCCGTGCCGGTACGCTGTACCTGACCTTCGACACCGGCAGCATGAGCCAGGCGGAACTGATCGCCCGCACGCTGCGCCGGCATCATATCCGCGCCACGTTCTTCCTGGCCAGCGAGCCGACCGTCAATCATGACAACTCGCTGGACCCGACCTGGGCCCCTTACTGGAAAGCGTTGGCCGCCGATGGGCACGTGTTCGGTTCCCATACGTTCGATCACGTCTACCTGCGCGGGGTGCACGGGGACAAGGTGACGATGCGTCCGCAGTTTGGCGCGCAGGGCGGCAAGGACGTCGCGATGACTGCCGACGCCTTCTGCACGGAACTGCGCCGCAGCGCCCAGGCATTCCGGTCGATGACTGGCCAGCCGATGGCGCCGATCTGGCGCGCGCCGGGCGGCCGCACCGCCCCGCAGACGCTGGCCTGGGCCGAGCAATGCGGCTTCAAGCACGTGGGCTGGGCGCCGGCCGGCTTCCTCGGCGACGAACTGTCTTCCGAGAAATTTCCGAACCRGGCTTTGCTGGACCGCGCGCTGCGCGACCTCCGGGATGGCGATATTACGATGGCGCACCTCGGCATCTGGTCGCGCAAGGACCCCTGGGCACCGGGCGTGCTCGAACCGCTGCTGACCGGCCTCGAACAGAAGGGCTTCTGCTTCGCCACGCTGCGCGAGCATCCCCGCTACAAGGATTGGTTCCAGCAGCACGGGGCGGAGGGCCGGCGGTAATGTGGGACGCGTTCACGAACTGGATCAGCCTCTGGGTAGGCCAGGTGGAAGCCACGGTATTCCAGGGCGTGGTGCTGCCGGTGGTCTACCACCTCGGCTTCGGCGGCTATGCCGAGGACGCCTTCACAGGCACCGAATGGTTGCTAGTGGGTGTGGTGCAGATCGCAGTGATGGTGCTGATCCTCGGCCCGTTGGAGAAATTGCGACCCGTGGAGCCGGTGACGGACCGCGCCGCCGTGCGCACGGACATGCTCTATACGATGATCCATCGCCTGGGCCTGTTCCGGCTCGCGATGTTCTTCGTGCTGGCGCCGCTGATGGATGGCCTCGAAGGCCATCTGCGCCTGCTGGGCTGGCAGCGGATCAACGTGGAGGACTGGTGGCCCGGCGTGACGTCGATCCCGCTGGTCAGCTTCTTCGTCTACCTGCTGCTGTTCGATCTGCTCGACTATTGGTATCACCGGTTTTCGCATACCTATCGCTGGTGGTGGAGCCTGCACGCCACGCACCACAGCCAGCGCCAGATGACGCTCTGGAGCGACAATCGCAACCATCTTCTGGACGATATGCTACGTGACGCAGTTTTTGCGACCGTGGCGCTGGCGGTTGGCGTGGAGCCGTCGCAGTACGTCCTGCTGGTCGCGCTTTCGCAACTGCTGCAAAGCCTCCAGCACGCCAACCTGCGACTGCATTTCGGCTGGCTCGGGGAGCGGCTGCTGGTTTCGCCGCGCTTCCATCGCACGCACCACGCGGTGGGGCTCGGCCACGAGCAGCAGGCGGCGGGCAAGCCGGTGCGGCTTGGCGGCTGCAACTACGGCGTGATCTTTCCGTGGTGGGACATGTTGTTCCGCACCGCCCGGTTCGTCGAGGCCTACCATCCGACGGGCATCCGGGACCAGCTTCCGCCGCCCACCGGCCACGGCCGCGACTACGGCGCGGGATTCCTGTCCCAGCAGTGGCTGGGCCTGAAGCGGCTGCTACGGCTCCGCTGACCGGGAATGTCGTCGGCGTGGGATCTTTTCGGCCTGTGCTAGGCTCTGAAGGTTTTCCCGACCGCTTTCCTGCATGAACGATATCTTTCGCTCGTTTGGCCGTGCCCTGATCAGCCAGTTGCATCCGCGCATGCTGATGCTGACGCTGGTGCCATTCGTCCTCGCCACCGTGCTATGGGGCGGCCTGATCTGGTGGGGCTGGGACCCGATCATGGGCGGCGCTCGCGCCATCCTCGAGGGCTCCGTTTTCACGAGCTGGATCTACTCCGCGCTGGACTGGCTCGGTCTGCAGTCGCTGCGCACCGTGGTGGCGCCGCTGTTCGTGCTGACGCTGGCTGTGCCGCTGGTGATCGCGTCGATGCTGATCTTCATCAGCCTGTTCTCGGTGCCGGCCGTGGTGAAGCACCTGGACCGCAGCTATCCGGGGCTGGTCAAGGCGCGCGGCGGCAGCGTCGCCGGCAGCGTGTTCCAGGCGCTCAGCAACACCGTGGTGTTCCTGTTGCTGGTGCTCGTGACGATGCCGCTATGGTTGATTCCGCCGTTCTTCGCGCTGATTCCGCCCGTGCTGTGGGGCTGGCTCACCTACCGCGTGATGACCTACGACGCCCTGGCCGAACACGCCACGGCCGAGGAGCGCAAGACGCTGATGAAGCGCCATCGCACCTCGCTGCTGATGATCGGCGTGGCCGTGGGCCTGCTTGGCTCCGCGCCGACCTTGCTGTGGGTCTGGTCGGCTGTCATCATCTTCCTGTTTCCGGTGGTGCTGGCCGGCACGCTGTGGCTGTACGTGCTGATCTTTATCTTCTCGGCGCTCTGGTTCGGCCATTTCTGCCTCCGGGCATTGGCTGAATTGCGCGCCGAGCGCGACGCCGCGGCACCCCCGCCGCCGCCCGCCACCGACGTGATCGACCTGGCGCCGGGCGACGTGCGCCGCATTGAACAATCTTGAGCGAGGAACACCATGGGTTTCGGTTTGATTGTCATCGGCGATGAGATCCTGTCCGGGCGGCGCGAGGACAAGCACATGCGCCGGACCATCGAACTGCTGGGCGCACGCGGCCTGGCGCTGGACTGGGCCGAGTACGTGGGCGACGAGCGCGAGCGCATCACCGCCACGCTGCGCCGCACGCTGGCCGGGCCGGACGTGGTCTTTTGCACGGGCGGCATCGGCGCCACGCCGGACGACCACACGCGTCAGTGCGCGGCCGCCGCGCTGGGCGTGGAGCTGGCGCTGCACCCCGAGGCGCGCGAGCAGATTGCGCTACGCATCGCCGAGACCGCCAATGGCGACCCGGTCAAGGCTGACCTGAACCTGCCTGATAACCAGCATCGCTTCAAGATGGGCGAGTTTCCAGTCGGAGCGCGCATCATCCCCAACAGTTACAACCGCATTCCGGGCTTCTCGGTGGCCGACCACCATTTCATGCCGGGCTTTCCGGTCATGGCATGGCCGATGATGGAATGGGTGCTCGACCACTATTACACCCACCTGTTCCACCTGGAGGTAGCGCAGTCGCGCGCCTTCTATGTGTTCGAGGCGCCCGAGTCGACCCTGACACCGCTGATGGAGCAGGTGGAGGCCGCATTCGCCGGCATCCGCGTATTCAGCCTGCCATCCGTGGGCGACGTGAGCCGGGGCGACCGCTTCGCGCGGCGCCATATCGATCTTGGGGTGAAGGGACCGGCGGAACAGGTCCTGCCAGCCTATGCGATGCTGCTCGAAGGCGTCCGCGCCATGGGGTACGAGATCGTCGAGCAGTAGGTGAGGGTGGGGGGCTGTGCCAATCCTGTGCCAACCTTGACACAGGTCGAAAAAGCGCGCGCCGACGCGTGATAGCTTGATGGGCTTTGTTCAGCCTGCGCTGCCTCGTCAGCGCTCACACATGAAACCAGTTCTCCGGGCGTTCGGCCGCGCGTTGCTGTGCGTTCTGCATCCGCGCATGCTGATACATGCCATCTTGCCGCTCATCCTGATCCCGATGTTCTGGGCCGGCATCCTTTGGTGGGCATGGGATCCTGTCACCCAGGCATTCAATAGRTTTCTCGACGCTACCCAGATGTTTGCCTGGCTGAGTGGGACTTCCCCTTGGAGTTGGCTGGCCGGGTTGGGGCCGTACGTGGCGCCGGTGCTTGTCGTGATGGCGCTGTGCCCGTTGATTGTTGTGTCGATGCTGATCTATATCAGCGTATTCTTCGAGTCGACAGTGGCTGGACACGTGGCGCGCGGCTATCCGGGACTTCGCCGTGCCCAGGGCGGTTCGCTAATGGGCGGCCTGCGGGAGTTGATCGTGAGCACTGGGGTGTTCCTGGTGCTCACCATGCTGACGCTGCCGTTGGCGTACCTGCCGGTGATTGGTTTTGTCACACCGTCACTGCTGTCCGGCTGGCTGATGTACCGTGTGATGACCTACGACGCGCTGGAAGATCACGCCACGGTGGAAGAGCGCAAAACGCTGATGAAGCGCCATCGCACATCGTTGATGGGAATCGGCGTGCTCAGCGGCTTTCTCGGCTGGCTGGCCAACCTCGTCTGGGTCTGGGCAATCGTAATGGTTRTACTGCTACCCCTGGCGCTGTTGTGCGTCATGTGGGTCTATATGATGATTTTGATCTTTGCGGTGCCCTGGTACGGCCACTTTTGCCTACAGGCGCTGGCCGACCTGCGCGCGGAGCGGGCAACCCCGCTCCCACACGCCATGGACGGGCGTTAGCTGATGGCTCCCCTTACGCCCCGTGCCACGGCAGGTTGCGCTTGCACCAGCCTTCCACGGTCTTGCGGTGGTATTCCTCGTCGCGGGGGCCTTCGAAGCCTTCCAGCACATCCATGGCACAGGTGTAGCCGGCCTCAGTGGCCAGACGGGCCGCGTGCTTCGAGCGCGCAGCGCTACGGCACAGGAACAGCACCGGCGCATCGGTCGGCACGCGGGCCTTGAGTTCCTCGACGAAATTCGGGTTCTGCTTGCCGCCGGGATAGCTGTTCCATTCCACATGGGCGAATTGCTCGTCCGGCAGGTTCACGCCACCTACCCAATCCAGTTCTGCCTGCGTGCGCACGTCCACGAGCACGGCCTTCGGGTCGGCCTGCAGCAGGTCATAGGCTTGCTGTGGGTCCAGCGCGCCGAAGTACGCAAGCTGGTTCTGTTGCTGGCGCGCGTGCGCCGCCTGGAGGAGGTCGTCTCGGGTGGTCATCTTCTGTGACGGAGTCAATAAGAGAAGCGGGAGTAAAGCGGGGTTCGCTGTGCCGGGGCAACAGCGTGACCCGGGATCGGGCACGGCGCTGGGATGTCGCCGCGTTCGGCGCTATTCTAGCGTGCAGCCACGGCCATCCCCCGAAAATCCGCCTGCGCGGCGCATGCCCATCTTCGGTGCGTATTCTGGTGCATAGGCACTAAAATAGTGCTTTTCCTTGAATCGCGCACCGARATGGTGTTTGATGAAGTCGCCGCGGAGCGGTGCGCAAGTGGATCGTTCGCCGCGTCGGCATGTTCAGCTTGGGTTGTATGCAATCCGCGGCCCCCGCCACGGTGCGGCGTGACCGATCACTGCACATTTTTCGGGATGGCGAGGGCAAATGAGGGCGTCGGTTGGCATGCTTTCTGCTAACATTCCTCGTCCCTTTTGGGGCGGTTCCCGCGAGGGTTTTCCGGGGCCGGACCCAACAATGGCTTTCCCAGACTCAGCCCGAATTTCCAGGAGATAGGCATGGCCCACAGCGTTGCAGATGTGATGAAGCTCGTGAAGGAAAACGACGTCAAATTCGTCGATTTCCGTTTCACGGATACCAAAGGCAAGGAGCAACACGTGTCTGTGCCCGTGTCGCACTTCGACGACGACAAGTTCGAGAGCGGCCACGCCTTCGACGGTTCCTCGATCGCCGGCTGGAAGGGTATCGAAGCTTCGGACATGCTGCTGATGCCGGATTCGAACACGGCCCACATCGACCCATTCTACGAAGAGCCGACGCTGGTGCTGACCTGCGACGTGATCGAGCCGTCGGACGGCAAAGGTTACGACCGCGACCCGCGTTCCATCGCCAAGCGTGCCGAAGCCTACCTGAAGAGCACCGGCCTGGGCGACACCGCCTTCTTCGGTCCGGAACCCGAATTCTTCATTTTCGACGGCGTGACCTGGAACGTCGACATGCAGGGTTGCTCGGTGAAGATTCACTCCGAGGAAGCCCCGTGGTCGTCGGGCAAGGAATTCGAGCACGGCAACAGCGGTCAYCGTCCGGGCAAGAAGGGCGGCTACTTCCCGGTTGCCCCGATCGACACGTTCCAGGACATCCGTTCGGAAATGTGCCTGATCCTCGAATCGCTCGGCATTCCCGTTGAAGTCCACCACCACGAAGTGGCTGGCCAGGGCCAGAACGAAATCGGCACGCGTTTCAGCACGCTGGTGCAACGCGCCGACTGGACCCAGCTCCAGAAGTACGTGATCCAGAACGTGGCGCACACCTACGGCAAGACGGCRACGTTCATGCCGAAGCCGGTGGTTGGCGACAACGGCTCGGGCATGCACGTGCACCAGTCCGTGTGGAAGGACGGTCAGAACCTGTTCGCAGGCAACGGCTACGCCGGCCTGTCGGAATTCGCGCTGTACTACATTGGCGGCATCATCAAGCACGCCCGTGCCCTGAACGCGCTGACCAACCCGGGCACGAACTCGTACAAGCGTCTGGTGCCGGGCTTCGAAGCCCCGGTGAAGCTGGCCTACTCGGCCCGCAACCGTTCGGCCTCGATCCGCATTCCGTACGTGGCGAACCCGAAGGGCCGCCGCATCGAAACGCGCTTCCCGGATCCGCTGATGAACCCGTACCTGGGCTTCTCGGCGCTGCTGATGGCCGGCCTGGACGGCGTGATGAACAAGATCCACCCGGGCGAAGCTGCCGACAAGAACCTGTACGACCTGCCGCCGGAAGAGGATGCAAAGATCCCGACCGTCTGCTCGAGCCTCGACCAGGCCCTGGAATATCTCGACAACGACCGTGAGTTCCTGACCCGCGGCGGTGTGTTCTCCAACTCCATGCTCGATGCCTACATCGAACTGAAGATGGAAGAAGTCACGCGTTTCCGCATGACGACGCACCCGATCGAGTTCGAGATGTACTACTCGCTGTAATCGCGTCCGGTTGCCAGGTTGTCACCGGGCAACAGTTGCACCAGGAAGGGGCGGCTTCGGCTGTCCCTTTTTGTTTTGCGAGCGGGTTGATCGCTAGAATGGGGCTCCTTCCCTAACCTTCATGCCGATGTTCATGAACGCGATGTCAAATAAGGTCACGCGCAGCCGCCAAGGCGGACTGTCGCACCAGGGTTCATACCGGATGACGCACCAGATCCGGGTGGGTTTCCCCATTCTGGTGATGGCCATGGCGCTGGGGCTCGGCGCCTGGAGCCGGCCCGCGCCGGCGCAGTCGTCGGATGTCTATATGTGCAAGGGCCCCAACGGCGTGCCCGAGTACCGCAACGGCAATCCRGGCGGCAGCAAGGACTGCAAGAAGCTGAACCTGCCTGACGTGATCACGGTGCCGGGTTCGCGCACTGCCAGCTCGGGCGGTGGCAAGGCGGCGGCGCCTTCGGCGTCCCCGGCGGCTTTCCCGCGCGTGGACAGCGCCACCCAGAAGAACCGCGACAGCGAGCGCCGCGCGGTGCTGGAGCAGGAACTCCAGAGCGAAGAAGCCAAGCTGGCCGGGCTGCGCGCCGAGTACAACAATGGCGAGCCCGAGCGCCAGGGCAACGAGCGCAACTATCAGAAATATCTCGATCGCACGGCACGCCTGCGCGACGACGTCGCACGTAGCGAAGCTAACGCCGCCTCCTTGCGCCGTGAGCTATCGAACCTTAAGGAATAGTGAAATGGCCATGGGTCGCCTGATTCGCGGAGTGTCGCGCAAAGTCACCGGAGCAGACCGCAAGGCGGAAGCCGAGGTCCTGCCGTTGGGCGACGCGGCGTTCCACCCCGGCCTGGACGTGGTGGCCAACCCKGTGCTGCTGGTGCGCCAGCCCGGGCTGCAGGTGGTYTACGCGAATCCGGCCGCCGAGGCCAGCTTCGCGCTGTCCCGCCGGGCGATGGTGGAACTGACGCTGCCGGACTTGTTCGGCCAGATCGACGAGCTGGACAGCATGATCGAGACGGTGATCGCGCGGCAGATCGATGTGCGGCGCCAGGATCTCGTGCTGCGCCCGCCGCTGCAGGAGCCGATGCATGCCCATGTCGTAATCGGGGCGATCGAAGGCCATGCCAATACGGTCCTGGTTGAGATCCTTCTGAACGAGCAGAAGGTACGCAGCGACCGCGAGGAGCGCATCCTCGACCTGACGTCGGCCAACAAGGAACTGATCCGCAACCTGGCCCACGAGATCAAGAATCCGCTCGGGGGCATCCGTGGCGCGGCCCAGTTGCTTGAGTTCGAGCTGCCCGAACGGTCCTTGCGCGAGTACACCCAAGTCATCATCAAGGAGTCGGACCGCCTGCAGACGCTGGTGGACCGGCTGCTGGAGCCGCACCGGCACCCGCACATCGTCTCGGACCTCAATATCCACGAGGTGCTGGAGCGCGTGCGCTCGGTGGTGCTGGCCGAATTCCCGAACGGGCTGGAGATTGTGCGCGACTACGACGCGAGCCTGCCCGACCTGCGCGGCGACATGGAGCAACTGATCCAGGCCGTGCTGAACATCGTGCACAACGCTGCCCAGGCGTTGCACGAGCGCATCGCGCGCGGCGATGCGCAGATCGTATTGCGGACGCGGGTGGCACGGCAGGTGACGATTGCCAAGCGCTTGTTCAAGCTGGCATTGGACTTGCATGTCATCGATAACGGCCCGGGCATCCCCGAGGACATCCGCGAACGCATCTTCTATCCATTGGTATCGGGCAGGGACGGCGGCAGCGGACTCGGTCTCACACTCGCTCAAACCTTCGTGCAGCAGCACGAGGGCTTGATCGAATGCGAGAGCCGGCCGGGCTGTACCGACTTCCGTATCCTGCTGCCGCTGCACTGACCTCCCGCGCCTCTGACCGGCCCGGATGTGCGAGCGGCGCGGGACCTGCCTGAGAGGGAAGATGGCGGGACAACGGGAGACCACATGACACCGAGCAGACAAGCGACGCACATGAAGCCGATCTGGATAGTCGACGACGATCAATCAATCCGCTGGGTCCTCGAGAAGGCCCTTGCCCGTGAAAGCCTGCTCTCTCGCAGTTTTACCAATGTTCGCGACGTGCTCGCGGCGCTGGAGGATGACGAGCCGCAGGTCCTGATTTCCGATATCCGCATGCCTGGCGGCTCGGGCCTGGACCTGCTGCAGGCCATCAAGGCGCGGCACCCGGGCCTGCCGGTCATCGTCATGACCGCGTATTCCGACCTGGACAGCGCCGTGGCGGCGTTCCAGGGCGGCGCCTTCGAATACCTGGCCAAGCCGTTCGATGTCGACAAGGCCGTCGAGCTGATCCGGCGCGCGCTCGAAGAGAGCCTGCGCGAGGAGGAAATGGACGATCGGCTAGTCGACGCGCCTGAGATCCTGGGTCAGGCACCGGCGATGCAGGACGTGTTCCGCGCCATCGGCCGCCTGTCGCAGTCGAACGTGACGGTGATGATTACCGGCGAGTCCGGCACCGGCAAGGAACTCGTCGCACGGGCGCTGCACAAGCACAGCCCGCGCGCCAACGGGCCATTTATCGCGCTCAACACGGCGGCGATTCCGAAGGATCTGCTCGAATCCGAGCTGTTCGGACATGAGCGCGGCGCGTTCACGGGTGCGCAGACGATGCGGCGTGGCCGCTTCGAGCAGGCCGAGGGCGGCACGCTGTTCCTCGATGAAATCGGCGATATGCCATTCGATCTGCAAACGCGGCTGTTGCGCGTGCTGTCGGACGGCAACTTCTATCGCGTGGGTGGCCACAACCCGTTGCGCGCCAATGTGCGCGTGATTGCGGCCACGCACCAGAACCTCGAGACGCGCGTGAAAGAGGGGCTGTTCCGCGAGGACTTGTTCCACCGCCTGAACGTGATTCGTCTGCGGCTGCCGCCGCTGCGCGAGCGGCCCGAGGACATCACGCTGCTGGCGCGCCACTTCCTGCAGAAGAGCGCCAAGGAGCTTGGCGTGGAACCCAAGCGCATGTCCGACGAGGCGCTGGCCTACGTCAGCACGCTGCCGTTCCCTGGCAACGTGAGACAGCTTGAGAATCTGTGTAACTGGCTGACCGTGATGGCGCCGGCGCAGACCATCGAAGTCAAGGATATGCCACGCGAGATGATCGGCACGCCCCAGTCGGAAAGCACCGGTTCGCCGATGCGCGCGCCGGGCAGCGAGTCGCGCATGACAGGTGGCGACTACGATGCGATCGAGACATCCGACTACGGCATGAACACCGCGGCAGGCGAGGGTGACACGATGGTCGCCACGCGCCCACCGATGACCGCCACGGCGCCAGGCATGGCGTCCGCACCGGCCTTCGCGGGCAATGCGGTGTCGGCAAGCTGGGAGTCGCTGCTGGCCGGCGAGGCCAAGTCGATGCTGGAAGCGGGCCAGCCCGAGGTGATGGATGTGCTGACGCGGCGCTTCGAAAAAGCTGTGCTCGAAGCCGCGCTGGGCGTCACGCGCGGGCGCCGCGTGGAAGCCGCCACCCGGCTTGGGATTGGACGCAATACGATTACCCGCAAGCTGCAGGAGCTGGGATTCGATTGATGTCCAGGGGTTGAGACGATTCTCTGCTCTCCCGCTGCGGGGGAGCAGAGAACAAGAATCGTCTCAGCCGTTGCTACGTACCGCCAGCAGTCGCTCCGCCATCTCGGCGAAGCCTTCACCGCCGGCCGCCTCCGTGACGTAGGCGGGCGCCACCGGCAACTGATCCAGAATCTCCCGCACGTTCGCCACGCCCACCGACAACGGGAAGTGGCCGAACATCGCCGCGTCATTGGCCGAGTCGCCGATGAACAGCCATTCGTCGCGCGCGGCGTCGATGTCATCCCCCAGCAACTCCTGCACGCAAAGCCGGCTCATCGACAGCTTGTCATGGTCGCCGAACCAGCCGTTAACGTGGATCGAGCTGACCGTCGCCGTCATGCCGGCCTCGCGCATCATCGCGGCAATGCGGTCCACCGCCGGCTGGGGCAGGGGTGCCACGTCCTCGGCATGGTCGATGGCAAGGTCGGCCGCATGCCATGCCTGGTCCGATGCCAGCGCGCAGCCAGGCACCTCGCGCACGATCCGCTCGCCCAGCGCGTGGATCTTCTCAAGATTCCCGGCGCGCGTCGGCGCATCGTCGAGGAAGCGTGTGATCAGCTTGTTGTCGCGCAAATGTGAGAAGAAGGCGCCATTTTCGCCGATGATGGCATCTACCGGCCAGAGTCTGACGAGGATCTCCGCCCAGGCGATGCAGCGTCCTGTGACGGGTACGACATGCAGCCCAGCCCGGGCCAGCCGGTCCAGTGCGAGATAGGTGGGGGCAGGCAGCCGGCCATCGGTCGTCAGGGTGCCGTCGATGTCGGTCAGGATGCCGCGCACGCGCCGGAGGGCGGCGTCCGGCAAGGTGGCGAAGGGTTTCATCGTGCTCATGGGCGAGGATTGTACGCAAACGTCCGCCGGTGCGGCGCGCCCGGTTGTGTGACATCAATGTGTCGTCAAAATGCAGCAATATTCTCACCGCAAGGCGGGTTTGCCCGGTTTGCGGCGAGGTGCGACGGGCGTAACATCCCGCTGTCACAAAAAATGCATACAGTCGGGCGCTTTTTCTTGTTTCTTGCCCGATTTGCCCGACTGATAACAGCCTCAGGAGAGAAGTCCATGTCCTTTCCACGCACCGCCCTAAAATTCGCTGCCGTCGCCGCCCTGGCCATGGCCGGCACCGCCCACGCCGCGGTCGAGATCCAGTGGTGGCACGCCATGCAGGGCGCGCTGAACGACAAGGTCAACGAGATCGCCAACAAGTTCAACGCGAGCCAGACCGACTACAAGATCGTGCCTGTTAACAAGGGCAACTACGACGAAACCATGGCGGCCGGCATTGCCGCCTTCCGCGCGGGCGGCGCTCCGGCGATCCTGCAGGTGTTCGAAGTGGGCACGGCCACGATGATGAGTGCCAAAGGCGCGATCAAGCCGGTCTCCACGGTGATGAAGGATGCGGGCGAGAAGTTCGACCAGAAGGCCTACATCCCCGCCGTGGCCGGTTACTACACCTCGTCGAAGGGCGAGATGCTGTCGTTCCCGTTCAACAGCTCGACCACCGTCTTCTATTACAACAAGGACGCCTTCAAGAAGGCGGGCCTCTCCGAGCCGCCCAAGACCTGGCCCGAAGTGATGCAATATTCGGCCAAGCTGAAGGCATCGGGCACGAACTGCGCCTATACCACCGACTGGCAGGGCTGGGTGCACCTGGAAAGCTTCTCGGCCTGGCATAACACGCTGTTCGCGACCAAGAACAACGGCTTCGGCGGCACCGACGCCCGCCTGGTCTTCAACAGCCCGCTGCACGTGAAGCACATCACCAATCTCCAGGAGATGGTGAAGAAGGGCTACTTCAGCTACGGCGGCCGCAAGGCAGAGTCGCAAGCCAAGTTCTTCAACGGCGAGTGCGCGATGTTCACGGGCTCGTCGGCATCGCTGGCCAACATTCGCAAGAACGCCAAGTTCCAGTTCGGCGTGTCGCAGTTGCCGTACTACCCGGACGTGCAGGGCGCCCCGCAGAACACGATCATCGGCGGCGCGTCGCTGTGGGTGATGGGTGGCAAGAAGGCCGAGGAATACAAGGGCGTAGCCAAGTTCTTCACGTTCCTGTCGCAGCCTGAGATCCAGTCGGACTGGCACCAGGCCACCGGCTACCTGCCGGTGACGATGGCCGCCTACGATCTGACCAGGAAATCGGGTTACTACGACAAGAACCCGGGCGCCGATGTGTCCGTGCAGCAAATGGTCGTGAAGACCACGGACAAGTCGCGCGGTGTGCGCCTGGGCAACCTGGTGCAGATCCGTACCGTGGTGGACGAGGAACTGGAAGCCGTCTGGGCCGGCAAGAAGGAGCCGAAGGCTGCGCTGGACACGGCGGTGGCGCGCGGCAACGACCTGCTGGAGCGCTTCCAGAAGACTGCGAAAGAGTAAGTCAGGGGCGTCGCGCGGCCTGGCCGGTATGACCGGTCCGGGCTGAGGGCGCCAGACGTGCGGCAAGTGGGCGGCGGCGAAACCGTCGCCCGCTTGCGTTATGAAAAGGTTTGACGATGGAAAAACGCGTCGTTTTCCGGTCGCCGTGGCTGCCGTATCTGCTGGTGTTGCCGCAGATCGCCATCACGATGATCTTCTTTTTCTGGCCGGCCGGCCAGGCGCTGTGGCAGTCGCTGCTCCAGCAGGATGCCTTCGGCATCAATCTCGAATTCGTAGGGCTCGACAACTTCAGGACGCTGTGGGCAGACCCGCAGTATGTGGAGTCGTTCGAGGTCACGGCCATCTTCGCCATTGGTGTGACGGTGGTCGGCCTGTCGGTGGCGCTGCTGCTTGCCTACTTCGCCGACCGCGTGGTGCGCGTGGCCACGGGCTACAAGACCCTGCTGATCTGGCCGTATGCCGTGGCCCCGGCCGTGGCGGGCGTGCTCTGGATGTTCATGTTCAACCCGACGCTGGGCGTGGTGTCGTACGCGCTGCGCAAGGGCGGCGTGGACTGGAACTTCCTGCTCAATGGCAATCAGGCGCTGACGCTGGTGGTGCTGGCCGCCGCGTGGAAGCAGATCAGCTACAACTTCCTGTTCTTCCTGGCCGGGTTGCAGAGCATTCCACGCTCGCTGATCGAGGCGGCCGCCATCGATGGCGCCGGACCGTGGCGGCGCTTCTGGTCCATCATATTTCCGCTACTTTCGCCGACCACGTTCTTCCTGCTGGTCATCAACGTGGTCTACGCATTCTTCGATACCTTCGCCATCATCGATGCCGTGACGCATGGCGGCCCRTTCAATTCGACGAACACGCTTGTGTACAAGGTGTTCCACGACGGCTTCCGCGGCATGGACATCGGCGGCTCGGCCGCGCAGTCCGTGGTGCTGATGGTGATCGTGATTGCGCTGACCGTGGTGCAGTTCCGGTTCGTGGAACGCAAGGTCCAGTACTGACACGAAAGGCGCYCAAAAATGGTAGAACGTCGTCCAATTCTTGATGTCATCACCCACGTGGTGCTGATCCTCGGCATCATCGTCGTGGCGTTTCCGGTGTACCTGACCTTCGTGGCGTCCACGCTGACGGCCGAACAGGTGCTCGATTCGCCCATGACGCTGATCCCCGGCAGCCACATGGTTGAGAACTTTCGCACCGTGCTGTTCAAGGGCGTGGGGGAGGCSGCCTCGCCGGTCGCCACCATGATGAAGAACAGCCTGATCATGGCGCTGGGCATCGCGCTCGGGAAGATCGCGATCTCGATCATCTCGGCCTTCGCCATCGTTTATTTCCGATTTCCGCTGCGCAAGACCTTCTTCTGGCTCATCTTCATCACGCTGATGCTGCCTGTGGAAGTGCGGATCCTGCCGACCTACAAGGTGGTGTCGGACCTCGGCCTGCTGGACAGCTACTTCGGCCTGACCATTCCGATCATCGCATCGGCCACGGCCACGTTCCTGTTCCGCCAGTTCTTCCTGACCATTCCCGATGAACTGGCCGAGGCCGCGCGCATCGATGGCGCCGGTCCGCTGCGCTTCTTCTGGGACGTGGTGCTGCCGCTCTCGCGCACCAGCATCGCGGCGCTGTTCGTAATCCAGTTCATCTATGGCTGGAATCAGTACCTGTGGCCGCTGCTGATTACTACGCAAAAATCGATGACGCCGGTGGTGGTTGGCGTGACGCAGATGATTTCGCGCTCGGGCGATGCCGCGACGGACTGGAATCTCGTGATGGCCACTGTGATGCTGGCGATGATCCCGCCTGCCGTGGTGGTGGTGCTGATGCAGAGGTGGTTCGTCAAGGGCCTGGTCGAAACAGAAAAGTAAGCGAAACAAGCGGATTACGAGAAAGCCATGGCAAAACTGTCACTTCGCAACGTTCAGAAAACCTACGCCGGCGGCACGCAGGTCGTGCACGGCATCGACATGGAAATCGCCGACGGCGAGTTCATCGTCATCGTCGGCCCCTCGGGCTGCGGCAAGTCCACGCTGCTGCGCATGGTCGCCGGGCTGGAAACCGTTACCGGCGGCGAGATCCATATTGGCGACAAGGTAGTCAACGACTTCGAGCCGGCCGAGCGCGACATCGCGATGGTGTTCCAGAACTACGCGCTCTACCCGCACATGACCGTGTACGACAACATGGCCTACGGCCTGCGGATTCGCGGCATGTCCAAGGCCGAGATCGACCAGCGCGTGAAGCACGCGGCGGGCATCCTGGAGCTGGGCGCGCTGCTCGAACGCAAGCCGCGCGCGCTCTCGGGCGGTCAGCGCCAGCGCGTGGCGATGGGGCGCGCCATCGTGCGCGAGCCGGCCGTGTTCCTGTTCGACGAGCCGCTGTCCAACCTCGATGCCAAGCTGCGCGTGCAGATGCGGCTCGAGCTGAAGGACCTGCATCGCCGCCTGGGCACCACCAGCCTGTACGTCACCCAYGATCAGGTCGAGGCCATGACGCTGGCCGACCGCATGATGGTGCTGAACGGAGGCCGGGTGGAGCAGATCGGTACGCCGCTCGAGGTCTACTCGCGTCCGGCCAGCACCTTCGTGGCCGGCTTTATCGGCTCGCCGCCGATGAACCTCGTGCCCGTGGTGCGTACCAACGCCGCCCAGGGCGAGGCGCAGATGCGCGTGGTGCCGAAGGCGAATGGTGCCGGCGAAGGGCAGGGTGCGCCGGCCACGCTCGGCCATCTGCCGATGGGCCTGCACCTGCCCGAGCAGGCGTTGATGGGGCTGCGCCCCGAGCATATCGAGCCGTGCGCGGCCCACGACGCCATCGCGCATGTCGATGTGCGCGTGGTCGAGGCGCTCGGCGCCGATTCATTCGCCTATGGTTCGCTGGGCGGCCAGTTGATCGTGGTCCGGCTGGACAGCCACATGCCAGTGCGTGCCGGTGACCGTCTGCCGATCACGGCTTCGGCTGATCATCTGCACTTCTTCGACGCGACGTCGGGCAAGCGTATCGAGGCACTGGCATGAGTGCGTCAATCGTCACGTTTCCTGTGGTCGATGCAGCCAACTGGCCGTATCCGCGCCATATCGCGCACCGGGGTGCCGGCAAGCTCGCACCCGAGAACACGCTGGCCGCGTTCCGGCACGGGGCGTCGTTCGGCTACCGGATGTTCGAGTTCGACGTGAAGTTGTCGGCCGACGGCAAGCCGGTGCTGATGCACGATGCCACGCTGGACCGCACCACGTCCGGCAAGGGCCGCGTCGACGCTATGACGCTGGGCGAACTGGCCGCGCTGGACGCCGGAAGCTGGCATAGCCCGGCCTATGCCGGCGAACCGGTGCCGACCCTGGCGACGATCGCCCGCTACACGCGCGCCAATGGCTTCCACGTCAATATCGAGATCAAGCCGGTGCCTGGCACGGAATGGCGGACCGGCGCAGCAGTGGCGATTGATGCGCTTTCGCTCTGGCAGGGCGCCGACGTGCCGCCGCTGCTTTCGTCGTTTTCCGAGGAGGCGCTCGATGCCGCCCGCCAGGTGGCGCCCGGCCTGCCGCGCGCGCTACTGCTCGACAAGCTGCCCGCCGACTGGCCCGAACGCCTGCGCCGGCTGGGCTGCGTAGCCTTGGACGCCAACCATCGCGAGCTGGACGCGGCCGTCATCGCCCGCGCCCATGCGGACGGTTTTCAAGTGTTGTGCTACACGGTGAACGACGCGTCCCGGGCCGCCGAGCTATTGTCYTGGGGGCTGGACGGACTGATCACGGACGCGGTCGATCGGATCGAGCCGGCCGCCTGATGGCGTAGCACCGATGTGTGGCGGCAACGGTCATGATTTTGCATCACGAAAAGTCCCCACTGTCGTTGGGCAAACGTGCTATGCTTTTGCGAGTGAAGACTAAGGTCCTTCCCCGCACAACTTGCCCTTTCGGGCTGTCGGTGAGACCCCAGACAGACGGCACCTTCGCGGTGCCGTTCGTTCAAGGTAGCGCTGTCTGGCTCCCAAGAGTTGTTTGCAATCCGCTAACCGGTCAAGCCGTGTCGCGGAAGGTTGATGAACCCGCTTAACTCCGGCATTCCCGGAGAATAGTGAGCGCCCCATGATGCAGCAGTATCAGAGCAATTCGTACCTCTTCGGCGGCAACGCCCCCTATGTGGAAGAGCTGTACGAGGCCTATCTCCAGAATCCCAGCTCGGTTCCCGACAACTGGCGCGCGTATTTCGACGCGATGCAGAATGTCCCGGCTGTGGATGGGTCCAACTCCCGCGATATCCCCCACGCACCGATCGTTGCCTCGTTCGCCGAGCGCGCCAAGCAGGGCCCCATCAAGACCATCGTTGCCTCGGCCGATTCCGACATGGGCCGCAAGCGCGTTGCYGCGACCCAGCTGATCGCTGCCTACCGCAACATCGGTACCCACTGGGCCGACCTCGATCCGCTGAAGCGCCAGGAGCGTCCGCCCCTGCCTGATCTGGATCCGGCGTTCTACGGTTTCTCCGAGGCCGACCTCGACATCGTCTTCAATGCCAGCAACACGTATTTCGGCAAGGAATCGATGAGCCTGCGCGAGTTGCTCAACAACCTCCGTGAGACCTACTGCGGCACCATCGGCGCCGAGTTCATGTACGTGAGCGACCAGGCGCAGAAGCGCTGGTGGCAGGAGCGCCTGGAAACCACGCGTTCCAAGCCCGTGTTCACGCTGGAAAAGAAGAAGCACATCCTGGACCGCCTGACCGCGTCCGAGGGCCTTGAGCGCTTCCTCCACACGAAGTACGTCGGCCAGAAGCGCTTCTCGCTCGAAGGCGGCGAGAGCTTTATCGCCGCGATGGACGAGCTGATCCAGCACTCCGGTTCGAAGGGTGTGCAGGAAATCGTGATCGGCATGGCCCACCGTGGCCGTCTGAACGTGCTGGTCAATACGCTGGGCAAGATGCCGGCCGACCTGTTCGCCGAATTCGAAGGCAAGCACGTCGATGACCTGCCCGCCGGCGACGTCAAGTACCACAAGGGCTTCTCGAGCGATGTCTCGACCGAAGGCGGCCCGGTTCACCTGTCGCTCGCGTTCAACCCGTCGCACCTGGAAATCGTCAACCCGGTGGTCGAGGGTTCGTCGAAGGCCCGCCAGGAACGCCGTGGCGAAGCCGGCCACAAGGAAGTGCTGCCGGTGCAGGTGCACGGCGACGCCGCCTTCGCTGGCCAGGGCGTGGTCATGGAGACGCTGAACCTGGCGCAGACCCGCGGCTACGGCACGGGCGGCACCATGCACATCGTCATCAACAACCAGATCGGCTTCACGACGTCTGACCCGCGCGACGCGCGTTCCACGCTGTACTGCACGGACGTGGTCAAGATGATCGAGGCTCCGGTGCTGCACGTGAACGGCGACGATCCCGAAGCCGTGGTGTACGCCATGCAACTGGCCACCGACTTCCGCATGGAATTCAAGAAGGATGTCGTGGTTGACATCATCTGCTTCCGGAAGCTGGGCCACAACGAGCAGGACACGCCGGCTGTAACGCAGCCGCTGATGTACAAGAAGATCTCGCAACACCCGGGCACGCGCAAGTTGTACGCCGACAAGCTGGCCGCGCAGAACCTGGTGCCCGCCGACTTTGGCGACCAGCTGGTCAAGGAATACCGTGCCGCGATGGACGCGGGCAAGCACACGGTGGACCCGGTCCTGTCGAACTTCAAGAACAAGTTCGCCGTGGACTGGATGCCGTTCCTGAACCGCAAGTGGACCGACGCAGCCGACACCGCCGTGCCGGTGACCGAGCTGAAGCGCCTGGCCGAGCGGATCACGACCATCCCCGAGCACCTGAAGCTGCACCCGCTGGTGGAAAAGGTCATYAAGGACCGCGCCAACATGGGCCGTGGCGACCAGCCTCTGGACTGGGGCATGGGCGAGCACCTGGCGTTCGCATCGCTGGTGGCCTCGGGCTACCCGGTGCGTATCACCGGCCAGGATGCTGGCCGTGGCACCTTCACSCACCGTCACTCGGTACTGCACGACCAGGGTCGCGAGCGCTGGGATGCCGGCAGCTACGTGCCGCTGCAGAACGTGTCCGAGAATCAGGCCCCGTTCACCGTGATCGACTCGGTGCTGTCCGAAGAAGCCGTGCTCGGCTTCGAATACGGCTACTCGACTGCGGAACCGAATGCGCTGGTGATCTGGGAAGCCCAGTTCGGCGACTTCGTGAATGGCGCCCAGGTGGTGATCGACCAGTTCATCTCGTCGGGTGAAGTGAAGTGGGGCCGCGCCTCGGGCCTGACGATGATGCTGCCGCACGGCTATGAGGGCCAGGGTCCGGAACACAGCTCGGCCCGTATCGAGCGTTTCCTGCAGCTCTGCGCAGACCACAACATTCAGGTTGTGCAGCCGACCACGCCGGCACAGATCTTCCACCTGCTGCGTCGCCAGATGATCCGGCTGTTCCGCAAGCCGCTGGTGATCATGACGCCGAAGTCGCTGCTGCGTAACAAGGATGCGGTGTCGCCGCTGTCCGACCTGGCCAAGGGTCACTTCGAGACGGTCATCCCCGATCACGAAGAACTGAACGCCAGCAAGGTCAAGCGCGTGATCATGTGCTCGGGCAAGGTCTACTACGACCTGGTCAACACCCGCAAGGAGCGTGGTGCCACCGACACGGCGATCATCCGCCTGGAACAGCTGTACCCGTTCCCGCACAAGGCTGTGGCCGCCGAGCTCAAGAAGTACCCGGGCGTGACCGAAATCCTGTGGTGCCAGGACGAGCCRCAGAACCAGGGTGCCTGGTTCTTCGTGCAGCACTACATCATGGAAAACATGACGGAAGGCCAGAAGCTCGGTTATGCCGGTCGTCCTGCCTCGGCTTCGCCGGCGGTGGGCTACTACGCAAAGCACAACGAGCAACAGAAGGCGCTGCTGGACGCTGCGTTCTCCAAGCTCAAGGGCTTTGTGCTGACCAAGTAATAAGACGGCCGGCCCGGCGCGCAGTGGTGCGCGCCGGGCTTCGGCCTGTTTGAACATACACGCATACATCGAGGAAAATTTCTCACCATGGCTATTGTTGACGTCAAGGTTCCGCAACTGTCTGAATCGGTCGCCGAAGCGACCATGCTGAACTGGAAGAAGAAGCCGGGCGAAGCTGTTGCCCAGGACGAGATCCTGATCGAGATCGAGACCGACAAGGTCGTGCTGGAAGTGCCGGCGCCCGCCGCCGGCGTGCTGTCGCAGATCATCAAGAACGACGGCGATACCGTCGTGGCCGATGAACTGATCGCCAAGATTGATACCGAAGCCACCGCTGGCGCCGCCGCTCCGGCTGCCGCCGCCCCGGCTCCGGCCGCTGCACCTGCCGCCGCCGCCCCGGCTCCCGCTGCCGCCACCGGCGCCAGCGGCATCGCCATGCCGTCGGCTGCCAAGCTGATGGCCGAAGGCGGCCTGTCCGCCGGTCAGGTTGCCGGCACCGGCAAGGATGGCCGCATCACCAAGGGTGACGTGCTGGCCGCCGGCTCGGCGCCCGCACCGGCCGCCAAGGCCGCCCCGGCACCGGCTCCGGCCAAGCCGGCCCTGCAGCAAGTGTCCGCCCAGGTGGACTTCGCCGCGCTGGGCGACCGCCCGGAAGAGCGCGTGCCGATGAGCCGCCTGCGCGCCCGTATCGCCGAGCGCCTGGTGCAGTCRCAGTCCACCAACGCCATCCTCACTACGTTCAACGAAGTGAACATGAAGCCGGTGATGGACCTGCGCAACAAGTACAAGGACCGCTTCGAGAAGGAGCACGGCGTGAAGCTGGGCTTCATGTCGTTCTTCGTCAAGGCTGCCGTGCACGCCCTGAAGAAGTACCCGATCATCAACGCCTCGGTGGATGGCAACGATATCGTCTACCACGGCTACTTCGACATCGGTATCGCGGTGGGTTCGCCGCGTGGCCTGGTGGTGCCGATCCTGCGCAACGCCGACCAGATGAGCCTGGCCGACATCGAGAAGAAGATCGCCGAGTTCGGCGCCAAGGCCCGTGACGGCAAGCTGTCGCTGGAAGAACTGACGGGCGGCACGTTCTCGATCTCGAACGGCGGTACGTTCGGTTCGATGCTGTCGACGCCGATTATCAACCCGCCGCAATCGGCCATCCTGGGCGTGCACGCCACCAAGGATCGTGCCGTGGTGGAAGACGGCCAGATCGTGATTCGCCCGATGAACTACCTGGCCATGTCCTACGACCACCGGATCATCGATGGTCGCGAGGCTGTGCTGGGCCTGGTGGCGATGAAGGAAGCGCTGGAAGATCCGGCCCGCCTGCTGCTGGACCTGTAAGCGTCCGTCTCCTCCCTCTGAATTGAAGGACACCCGCTCCCCGCCGCCCGTTGAATCGGGCGCGTGGGAGCAGGCCGTCCAGAAGGAAACTCCATGAGCAAACAATTCGACGTGCTGGTGATCGGCGCCGGCCCCGGCGGCTATATCGCCGCCATCCGCGCAGCCCAGCTGGGCCTGAACGTGGCCTGCTGCGAAGGCAACGCCTATGACGACCCCAAGGGCGAGCCGCGCCTGGGCGGCACCTGCCTGAACGTGGGCTGCATCCCCTCCAAGGCATTGCTGGCTTCCTCGGAAGAGTTCGAGAACGCCTCGCACCACCTRGCCGACCACGGCATCACCGTGGGTGACGTCAAGGTGGACGTGCCCAAGATGCTCAAGCGCAAGGACGACATCGTCGGCAAGATGACCAAGGGCATCGAGTTCCTGTTCCGCAAGAACAAGGTGACGCTGCTCAAGGGCTACGGCAAGTTCGCCGGCAAGGCTGCCGAAGGCTTCCAGGTGGAAGTGGCCGGTGAGGTCGTGACCGCGAAGCAGGTCATTATCGCTACCGGTTCGAAGGCCCGTCACCTGCCGGGCATCACCGTGGACAACAACCTCGTCAGCGATAACGAGGGCGCGCTGAAGTTCCCGACCGTGCCGAAGAAACTGGGCGTGATTGGCGCCGGCGTGATCGGCCTGGAACTGGGCTCGGTGTGGCGCCGCCTGGGTGCCGAAGTGACCGTGCTGGAAGCGCTGCCTGCGTTCCTGGGCGCCGCCGATGAAGGCGTGGCCAAGGAAGCGCAGAAGCTGCTGACCAAGCAGGGCCTGCAGTTCAGCCTCGGCGTGAAGGTCAACGAGGTCAAGACCGGCAAGGACAGCGTCACCGTCAGCTATGACGACAAGGACGGCAAGGCCCAGACGCTGGAAGTGGAYCGCCTGATCGTGTCCGTCGGCCGCGTGCCGAACACCGACAACCTGAACCTGGAAGCGGTGGGCCTGGGCGCGGACGCGCGCGGCTTCATCGAGGTGGACGACCACTGCCAGACCAAGGTGCCGGGCCTGTGGGCCATCGGCGACGTGGTGCGTGGTCCGATGCTCGCCCATAAGGCGGAAGACGAAGGCGTGGCCGTGGCCGAGCGCATCGTCGGCCAGAAGCCGCACATCGACTTCAACACGGTTCCTTGGGTGATCTACACCTTCCCGGAAATCGCGTGGGTCGGCAAGACCGAGCAGCAGCTGAAGGCCGAAGGCCGCCAGTACAAATCGGGCCAGTTCCCGTTCATGGCCAACGGCCGTGCGCTGGGCATGGGCGCCTCGGACGGCTTCGTCAAGATGCTGGCCGATGCCAAGACCGACGAGATCCTGGGCGTGCACATCGTGGCCGCCAACGCGTCGGACCTGATCGCCGAAGCCGTCGTGGCGATGGAGTTCAAGGCCGCCAGCGAGGATATCGGTCGCGTCTGCCATCCGCACCCGTCGATGTCCGAAGTCATGCGCGAAGCCGCGCTGGCCGTGGACAAGCGCCAGCTCAACATGTAAGGCTGATGCCTGCCATTGCGTGAGCACCGGCGCGCCGCAACCAGCGGCGCGCCGTTTTCACTTGCAGCGCCCGCGCATCTTGCGCCGGACGCCCCCAGCGTGAACCCAGCATGAACGTCACCGAGTTTTACGAGAAAGAACTGCAACAGCGCGGCTACCAGTCGGACGAGGCGCAACTGCGCGCCGTGGCACGGCTGCAGCAGTGCTACGACGAATGGGTGGCCTACAAGAACCGGCGCAGCAACGCGCTGAAGAAGCTTCTGGTGCACCCCGATGTGCCCAAGGGCGTCTACCTGTGGGGTGGAGTGGGGCGCGGCAAGTCGTTCCTGATGGACAGCTTCTACTCTTGCGTGCCCGTGGTTCGGAAGACGCGGCTCCATTTCCACGAGTTCATGCGCGAAGTGCATCGCCAGTTGGAGGAATTGCGAGGTCGGCCCGACCCCCTCGACGAACTGGCCAAGCGCATCGCGCGCAAATACCGGCTGATCTGCTTCGACGAATTCCACGTCAGCGACGTGGCGGACGCCATGATGCTGCACCGCCTGCTGGACCAGATGTTCGCGAATGGCGTGCAATTCGTGATGACGTCGAACTATCGCCCGGACCTGCTGTACCCGGATGGTCTGCACCGCGAACGCGTGCTGCCCGCGATCGACCTCCTCCAGGAGAAGCTCGACGTGCTCAACGTGGACGCGGGTATCGACTACCGCAAGCGCGCCCTGGAGCAGGTCGAGGCGTACCACACGCCGCTGAACCGCGAGGCCAGCGCGGCGCTGCGCGATGCCTTCGTGGGTATCGCCGGCACGGCCGACGAATCGCCGATCCTCCATATCGAGCACCGTGAACTCAAGGCGCTGCGTAAGGCGAACGGTGTGGTCTGGTTCGACTTCGCCACGCTCTGCGGCGGCCCGCGCTCGCAAAACGACTATCTGGAGCTGGCGTCGCAGTTCCATACGGTGATCCTGTCGGATGTGCCGAAGATGACGCCGCGGATGTCGTCGGAGGCGCGCCGCTTCACCTGGCTGATCGACGTGTTCTACGACCACAAGGTCAAGCTGCTGATGTCCGCCGAGGTGCCTGCCGACGAGTTGTATACCGAAGGGCAGATGGCTGGCGAGTTCCATCGCACGGTGTCGCGGATCATCGAAATGCAGTCACGGGAGTACCTGGAGTCCGAGCGACGGACCATGGATACCTCGCTGACCTGAGCGGGCTGGAAGCTGTTGTCGGACTGGTACGAATCCGACCTATTTGATCTGCATCAAGGCGTATGGTGTGCGTGCTACCTACTATCCGTGGGTATTAAAAGCGCGCCATGCCGTCCCCGTCCCTACCTACCCCATCGCTCGCACCAGCCGGCGGCCCCCTTGGGGTGCTGCCAGCGACAACGACGACCTTACCGCCCCCATCCGCCGCCCGGCGCGCGATTCCCGCGACGCCTGCGGCCCCCACGATGGCGGGCGCTTCGCCATCCCCATCGACTTCCACGCACGTAGACGGCCATTGCTTTCACTGCGGCCAGCCGCTGACGCCAGCGGAGCCGGTATTCATTGCCGATGTCGAAGGCAGCGCGCGCAGTTTCTGCTGCGGCGGCTGCCAGACGCTGGCGCAGATGCTCCACGCGGCCGGTTTCGGCCATCTGTATGGCGATACCTCTCGCTTCGCGCGTCCTATCGACGACGCCGCGCGCCGGGAAGCCGAGCCGGTCTGGGCTGCCTACGACACGCCCGAGCTGCGCCAGCAGTTCGTCCGCCCGCTAGGCGATGRCAAGGCTGAGGTCACTCTGGCGCCGGAAGGTATCCGCTGCGCTGCCTGCGCGTGGCTGATCGAGCAGCGCCTGGGCCAGCTGCCGGGTGTGGAACTGGCGGTGGCCAACGTGGCAACGCGCCGCGTGGTGGTGCGCTGGCGGGAATCGCAACAAACCGTGTCAGCCTTGCTCGGCGCCCTAGCGGACATCGGCTATATGGCGTGGCCATTCGAGGTGTCCCGCAGCGACCGCCAGGACCGCCGCGAACGGCGCGGGCTGCTGATGCGGATGGCCGTGGCGATGCTCGGCATGATGCAGGTCATGATGTACGCGTGGCCGATCTACACCCATGAAGCCACGATCGATGCTGGCCAGTTGCAACTGATGCGCTGGGCCAGCTTCGCGCTGACGCTTCCGGTCGTCTTTTATTCTGCCTCCCCGATTTTCACCGGCGCCTGGCGCAGCCTGCGCCAGCGCGCGATGGGCATGGACGTGCCCGTGGCCATCGGCGTGGCCGCCGGCTTTCTGGCCAGCGCAGCCGCCACGGTGCGCGGCGTGGGTGAGGTCTACTTCGATTCCGTGACGATGTTCGTGGCCTTCCTGCTGCTGGCCCGCTATCTGGAACTGCGCGTGCGTCAGGCGTCCCGAAGCGGCGCCGAGATGCTCGCGCGTCAGCTYCCGGCCACCTGCGAGCGCCTGACGGAGGGCGGCACCGCCGAGCGCGTGCCGGTGGCCCGCCTCGGCGCGGGCGACCGTATCCGGGTCAAGGCCGGTGAAATCATGCCCGTGGACGGCGTGGTGCTGGCTGGCATCAGCGAACTCGACGAATCGATGCTGACCGGCGAGGCACGACCGGTGCGGCGGGGTATCGGCGATGCGGTACTCGCCGGGTGTTTCAACACGGCCAGCCCGCTCGAGGTGCGCGTCGGGCGCATCGGCGCCAATACGCGGCTGGCCGAGATCGTGGCGGTGCTGGACCGTGCCCTTGCGGAAAAGCCACGACTGGCGATGCTGGCCGACCGCGTCGCAGGCTGGTTTGTCGGCGCGCTGCTTGGGATGGCGGCGGTCACCGGTATCGTCTGGGCCGTCTGGATCGATCCGTCGCGCGCGTTGTTGGTGACGGTGGCGGTGCTCGTGGTGAGCTGTCCCTGCGCGCTGTCGCTGGCTACGCCTGCGGCGCTGGCGGCCGCCGGTGCGGCACTGTCGCGGCGCGGSGTGCTGCTGACGCGGTCTCACGCCATCGAAACCCTCGCGCGCGTCACCGACATCGTGCTCGACAAGACCGGCACGCTGACCGAGGGGCGCTTCGCGGTGGTRCTGACCGAAGCCACAGGCCGCCTCGAAGCGGACATCTGCCTGGCGATTGCCGCGGCGATGGAGCAGGGCGGCGAGCATCCGATAGCCCGGGCGTTCCTCGATGCCCGCGCACCATCGACCGGGCGGGAGCAGCCCTCGGTGGACGATCTGTGCAATGTGCCGGGGCAGGGAGTCGAAGCCTGTGTCGACGGGCGGCGCGTGCGGCTTGGCCGGCGCGACTTCGCGGCGGCGTTGGCGCTGGAGCCGGGCGTCTGGGTCGGCGATGACGCGGCCATCGGCGCCTCTGGCAACGCCCATCGCGGCGCTACCGAGGTCTGGTTGGGCGCTGCCGAGGGCCTGCTGGCACGGTTTTTCCTGTCCGATATTGCACGCCCGCAGACGCCGGCGCTGATCGATGCGCTCGACCTGCTTGGCATTCGTACTCATCTGATTTCTGGCGACAACGTCGAAGCGGTGCGCTGGTGGGCCGACCATTTCGGCATGGAAACCGCCCATGGCGCCGTGACGCCCGARGGCAAACGCGCCTATGTGGCCGCGCTGCAAGAGCAGGGCGCTGTGGTGCTGGCCGTGGGCGACGGCATCAATGACGCGCCGGTGCTGGCCCAGGCACAGGTCTCCATCGCAATCGGGAGCGGCGCACCGCTGGCCCAGGCAGGCGCCGACGCGGTCCTCACGCATGGCGGCGTGGCCGAGATTGCCAACACCATCGCCGCCGCGCGCCGTACGCGCCGCGTGGTGCGGCAGAACCTCGGCTGGGCCTTCTTCTACAACATTGTGGCCATTCCGCTGGCCGCCACAGGGCTGGTCACGGCCTGGATGGCAGGCATCGGCATGTCCGTGTCGTCGCTGCTTGTGGTGGCCAATGCCTGGCGCCTGCTGCGTGCACCGAACAAGGAGCGCTGACCATGGAAACCCTTTACCTGCTCGTGCCAATGAGCCTGGTGCTCGTGGCGCTGATMGCTGGCGCGCTCTGGTGGGCGCTCAACGCGGGCCAGTACGACGACCTCGACCGACCCGGCGAAGCCATCCTGCTCGATAACGACAAGCCATGAATTGCAAGCTTTTTACGAGCCCGAGTGGCGCGCGGCAGCAACAGTTCCCTTCGTTGAATTGCGACTTGACCGGGATCAACGCGCGGGCGGCGGCGACTTTCTAAAGTCACACCAACACTAGGGTTAAACGATCTTTACTTCTGTATTTGGGGGTCTGAATGGATGTCTCTACCGCGTCTCCACGCGTCGACACCTTTAACTACGGCGTCGTACGGCAGTTTGCCGTGATGACCGTGGTTTGGGGGATCGTCGGCATGGCCGTCGGCGTTCTGYTGGCGGCGCAACTGATCTGGCCAGATCTCAATTTCAATACCCCGTGGCTGTCCTTCGGGCGCCTGCGTCCGCTGCACACCAACGCGGTGATCTTCGCCTTCGGCGGCAGCGCGCTGTTCGCCACGTCGTACTACGTGGTGCAGCGCACCTGCCAGGCGCGCCTGTTCTGCGGGCCGCTGGCAGCGTTCACGTTCTGGGGCTGGCAGATCGTCATCGTGGCGGCTGCCATCACGCTACCGCTCGGCATCACGACTTCCAAGGAATATGCGGAACTCGAATGGCCAATCGACATCCTGATTACGCTGGTCTGGGTCGCCTACGCGGTGGTGTTCTTCGGCACCATCATCAAGCGCAAGACGCGCCATATCTACGTGGCCAACTGGTTCTTCGGCGCGTACATCCTGACCATCGCCATCCTGCATATCGTGAACAACATCGAGATGCCGGCGTCGATGTGGAAGTCGTATTCCGCCTATGCGGGCGTGCAGGACGCGATGATCCAGTGGTGGTACGGCCATAACGCCGTGGGCTTCTTCCTGACCACCAGCTTCCTCGGGATGATGTACTACTTCATCCCGAAGCAGGCCGGACGGCCGATCTACTCGTACCGGCTCTCCATCGTCCACTTCTGGGCGCTGAACTTCACCTATATGTGGGCCGGCCCCCACCATCTGCAATACACCGCGCTGCCGGACTGGGCGCAGTCGCTCGGCATGGCGTTTTCGCTGATCCTGCTCGCGCCGTCCTGGGGCGGGATGATCAACGGGATCATGACCATGTCCGGCGCCTGGCACAAGCTTCGCACGGACCCGATCCTCAAGTTCATGGTGGTTGCGCTGTCGTTCTACGGCATGGCCACGTTTGAAGGATCGATGATGTCCATCAAGACCGTGAATGCGCTGTCGCACTACACGGACTGGACGATCGGCCATGTCCACTCGGGCGCGCTCGGCTGGGTCGCGATGATCTCGATCGGCTCGCTGTACTACCTGATTCCACGCCTGTTCGGGCAAAAGGAGATGTTCAGCGTCAAGCTGATCGAGTGGCACTTCTGGATCGCGACGATCGGCGTGGTGCTCTACATCGCCTCGATGTGGATCGCCGGCGTGATGGAAGGGCTGATGTGGCGCGCCACGCAGCCGGACGGCACGCTGACCTACGCGTTCGTCGAAGCGGTCAAGGCGAAGTATCCGTTCTACCTGATCCGCCTGCTCGGTGGCCTGTGTTTCCTGACCGGCATGCTGGTCATGGCCTACAACGTGGTGCGCACGATCGCCGGCAAGACGGCCACGGACGCGCCGATCCCGGCCAGCCTGCCGGCTTCCGCCCAGGCTCCCGCACACTGACCGCCGAGGATTGCTGAGATGTCACAAAAACAAGGATTCTTCACCCACGAAACACTGGAAAAGAACGTTGGCTGGCTGATCATCGCCACGATCATCGTGGTGAGCATTGCGGGTCTGGTGCAGATCGTGCCGCTGTTCTTCCAGCATTCCACGACCAAGCCCGACGCGGGCATCGTGCCCTACACGCCGCTGCGCCTGATGGGCCGCGATATCTATATCCGCGAAGGCTGCGTCGGCTGCCATTCGCAGCAGGTGCGCACGCTGCAGGCCGAGACGGAGCGCTATGGCCATTTCTCGACGGCCGGCGAGTCGGTGTATGACCATCCGTTCCTGTGGGGTTCCAAGCGTACCGGTCCAGACCTCGCCCGCGTGGGCGGCCGGTATTCGGATGACTGGCAGCGCATCCACCTGCGCAATCCGCGCGATGTGGTGCCGGAATCGGTGATGCCGTCGTATCCGTGGCTCGAGAAGACCGCGCTGCCGACGGGCGATATCCAGGGCCGGATGCGCGCCCTGAAGCGGTTGGGTGTGCCGTACACCGAGGAGCAAATCGCCCATGCCCCTGAGGAACTCGCCGGCAAGACCGAAGAGGACGCGATGGTGGCCTACCTGCAAGGCCTCGGCCTGAACCGCCGCAACGTGCGCCTGGACGCCGCCACGGCGGCCGCGGCACCGAAGGAGTAACCGCCATGGCCATCCTGACCTCCGCTGCCACCGTGCTGTCGATGCTGGCCTTCCTCGCCATCTGCTGGTGGGCCTGGTCGTCGCGGCGCCAGGCCGCCAACGAGGAGTCAGCCATGCTGCCCTTCGCGTTGCCCGACGAGACCACGATAACGACAAGCCGGAACCCACAGTCATGAGCGATTTCTTTTCCGATTACTGGAGTTACTACATTACGGCCATCTCGCTGGTCGGCATCGCGTGGTGCGTGTGGCTGCTGTTCTCGCAGCGCCGGGCGCCAAAAAGCCAGGGTGCGACCGAGGATACCGGCCATGTCTGGGATGGTGACCTGCGCGAGTTGAACAACCCGCTGCCGCGCTGGTGGATGTGGATGTTCCTGCTGGCCTGCATCTTCAGCGTGTGCTACCTGGTGCTGTATCCGGGCCTGGGTTCCTACGCCGGCGTGCTGGGGTTCTCCTCGCAGGGCGAACTGGCGGCGCATCGACAGGCCGCCGAGAAGATGCAGAACGAGATCTACGGGAAGTACATGTCGATGGACGTGACGAAGGTCGCCGCCGATCCCGACGCCCGTGAAATTGGCCAGCGCCTGTTCCTGAACTACTGCGCGCAGTGCCATGGCTCCGACGCGCGCGGCAGCCGCGGCTTTCCGAACCTGGCCGACAACGACTGGCTCTATGGCGGCGACCCCGAAACGATCCGTCAGACGATCACCAAGGGTCGCAACGGCATGATGCCGCCGTTCGCGGGCGTCATCGACGCCAAGCTCGCCGGSGACACGGCCCAGTATGTGCGCTCGCTGTCGGGCCTGGCGTCTGACCCGATCCGCGCGTCGCGGGGCGAGGGCACCTTCAAGACCACGTGTGCGGCCTGCCATGGGGCCAGCGGCAAGGGCAACCAGGCGCTCGGCGCGCCGAACCTGTCGGACAGCGTCTGGCTCTACGGCAGTTCGGAAAATGCCATCGTCGAGGCGATCCAGAAGGGTCATAACGGGCACATGCCCGCGCATGAGGAAATCCTGACGCCCGAGCGCATCCGCATGCTGACCGCCTACGTGTGGGGTCTCTCCAATACAGGAGCGGCCGGACAATGATCAACAGCCCCCGGGYAGGGCGGCCAGCCGCCTGCCGGGGCGCGAGGAACACAAGATGAACGCGCCCCCCAATGCTGCACAGCCCGTAGCGGACGACCCCGCTACGTCGGAGCCCTCACGGCCCGACGACAGCCCGCCATGGCGCCCGGCTGCCACGCCGCKATCCGGGCAATCTGCCCAATCGGCTGAATCTTCGGAAGAAACACTCTACGAGGTCCGGCGCAAGATCTATCCGCGCTCGGTCACGGGCGCCTTCTCGARCTGGCGCGTCTGGCTCGTCATCCTCACCCAGCTGGTCTACTACGGCGCCCCGTGGCTGCAATGGAACGACCGCCAGGCGGTGCTGTTTGACCTCGGCGCGCGCAAGTTCTATATCTTCGGCCTCGTGCTGTGGCCGCAGGACGTGATCTACCTCGCGGTCCTGCTTGTCATCTCGGCGCTCGCCCTGTTCCTGTTCACCGCCATCGCGGGCCGGCTGTTCTGTGGCTACGCGTGTCCACAGACCGTCTACACAGAAATCTTCATGTGGATCGAGCGACGCGTGGAAGGCGATCGCATCGCCCGCATCCGGCTGGACGGCGACCCGTGGAGCCTGCGCAAGCTGCGGCTCAAGGCGACCAAGCACACGCTCTGGGTGGTGATCGCCCTGTGGACCGGCTTCACGTTCGTCGGCTATTTCTCGCCGATCCGCGAGCTGGGCGGGCAGGTGATCGACCTCTCGCTGGGGCCGTGGCAGTCGTTCTGGATGCTGTTCTATGCCTTCGCCACCTGGGGCAACGCCGGCTTCATGCGCGAGCAGGTGTGCAAGTACATGTGCCCATATGCGCGTTTCCAGAGCGTGATGGTCGACCGCGATACCTTCGTGGTGACCTATGACGTAGGCCGTGGCGAGCCGCGCGGCAGCCGCTCGCGCAAGACGGACCGGCACACCGCCGGCATTGGCGATTGCGTCAATTGCAGCATCTGCGTGCAGGTCTGCCCGACCGGGATCGACATCCGTGACGGATTGCAATACGAGTGCATYGGCTGCGGTGCCTGCATCGACGCCTGTAACCAGGTCATGGACAAGATGGCCTATCCGCGTGGCCTGATCCGCTACACCTCTGAGAACGCGATGCGCAAGGGCCTGTCGGCAGTCGCCGCGCGCAAGCGCTTGTTCCGCACGCGGACGATTGTCTACGCGGTGATCTGGTCGGCGCTGGTGGGGGGCTTCATCGGGTCGCTGGCGATGCGCACGCCGCTCAAGGTCGATGTCATCCGCGACCGTGGCGCGTTGGGCCGCGAGGTCGAAGGTCGCTGGATCGAGAACGTGTACCGGCTGCAACTGATCAATACGACCGAGACGCCGATGCGCGTCCGGGTACAGGCGACGAGCGCGGAGCTGCAAGGGTTGACCATCGAGTATGACAAGTCGGCAGAAACGCTGCCGCCTACGTCGAACCGGCTGTTGCCGGTGCGGATCCGTATCCCGCTCGACCACGCGCCGCAGGGCACGCACAAGATCCGTATCACGGTCACGGGGGAGGGTATGGACGACGCACGCGGACGCGCGCAGATCCAGGAAGCGACCAGTTTCATCGTGCCGCGCGGCCTGTAGGACAGGTCATTCAGGAAATATTCGACGCAAGGAGTAGGCAATGACAGCGCAACAAGTCAAGCCGTGGTGGAAGGAACCGTGGCCGTGGCTGCTGATGAGCGGACCGCTGCTGGCGATGATCGGCTGTGGTGTGACGATCTGGCTCGCCAATACCCACGCCGACGTGCCGGTGCGCGATGCCGCGCGGCATGGGCTGGTGGTGGAGAAGCTGGATGGGTCCGCCGTGCGTGCCGACGCTCATGTCAATGACACGGCGAGGCGGCCATGAGACTACGCTGGCTGATGTGGGTGATGTGGCCAGCGTTCCTGATGGGCGGCGTGGCCACGGCAACGGTGTTCTCGATTGTCGATCCCAGTGACCTGAGCTTCTTCGGTCATCCGGTCGACGCGTCGCGTGAGGCGATCTATACCGTGGGATTCCTGCTGGCGTGGCTGTTCTGCGCCTTGTCGAGCGGCCTGACGCTCTACACCATGCCAACGCCGCTCAGCGATACCGATGAACTCGAGTAGCGAGTGCACCGCCGCCGGCGAGCCGGCCTTAGCAGGAGCGGTTGTAGATCTGCTTGATGCCGGCCATGTCGATGAGCTTGACGTGGCGCTGGCGGATCTGGATCAGGCCCGCCTCGGCAAAACGAGAGAACAGGCGGCTGACGGTTTCGAGTTTCAGGCCAAGATAACTGCCGATCTCCTCGCGACTCATGCGCAATACGAACTCGCTCGACGAGTAGCCACGCGCCGACAGGCGATCGGAAAGATTGACGAGGAACGCGGCAAGCCGCTCCTCGGCCCGCATCGAACCCAACGTCATCAGCATCACCTGGTCCTGCGAAATCTCCTTGCTCATCAAGCGCAGGAACTGGGTTTGCAGCGAGGGCAGGTCAGACGAGAGCGCCTGCAAGTCGTTGAAGCGTACGACGCAGACTTCGGCATCCTCGAGGGCCGTGGCATCGGAAGCATGCTGCATTTCGCCGAGGCCATCCATACCGACCATCTCGCCGGGCAGATGGAAGCCGGTGATCTGCGAGCGGCCGTCTTCGAGCGTCACGTGCGTCTTGAGCGTGCCGAAACGCACGGCATAGACGGCGGTGAGCGGATCGCCCATGCGGTAAAGCGTTTCGCCCTTGTGCACGCGCACGCGTTCCTGCACGAGCGTGTCCATCTTCAGGAGGTCCTGGTGCGACATGCCTACCGGCAGACAAAGCTGGCCCATCCCGCACGTAGAGCAGCGGGGCGAGATCTCGGTGACGGGTATGGAGGTAAGCAATTGAGGGCTCTTGGTGATGCGCATTGCAGCGAGGGCGCGACAGATCAATTTTACCGCGTGAAGTGACGCGGAAGCGAGGGACCGTTGCCATTTGGTGTGCTTTTCAGCGTTTTTATCGTTGCGTTGTTTGGTGGCGTCCACTGTGCTGCGATGTGTGGCGGCATTGCGATGGCGGCCGAGCAGCGCGCGGCGGTGCGCGTGCCGGTGACGATCCATCGCTCGCCGCGCGGCTGGCTCGTGGAATTGCTGGCGATGCACGCCGGCCGCCTGACCACCTACGCGTTGCTGGGGGCGGTGGTGGGTGCCGTCGGCGCCACCGTATGGAAGCAGGACTATCTGCCTGTGCAGCGATGGCTCTATGGCGCAGGCGGAGCGATGCTGGTGATGTCGGGCTTCTGGCTGTTGCGTGGGCGCACCATGCGTGCGACGCGCCTGGAGGCGTTCGCGGTGCGCATGGCCCAAGGGGTGGTGGGTCGCATGGGCGCGCTCGGTATCAGGCTGCCTGCCGGCCTGGCCCGGCATGCGCCGCTGCTGCGGCGCTTCGGTCTGGGACTCGCCTGGGGGATCGTGCCGTGCGGGATGGTCTATGGGGCACTCGCAATGGCGTTGCTGGCCGGCAATGCGGCGTCGGGCGCGCTGGTCCTGTTCGCCTTTGGGTTGGGAACGCTGCCAAACCTACTGGTGATTTCGGGGTTGTCGGGCTATGTGCGCCATGTGTCGCGCCGGCCGGCGGTCCGGACCGTGGCGGGCGTGCTGATCATCGGCTTCGGCATCGTGGGCGTGGCGCGGGCGGTCTGGCTCCCGGAGACGCTGGCTGCGCATGGGTTCTGCGTGGTGTTCTAGGACGATTCCGGGCGGCGGACAGGCCGCCCCGGTTCGTGCCATTCGCCACGCCGGGCGGCGGGCGGGTTGCGGAGGGGGGCGGGAATGCCATACAATCGCGAGAACCACGGTATCGCGCCACGTAATTCCCTGGCGTCGCCGGGCCGGCATCCCTGATCTGGGATGCGTGTCCATGGGTCCGAGGCAGCATTGGCTTGCCGGATCCGTCCCCACAGTGCATCCGGTTCAAAAGATCTGGTTTAAAAGGCCGGTCGGCCTTGTGGAGTGGTGGTGCAGGCGCAGGACGAAGCTTGTCCGGGCCGATATCCGTTTTTTCTTGCCGCCTTGGCAATCTGATTGTCCTGGCGAATGTCCGCTCCAAGGGGAAGGGTTCCGCCTGCGAGGGTAAAGGCGAGAGCGCGACGCAAGAGGTTCGACTCCCGGCGAAGCCAGCCGGATGCGGACGATCTCCTGCCGGAACGACCCGGCAAATCGATGCAAAAGAACGAAGTGCACCGCTTGGCTGCCTGGGCTGCGACAGGCTGCGAGTTGGCTGCGCAATGAGATGGCGGTGGCATCGGTACCGCTGTATCCGAAATCTCCAGTGCTCCGGGATTCGTCCGGGAGCAGGTGCAAAGACAGGCTGCACACAATCACATGAATACCCAAGAGGCGAAGATCGTCCTCGAGACCGCGCTGATTTGTGCGCAGGAGCCCCTGCGCGTCAACGATCTCCGCCGTCTTTTCGCCGACGATGTCGGCGCCGACACCATCCGCGCCCTGTTGGACGAATTGCGACAGGACTGGCAGCAACGCGGTGTGGAACTCGTGGCCCTGGCCAGCGGTTGGCGTTTCCAGAGCCGGCCCGAGATGCGCGAGTTCCTCGACCGGCTCAACCCGGAAAAGCCGCCCAAGTATTCGCGCGCGGTGATGGAGACGCTGGCCATCATCGCCTATCGCCAGCCCGTGACGCGCGGCGATATCGAGGAAATTCGCGGCGTGACGGTCAGCACCGACGTGGTCAAGAAGCTCGAGGACCGCAGCTGGATCGAGGTGATCGGGCATCGCGACGTACCGGGCCGTCCCGCGCTCTATGCCACGACCAAGGCGTTTCTGGACGATCTGGGGCTGCGCACGCTGGATGAGCTGCCGCCGCTCGAGGATGCCCAGGCCCAGGTCCAGGCAGCCCTGCTGGACCAGCAGGCGATAGATTTTGAAGAAGTTGCCACGGCCAACCCGCCGGCTGGCGATGAAGAGACCTTTGCCGAGCCCCAGGCCGCCGAGACCGCTACCGATGCGGTGGAAGCGGAAGTCGTGGCCGTGGCGGAGAGCGACCATGCGGAGCCGGTGGAGACGGAAGCCCACGGCGCCGATACCGAACAGAACGACACGCCGCACCCGCAAGACAACAGCGTTGCGCAGTGGTCCGCCGATGGCGGGCATGACGACGACGCGCCGCTGGCCCACGCCAACGGTTTCCACGTGGACACAGCTGCTTCCTCCCCGGAAGCGGCCGACGATTCGGTCCGGGACGGCAACGCGCCGCATCCTGCTGAGGACGACGAACGCGTGTCCAACTGAATAACACGCAACATCGATAGTGAATACTTTGTCTGATTCCGCTGAGCAAGACGTCCGGCAACCGGACGCGCCGGGCGATACCGGCGCTGCGCCCGACGCGGGCAATGGCACCGACGGCGCGCCGCGCCGCAAGGGCCTGCGCCGTGGCCTGCGCAATCTGGTGGCGTCGCGCCGCCAGTCCGCACAGGACCGCGAGGGTGGCCGTGCCGAGGGCGATGCCGCCGCACCGGCGCAAGCCGACGCGCCGCAGCCCGACGCCGCCGCACCGGCCGGTCGCGAGCCGCGCGCCCGTGGCCGCCGCAAGCCGGCAGCCGATCGTGATGCCCGTGACGTCCGCGAACCGCGCGCCGAGGCGAGTGACGCCGACGGCCAGCCTGCGCAGCCACAGGGTGCCGGCGTGCGCAAGCGCCGCCAGCAGCCCCAGCGCAAGGCTGCGCTGGTCGATGGCGACAACAAGCCGGCAGCCCAGCAGCCGGGCCGGCGCGACAAGCGCGGCCAAGGCGGTCAGGGTGGCCAAGGCGGCCAGGGTCAGCGCAAGGGKCAGGCGGGCGCCGCAGGCGGCAAGCCTTCGGAAAAATTCGAGCAGCGCGCCGGTGACAAGCCGGCTCGCGGCGCGAAGGCCGGCAAGCCTGCTGGCGGTGCCGAGGACGTCTTCAAATTCGTGATCTCGGAACAATTCGATCAGGAAGAGATGGCGCTGCCGCGCACCAAGGCCAAGCCGGTGCGCGAACTGTCCGCCGACGATGACGCGCCCAAGCTGCACAAGGTGCTGGCCGAAGGCGGCCTCGGCTCACGCCGCGAAATGGAACAGCTGATCCTCGAGGGTCGTGTCTCGGTTAACGGTCTGCCGGCCCACATCGGCCAGCGGATCTTGCCGACCGACCAGGTGCGCGTGAACGGCAAGCTGATCCATCGCAAGGTGTCGAGCAAGCCACCGCGCGTGCTGCTGTATCACAAGCCGTCCGGCGAAATCGTGAGCCAGAGCGATCCGGAAGGCCGTCCGACCGTGTTCGACAGCCTGCCGCGCATCAAGGCCGGCAAGTGGGTGGCGGTGGGTCGTCTCGACTTCAATACCGAAGGCTTGCTGATCTTCACGACCTCGGGCGATATCGCCAACCGCTTCATGCACCCGCGCTACGGCGTGGAGCGCGAATACGCGGTGCGCACGCTGGGCGAGCTGGCCGAGGCCGACCGCCAGGCGCTGCTGCACGGTATCCAATTGGACGATGGCGAAGCGAACTTCCTGCGCATCGCTGATGGCGGTGGCGAAGGCGTGAACCAGTGGTATCACGTGGCGCTGACCGAAGGCCGTAATCGCGAGGTGCGCCGCATGTTCGAGGCCGTTGGCCTGACCGTGTCGCGCCTGATCCGTACGCGCTACGGCCAGTTCCTGCTGCCGCGCGGCCTCAAGCGTGGCCGCTGGCAAGAGCTGGACCCGACCGACGTGCGCGCGCTGATGGCCAATATCGGCCTGAAAGCGCCGGCGAAGGGCGAGCAGGGCGGCAAGGGTGCCACCAAGGTGGGCGGCCGCAAGGCGCGTACCGAGGCGGCCATTGCGGGCATGCCGATGCACACCGGCATGGACGGCCTGCCGCGCTACGAAAAGGGTGGCGCGCGCGGTAACGGCGGCGGTGCCGGCCGTGGTGGCCAGCCCGATCCGATGCAGACCTCGATGGGTTACATCCCGACCGGCCCGGCGCCGCTGACGTCGCATACCACCAAGTTCAGTGGTGGCGCGGCCGGCGGCCTGCGTGGCGGCGGTGCCGGTGGGCGCGGTGGCAATCGCGGCGGCCTTGGCGGCGGTGGTGGCCTGGGCGGCGGAGGCATGGGTGGCCAGCGCGGCCAGCAGCGTCGCGGCGGTGGTGGCGAGGCCAACGGCAATGTGATGCCGAAGGCARCCAAGGGCGGCGGCAATGCCAGCGGCCCGCGTCGTCCGCGCGGTCGTGGCGGCAACCAGGGGGGTGGCGGTCACCGCTAACCCAGGCAGGCGGCATGCCGGCCGGGGCTCGCCCTGGCCGCACGCTGCCCGCGGATCCTGTCCGGCTTTTGCCTTTTGGACATAATCCGCGTATAATCCAAGTCTATTCAAAAGTGTCATCCTTAGCGAGGGTGGGCGAATGATGGGCATTGCGCCCATTTTTTTTTGGTTCGCCCGTTTTGTGCTTGTGGCCGCGACTGCGCCACGCCGGCGCCGGGGATGACGGGGCAGGCAAGGCAGCGGTTCGTTCCAGAACCTCGTTTCAGGACCTAGTTTCAGAACGGAAGTCGTTGTCCGGTGTCTGCCATGGTGTTGAAGGCCACTATTCGGGAATACAGTGCATCTGGCAGATTTGATCGAAACCACCCTTAACGGCATGGGCTACGAGTTGGTTGAGCTTGAGCGTGCCCCCGTCGGACTGCTGCGTGTCTATATCGATCAGCCTGAAACCGGCATCGTCATTGAGGATTGCGAGAAAGTAAGCCGCCAGCTTACCCATGTGCTTACGGTCGAAAATGTCGACTACGAGCGCCTCGAGGTGTCCTCGCCCGGTCTGGACCGGCCGCTGAAGAAGCTGGCCGATTACGTCCGTTTTGCCGGCGTCGAGGCCAGAATCACGCTGCGCCTCCCGGTGAATGGCCAGAAGAATTTCGTCGGCATCATCCAGGCACCCACTGGCGATGACGGAGCCGAGAAAATCGGCCTGGAATTCGAAGGACGCGACGGCCCGGCACTGCTGGAATTCGCCATATCCGACGTCGACAAGGCACGGCTCGTGCCAGTGATCGACTTCAAGGGAAATCAAAGAAAAGGGAACAAGCAATGAGCCGCGAAGTTCTGTTGCTCGTCGATGCGCTTGCGCGTGAAAAGAACGTCGACAAGGATGTGGTATTCGGTGCGCTCGAAGCAGCACTCGCTTCGGCCACCAAGAAACGCTTCGAGGAAGACGTGGATATCCGCGTCGCCATCGACCGCGAATCCGGTGAGCACGAAACGTTCCGCCGCTGGCTTGTCGTCCCCGACGAGCAGGGCCTGCAGGAGCCGGACAAGCAGATCCTGCTGTTCGAAGCCCGCGATCAGGATCCGGAGATCGAGCTCGAGGAGTTTGTCGAAGAGCAGATCGAGTCCGTGGAATTCGGCCGGATTGGCGCCCAGGCGGCCAAGCAGGTGATTTTGCAGCGGATCCGCGACGCCGAGCGCGAGCAGATCCTGAACGATTACCTGGATCGTGGCGAAAAGGTCATGACCGGCACGGTCAAGCGTGCCGACAAGAAGGGTCTGATCGTGGAGTCCGGCCGCGTGGAAGCGCTGCTGGCCCGCGACCAGATCATTCCGAAGGAAAATCTCCGTACCGGTGACCGCGTACGGGCGTATATCCTCAATGTGGATCGCGCCGCGCGCGGCCCGCAGATCGAACTGTCGCGTACGGCACCCGAGTTCCTGATCAAGCTGTTCGAGAACGAAGTGCCGGAGATGGAACAGGGCCTGCTCGAGATCAAGGCGGCCGCCCGCGACCCCGGCGTGCGCGCCAAGATCGCCGTGGTGGCCCATGACAAGCGCATCGACCCGATCGGCACTTGCGTGGGCGTGCGCGGTACCCGCGTGACGGCYGTGCGCAACGAGATCGGCGGCGAGGCCGTGGATATCGTGCTGTGGTCGGAAGACCCGGCGCAGTTCGTGATCGGCGCACTGGCGCCGGCGCAGGTGCAGTCCATCGTCGTGGACGAGGAAAAGCACTGCATGGATGTGGTGGTGGACGAGGAAAACCTCGCCGTCGCCATCGGCCGCAGCGGCCAGAACGTACGCCTGGCGTCCGAACTGACCGGCTGGCAGATCAACATCATGACGCAGGAAGAATCGGCGCAGAAGCAGGCCGAGGAAAGCGAAGTGGTACGCAAGCTGTTCATGGCCAAGCTGGACGTGGACGAGGAAGTGGCGGACATCCTGATYGAGGAAGGGTTCTCCACGCTGGAAGAAGTTGCCTACGTGCCCATCAGTGAAATGATGGAAATCGAGGCCTTCGATGAGGACACCGTCACTGAGCTGCGCAACCGCGCACGCGATGCGCTGCTGACGATGGAACTGGCCCGGGAAGAAAAGGTGGAAGAGGTGTCGCAGGATCTGCGCTCGCTCGACGGCCTGACCCCCGAGCTGATCGGCAAGCTGGCCGAAGGCAATATCCACACGCGTGACGACCTGGCCGAACTGGCTGTGGACGAACTGGTCGAGCTGGCCGGCGTGGCGGATGAGGAAGCCAAGGCGCTGATCATGAAAGCACGGGAACATTGGTTTAACTGAGGGACACGTACGGGGCCAGGGGCCCCGGCGCTTTCCGCATACGATTTGTCCCGACGTAGAAACCGAGCATTGAAAGGGTTTGAATGGCAAGCACAACAGTTGCCCAACTGGCCGCAGAACTGAGCCGCAGCGCAGCTGCCCTGCTGGAACAATTGCAGGCAGCTGGGGTGGGCAAAGCGACGCCGGAAGACATCATCACCGAATCGGACAAGACCCGACTCCTTGATTATCTCAAGCGGTCGCACGGTCAGGCCGACGACAGCGCACGCAAAAAGATCACGCTGACCAAGCGCGAAACGTCCGAAATCCGTCAGGCCGATTCCACCGGCAAGACCCGTACCGTTCAGGTCGAGGTGCGCAAGAAGCGCGTCCTGATCAAGCGTGACGAGGTCGCCGGGGATGCACACGCCGATGGCGTGGACGCCGCGGAAGCGGCCGAGGCCGCCGCCGAACAGGCACGCCGCGAGGAAGAGGAAAGCCGTCAGCAGGCCGAGGCGCTCGCGCGCCAGGAAGCCGAACTGAAGGCACGCCAGGAAGCCGCCGAGCGCGAGGAAGCCGAGCGCCGTGCGCGCCAGGAAGCCCTCGAGGCCGAGCAGCGCCGCCAGACCGAACTTCTCGCCCGCAAGGCCGAGGAAGAGGCCGTGGCTGCCCAGGCGGTGAACAACGCCGTCGAGGACGCTGCCGTGCGCAAGAAGGCCGAGGACGACCAGGCCCGCGTGGCCGCCGAGCGCGTGCAGGTGCAGAAGGATGCGGATGACGCGAAGGCAGCGGCCGACAAGGCCCGTGCCGAGCAGGACGCCGCCCGCCGCCGCCGCGAGGCTGCCGAGGCCGAGGCCCGTGCGATCCAGCAGATGCTGAACGCCCCGGCCCGCGTGCTGAAGGCGCCGTCGGAACGCAAGGCCGAGGAAAAGAAGGCCGAGCAGACCGGTACGCTGCACAAGCCGGTGAAGCCGCCTGGCACGACGACCGAAGCCAAGAAGGACGACAAGAAACCGGCCACGACCACCACGGCCACGACCACCGTCGACAAGAAGACCGGCAAGCCGGTCAAGACCGGTACGTGGCAGGACGATAGCTCGCGCAAGAAGGGCAGCGGCCTGAAGACGCGCGGCGATACGTCGGGCGGTGTGGGTGGCTGGCGCGGTGGCCCGCGTGGCCGCGGCGGCAAGCAGCATGCCGACGATCGCAGCAACTTCCAGGCGCCGACCGAGCCGGTGGTGCGTGAAGTGCACGTGCCGGAAACCATCTCGGTGGCCGATCTGGCGCACAAGATGGCCGTGAAGGCGTCCGAGGTCATCAAGCAGATGATGAAGCTCGGCCAGATGGTCACGATCAACCAGGTGCTGGACCAGGAAACCGCCATGATCGTGGTGGAAGAAATGGGCCACAAGGCGTTCGCCGCCAAGCTGGACGATCCGGAAGCACTGCTGGTGGTGGATGGCGAAGACCATACCGACGCCGAACTGCTGCCGCGTCCGCCGGTGGTGACCGTGATGGGTCACGTCGACCACGGCAAGACCTCGCTGCTCGATTACATCCGCCGCACCAAGGTTGCCGCGGGCGAAGCCGGGGGCATTACGCAGCACATTGGCGCGTACCACGTCGAAACCGAACGTGGCGTGATCACCTTCCTGGACACCCCGGGTCACGAGGCCTTCACGGCCATGCGTGCCCGTGGCGCCAAGGCCACCGACATCGTGATCCTGGTGGTTGCGGCGGACGACGGCGTGATGCCGCAGACCAAGGAAGCGATTGCGCACGCCAAGGCCGCCGGCGTGCCCATCGTGGTGGCGATCAACAAGATCGACAAGCCCGAAGCCAACCCGGACCGCGTGAAGCAGGAACTGGTGGCCGAGCAGGTGTTGCCGGAAGAGTACGGCGGCGATTCGCCGTTCGTGCCGGTGTCCGCCAAGACCGGCCTGGGCATCGACGACCTGCTCGAGCAGGTGCTGCTGCAAGCCGAAGTGCTGGAGTTGACGGCACCGGTGGACGCCCCGGCCAAGGGTCTGGTGGTGGAAGCCCAGCTCGACAAGGGCAAGGGCCCGATCGCGACGATCCTGGTCAGCAGCGGCACGCTCAAGCGTGGCGACGTGGTGCTCGCAGGCAGTGCCTACGGCCGCGTGCGCGCCATGCTGGACGAAAACGGCAAGCCGACGAAGGAAGCTGGTCCGTCGATCCCGGTGGAAATCCAGGGTCTGTCGGAAGTGCCGGCCGCCGGCGAGGAAGTGCTGGTGCTCCCGGACGAGCGCAAGGCGCGTGAAATCGCCCTGTTCCGTCAGGGCAAGTTCCGCGACGTGAAGCTCGCCAAGCAGCAGGCCGCCAAGCTGGAAACGATGCTGGAGCAGATGAGCGAAGGCGAAGTGCAATCGCTGCCGCTGATCGTGAAGGCCGACGTGCAGGGTTCGCAGGAAGCACTGGTGCAGTCGCTGCAGAAGCTGTCGACCGAGGAAGTGCGCGTGCAGATYGTGCACGGCGGCGTGGGCGGCATCTCGGAGTCGGACGTCAACCTGGCTGTGGCCTCGAAGGCAGTCATCATCGGCTTCAACGTGCGGGCTGATTCCGGCGCGCGCAAGCTGGCCGAGCACAACGGCATCGACATCCGCTACTACAACATCATTTACGATGCGGTAGACGAGATCAAGGCGGCGATGTCCGGCATGCTGGCGCCGGAGAAGCGCGAGACCACGATCGGCCAGGTGGAAGTCCGCCAGGTCTTCCGTGTGCCGAAGATTGGCGCCGTGGCCGGCTGTATGGTCACCGACGGCATGGTCAAGCGCAACTCGCTGGTGCGCGTGCTGCGCAACAACGTGGTGGTGCACACCGGCGAACTGGACTCGCTCAAGCGGTTCAAGGACGACGTCAAGGAAGTCAAGCAAGGCTTCGAGTGCGGTTTGTCGATCAAGAACTTCAACGACGTTCAGGAAGGCGACCAGCTCGAGGTGTACGAAATTACCGAAGTGGCGCGTACGCTGTAAGGCGATACGCAAGACGGCAGGCTCCGGCCTGCCGTTTTCACTTTGGGCACAAGACAGGTTTGAATGGCCAAGAAAGGCAATATCTCTTCCCGCAATCTGCGGCTTTCCGACCAGATCCAGAAGGAACTGGCCGAGATGATCCAGCGCGAACTGCGCGACCCGCGCCTGGGCCTGGTCACGCTGCAATCGGTGGCGCTGACGCCCGATTACGCGCACGCCAAGGTCTACTTCACGGTGCTGGGCGCCGAGCCTGAGGTGGCCGCCGGTATCCTGCGCGAGAAGGCCGGTTACCTGCACTCGCTGCTATTCAAGCGCCTGCACATCCACACCGTGCCGACGCTGCATTTCCATCACGACACCTCGGTGGAACATGCCATCGAAATGTCGAAGCTGATCAACGAAGCCAATTCGACGCGCGCCAAGGACGACGAGTAAGTCCGTCGCGCCGTTCYGCCTTTGTGACGCGCGCCGGACCCGCTCCGGCGCCGCGCTTCTCTCCCCGCCGCAATGACCGATTCCTCCGCAACCCGTCCGCCCCGGCTGCCGCGCCGCGACGTGCATGGCGTGCTGCTGCTCGACAAGCCACTGGGCCTGTCGTCCAACGACGCGCTGGTGCGCGCCAAGCGCATGCTGCGCGCCAACA
Source organism: Cupriavidus sp. KB_39 (assembly GCF_052114485.1). Lineage (NCBI taxonomy): Bacteria > Pseudomonadati > Pseudomonadota > Betaproteobacteria > Burkholderiales > Burkholderiaceae > Cupriavidus > Cupriavidus sp. KB_39. Next base: position 94,002 of record NZ_JBFREV010000016.1, read on the forward strand.
AGGCTGGCCACACGGGCACGCTGGACCCGCTCGCCACCGGCCTGTTGCCGCTGTGTTTCGGCGAGGCGACCAAGTTCTCCCAGGATCTACTCGAGGCCGACAAGACCTATGAGGCCGTGGTGCGGCTCGGCGTGACGACGACCACCGGCGATGCCGAGGGCGAAGTCGTTGCCGAACGCCCGGTCACCTGCGACCGCGCCGCGCTGGATCTGGCGGTATTACGATTTACGGGCCCAATCGAACAGGTGCCGCCGATGTATTCGGCCCTGAAGAAGGACGGCAAGCCGCTATATGAATACGCGCGCGCCGGCCAGACCATCGAACGCGCGGCGCGGGCGGTGACGATCCATGCGATCGAACTGCTCGACGTGGCCCTCGACGCCAGTCCGCCGCAATTCACGATGCGCGTGCGCTGCAGCAAGGGCACCTACATCCGCACGCTGGGCGAGGACATTGGCGAAGCGCTCGGTTGCGGCGGCCACCTGACCGCCTTGCGCCGCACGGCCGTGGGCGACCTCACGCTCGATGGCGCGGTCACGCTGGAACAAATCGACCAGCAATCCGACGATATTCGCCCGACCATGCTCGCGCCCGTGGACGCCTTGCTGCAACGCTGCGTGCTCGTGCAGCTCGACGACGCCGCGATGGCGCGATTCCTCCAGGGCCAGCGCATCGCMCGGCGCGACCTGCCCGAGGGCACCGCGCTGGAAGAGGAAAYCCTGGCGCGCGTGTACGGCGGCGAGCCGTCCCGCCTGCTGGGCGTGGCCCGGATGCGAGAGGGCGCACTGCGCCCGGAGCGGCTCGTAAAGATCTGAAATCTGGCCGGGCAGCGGCCAGCCAGTCCCCGACGGACGTGTTGTATATTCACGCGTGATGCCATAGGCATCGGCGCGGCCAGCGGGCAGGGCCGCAATAAAAACAACCACTTACGGGGCTGACGATGTCTTTCCGATCCTTCGGTGCCGCGCTGCGCGCGCCGCATGCTGGTCTGTCGTCGGCCCGGTCGTGGCTGGCGATTCTCTTTCTGTGTGGTGGGGCGTTGCTGTCGGGATGTGTCACCGATGAAGACGACGGGAAAGTCCAGGCACCGGCGGGGCTGAGCTACGCCATGACATCGGCGATCTACGTAGCCGGCCAGCCCATCGCGCCGAATCGACCCAGCGTCAGTGGCGACCCTGTGACGCGCTATTCCGTGGCACCGGTCTTGCCGGCCGGGCTGACGATCGACGCGGCCAGTGGGGTGATTGCCGGTACGCCCGCCTCGGTCAGCGCCGCCACTGTATACGTAGTGACCGCCGAGAACGCCGGCGGCAGCGCTACCGCCCGGGTGCAAATCGAGGTGCGCAATACCGGGGCGGCGCCTTCGGGGCTGACTTACCGGGAGTCGGCCGTCATCTACACCGTCGGCACAGCCATCACGGCCAATACGGCCACCAGCACCGGCGGCCCCATTTCCACATTCCGCATCGCGCCCGCACTGCCGGCCGGGATGGCATTCAATACCCAGACGGACGCCATCACTGGCACGCCGACCGTCGTGTCGGCCGAGTCGAGCTATACCGTCACGGGCAACAACGGGGCGGGCGAGACCACCGCCACGCTGCGTATCGCCGTGCAGGCGGGCGTCGTGGCACCGGCCAGCCTGGCGTTCAGCACGCCCACGGCCCGCTACGTCGTGGCGGAAGCCATCGTACCCAATACCCCTGTGGTGACTGGCGGCGCGGTCATCGCCTATACGGTCAGCCCGCCTTTGCCGGTGGGCCTGAGCATGAACACGCAAACCGGCGTGATCTCCGGCACGCCAGCGGTCGTGCAGTCGCAGGCGGTCTACACGGTCACGGCCCGCAATGCTGGAGGCAGCACGCAGGGGCAGGTGCAGATCTCGATTGTGGCGCGAGGCAGCTAGGCTTCGGCTACGCCCCCGGCCCCTGACCGAGCGGCCCCGGGCCGAGGCTCCCATGACCTATCCTTGACCCACCAGCCACGAATCAGCGGTGGGAGCCATGCGTTGCCTGATTTTTTGCGCGGTGCAGTGCCTGCTGGCCGTGACGTGGACGCTCTACGCGGCCTTCCTGCCGCAACTCGCCGCGCAGGTCGGCATTGGCAAGGCGCAGGTCGCGTGGATCTTGTTGATGGATCAGGCGATCTTCGTCATCGCCGACAGTGCCATGGGCATCGCCGCCGACCGCATGGCCAACGCCATGCACCGTCTGGGCGTCTGGATCCTGGCGATTTCGGTCGTCTCCGGCGTCGCTTTCGTGCTGCTGCCGGCCGCCACGTCGCCGGCGCTGCTGGTGGGCCTGACCGCGCTCTGGGCCGCCAGCTCGTCCGCGCTGCGTGCACCGCCGATGGTCATCATCGCGCGTCGTCTTGAACGCTCCGCCACGCCGCTTCTGATTGCATGGTCGATACTGGGCATCGGGCTGGCCGGGGCGCTGGCCCCGATGCTGACGGCGGCGCTGCGCCAGTCGTCGCCCGTAGTGCCGTTCGTGCTGGCGAGCGCCGGCCTCGTGGTGGCAGTGGTCGCACTGCGCTGGATCGAGTTGCCGCCGCGCGAAGCTCTCCCGCCCCGCCGCGCCCCGCCCGCGCCGATGCCGGCGCTCTGGCTGTTCTTCGCCGCGACGTGGCTGCTGGCGTTCGGCTTCCAGATCCACATCGCGATCAATTCCGGTCCCGCCTATCTCCGCTTTGCGCCCGCCACAGAGCTGGTGCGCTACATGCCGGCCTTCTGGGTGGGCTTCGTCCTTGGGGTGTTGCTGCCGCAGGCGCCTTTGCTGAAGCGCGTGCCGGCCGCCGTGCTGCTGCTGGCTGCAGCCCTGCTGGGGGCGCTCACGCTGGTCGGTTTCGCCACGGCCTCCACGCTCCCCGGCGTGTTGCTCGCGCAGGGCGTTGCGGGCGTGTTGTGGGCGATGGTCTTCGGCACGGTGGTCAATGCGGCGACCGATGCCGGCCATGTGGGGCGGGAAGGGCGCTTCGTCGGGCTGGTGTTCTCGCTCGCGGCGCTGGCGGCGTTGGCGCGCATCGCCATGCTGGCCGCCGGTGCCGCCGCGCCGCTGGCGGGCTGGTTGCCCTGGCTGCCGGTGTTCGCCTGGGGCTGCGCCGCCGTGTTGCTGGCCGCGTTTGCCTGGCAGGGCGGCACGCGGAWGGTGCCGCCCGTTGGCGCCGCGTCGCCGCCGGAGCGGCGATAGCGGCGGGTGCGCTTTGTGACGCGCTCAGTGCGCGCCGGCCGCCTCGGCGCCGCCGCCGCCCTGGCTGCGCTTGGTCAGCCAGACAAAGCCGATCAGCACGAAGAACAGCACGCCCGAGATCCAGAAGATGTCGTTGGCGCCCAGCATCGACGCCTGGAGCGAGATGTTCCGCTCCATCAGTCCGATGGCCTGCGTCTGCGTCATGCCCATCTGCATCAGATGGTTCAACTGCTCGGTGTAGGTGGCGCTGTAGGGGTTGATCTGCTCCACCAGTTGCGCGTGATGGAGCGCCGAGCGGTTTTCCCAGATCGTGGTCGAGATCGACGCCCCGATTGCCCCGAACGTAATCCGCACGAAGTTCGACAAGCCRGAGGCCGCCGGAATCTTCTCAGGCGGCTGGCCGGACAGGATGATCGACGTCAGCGGAATGAAGAACAGCGCCATCGCCGCGCCCTGGATCAGCGTGGGAATCATCAGCGTGCGCGTATCCACCCCGGTGGTGAAGCCGGCCCGCATGAAACTGACGATGCCGAACGTGATGAACGCGCCCGTCGCCACCCAGCGCGCGTCCACCTTGGGCAGGATGCGCCCGATGATCGGCGACAGGATGATCGCGAAAATGCCCACCGGCGCCATGACGATGCCCGCGTCCGTGGCGGTGTAGCCGACGATGGTCTGCAGCCACAGCGGCAGGATCACCAGGTTGCCGAAGAACAGCCCGTACGCGACCGAGATCGCCACCACGCCGGCGGCGAAGTTGCGCCCCTTGAACAGATGGATGTCCACCACCGGATGTTTCTCGTAGTTTTCCCAGATCAGAAAGAACAGGAAGCCCACCACGGCAATCACGGTCAGCGCCACGATCACGTTGGAATGGAACCAGTCGAGTTCCTTGCCCTTGTCGAGCATCAGCTGCATCGAGCCGACCCAGATCACCAGCAGCGCCAGCCCGATGCGGTCGATCGGCAGCGTCTTGGTGGGCGTTTCCCGCTCGCGATAGATCGCCCAGGTGGCGTAGGCGGCACCCAGACCAACCGGGATATTGATATAGAAGATCCACGGCCAGGTCATGTTGTCCGAGATCCAGCCGCCCAGCAGCGGCCCCATGATCGGCGCGACCAGCGTGGTCATGCCCCACAGCGCCAGCGCCATCGAACTCTTGGCTGGTGGATAGCTGGCCAGCAGCAGCGACTGGGAGAGCGGGATCATCGGCCCGGCCACAGCACCCTGGAGGATCCGGGCGGCCAGCAGCGTCTCAAGGTTCGGCGCCACGCCGCATAGCCACGAYGAGACCACGAACAGCAGGATCGACAGCACGAACAGCCGCACCGCGCCGAAGCGCGTGGTCAGCCAGCCGGTCAGCGGCACCGAGATGGCGTTGGCCACCGCGAACGAGGTGATGACCCAGGTGCCCTGGTTGGGCGAGACGCCGAGATCGCCCGAGATGGCCGGGATCGACACATTGGCAATCGACGAGTCGAGCACGTTCATGAACGTGGCCAGCGACAGCGCGATCGTGCCGATCACGAGCTTGCCGCCGGTCAGCGGCGGTGGCGTGGCGGAGGGCGCCTTGGCCGGTGCCGGCGAAGCGCCCGCGCCCGGCGTGGCGGTGGTGGAATTAGCCATGAGCGGTCAGCCGTGCGGAATCAGGGAGTCAGACAATTACGTATTGGCCGGCTTGGCCACGGGAGCCGCGGCGCCCGCCTTGCCGGTCACGGCCGGTGCCGCCTGCGGCGCGGCCGAGGTGCGGCCGCCGTTGTTCAGCGAGATGATCTTGGCGATCAGTTCGTCGGCGTCCTGCGCCACCTTGTCGTAGACATCGGTCTGGAGCGGCTTGGCGGCGGAGGCGCTGAGCATCGCGCCGCCTTCTTCCTTGCGCACGTCGACGGTGACGTTCATCGACAGGCCCACGCGCAGCGGATGGTCCTTCAACTGCTGCGGATCCAGCGCGATACGCACCGGCAGGCGCTGCACCACCTTGATCCAGTTGCCCGTGGCGTTCTGTGCCGGCAGCAGCGAGAACGCGGAGCCCGTGCCGGCCGAGAAGCCCGCCACGTGACCCGTGTACTTGACCTTCGAGCCATAGACATCGGCCTCCAGCTCCACCGGCTGGCCGATCCGCATATGCGTGATCTGCACTTCCTTGAAGTTGGCATCCACCCACACTTGGTCTAGCGGCACCACGGCCATCAGCGGCGTGCCGGGGCTCACGCGCTGGCCCACCTGGACCGAGCGCTTGGCCACGTAGCCGGTGACCGGCGCGGGCATCGTCGAGCGGGCGAAGGCGAGGTAGGCCGAACGCAGGTTCGCGGCAGCGCGCTGCACATTGGGATGTTTCTCAACCGTAGTCTGGTCGGTCAGCACCTTGTTCGAAGCGAGTTGCTCCTGCGCGGCCAGCAGCGCCGATTCGGCGGCCTTCAGCCCGGTCTGCGCATGAGAAATTTCTTCGTTCGACACGGCACCCGAGCCGGCGATGGCCTGGCGGCGGCGCAGGTCGTCGCGCGCCTTGGCTACGTCGGCCTGGCGCATCGCCACGTTGGCGGACAGCGAGCCGTTGTTCACGTAGAGCGTGCGCACCTCGCGCACGGCCTGGGCGAGCTGGGCCTCGGCCTGTTCCATGGCCACCTGGGAGTCGGCGCGGTCGAGCTGGATCAGCGGCTGGCCGGCGGTAACGAGCTGCGTGTCGTCGGCAGTGATGGAGATCACCGTGCCACCCACCAGCGGCGTCACCTGCACCACATTGCCGGCGACGTAGGCATCGTCGGTATTCTCGAAATGGCGCGCGTAGACGCCCCAGTACAGGCCATAGCCAAGCCCGGCCACAACGACGGCGGCGGTCAGCGCCACCAGCAGGCGGCGGCGCTTGCCATTGTTGTCGGCGGCGGGGGTCGGGGTTTGCGGCGCGGCAGATTGCGGAGTGTTGCTCATGATGTCTGTCTTTTGCGTAGTCTTTGACGGATTGTCTGGTGTCGGCGGGCGAGCGCCCGGTCAGCCTTGGGCGGCGTGCGGCGCTTGCGCGGTATCCGGCGTCTCGCCCTGGTAGCCGCCGCCGAGGGCCTTCATCAGCCCCATCTGCAAATCGAGCCGCCGCGCCTGGAGGTCGGTGGCCAGCCGACGCTGCTGGAGCACATTGCTTTCGGCGTTGAGCACGGTCAACTGCGTGCCGAGACCGGCCTTGTAGCGCGTGGTGGCCAGCGCGTAGGCGTGCTCGGCCAGGTCCAGCGCCTCGCGCTGGGTCTTGATCTGGGTGTCCACGCTGCGAATGCTGGTCACGGTGTCGGCGGTTTCGCGCAGCGCGTCGACCAGCGTCTGGTTGTAGTTCGCCACGGCGATGTCGTATTGCGCGTTCTTGCCCTTGAGGTTGGCGCGCAGCCGGCCGCCTTCGAATACCGGCAGCCGCACCGAAGGACCGATGCCGAAGGTGCGGCTGATGCCCATCAGCAGGTTCGACGGATCGAGCGAGGCCACGCCGGCGAACGCGGTCAGCGTCACGTCGGGCAGGAACTCCTTCTTTGCCACGCTGATGTCCTTCGACGCCGCCTCCACGCGCCAGCGCGCCGCCACCACATCCGGGCGACGGCCGATGAGGCCGATGGTCAGGTCATCGGGCAGCAGCGGCGTGGCGTTGGCGAGCAGGGTGGGGCGGGCGATCTGCAGTCCACGATCCGGGCCCTTGCCCAGCAGCGCGGCGATCTGGTTGCGGGCGAGGGCGATTTCCTCTTCCACGCGTTGCAGGTCGGTCTGCGCGGCGGCCACGGTGCCGCGTGCCTGCGTGGTCTCGACCTGGGTATCGAGCCCGGCGGCCAGACGCTGGCGCGAGAGGTCGGTCAGGTCGCGACGCTGGGCGATGGCGCGCTCGGCCACATCGCGCTGCGCATACAGCGCGGCCAGCCGGTTGTAGTTGCGGGCGATGGAGGTGGTCAGGATCAGGCGCGCGGCCTGACTCTCGGCCTCCATGGCGCGGTCGTCGGAGAGCGCAGCTTCCAGCGCATCGCGGTTCTTGCCCCAGAAGTCGAGGTCCCACGACAGGCCCATCTGCAGCCGCGACTGGTTCTGCCAGGAGCCGGCCAGCGGCGTGCCTTCGAACAGGTCGGTTTCGGARAACCGCTGGCGCACGATGCTGCCTTCGAAGTCCACGCTCGGATACAGCGCGCCGCGCGTGGCTTCGGCCAGTGCACGCGATGCCGCCACGCGGCCAATCGCGGCCTGCAGGCTCGGATTGTCCTTGACGGCCTCGTCGGCCAGCGCGCGGAGTTGCGCATCGTGGAACTGGTCGACCCAGTCCTGCGACGGCCACTGGCCGTGATCGTTGGTAAAGGTCTGCGGCGACGCCAGCGCCTGCGGCTCGGCCAGGTTTTGGGTGCTGTGCGAGTCACCCAACGCCGCGCAGCCGGCCAGCACGGCCGCGGCCATGACCGTGAGGGCCAGGGCGCCCAGACGGCGCGATGCGGAGGAGATAACGGGTTGCATATCGATCTGACTTCTTATTTAGCCTGTCGCCAGGATGGTGGCGCCGGGTGATGAGAAAACGTGCAAAGGGCGGGGCAGGGGTGCGCTAGCCGCCATCGCGCTCAGTCCAGCAGGTGCCGACGGCCTGCCCGCCACCGTTGTCGATGACCCGATGCAGCATGCCGCGCAGTACGTCGATTTCCGCCTGGCTGAAGCCGACGAAATGGCGCCGCATCACGTTGCAGTAGACGGCAGGCAGTTGGGCGGCGATGGCCGTGCCCTCGGGCGTCAGCGACAGGTCCACCACGCGGCGGTCGTCGTCGCGGCGCGTGCGCACGATAAGTCCCCGTTTCTCAAGCCGGCTCAACATGCGGGTGATCGATCCGGCATCGGTGTTCAGGCTGCGGCCGATGTCGGTGACGGTACTGGCGCCACCCATCGACAACATGATCAGGCAGCTCGCCTGGGCGTGCGTGATGTCCAGGCCACTCACTTCCTGCTCGATGCCGAGCGTTAGCAGGTTCTTGGCCCGGGCCAGCAGGTAACCAACGCTGGAGCCAAGCTCGTAGACGGCCGGATCGAAAAGATCCGGCTCGGCAGGCCCTGCGCCGGAAGTGGTCGTAAAAGTGGTGTTAGATTCACTCATTGTTTGTCGCCGCAATCTTTGCTGTGACAAATATATGCATGTGACGCACGATCCGCAAGAACGGAAATTCGTCATTGCAGAAACCGCAACGACGCCTAACATAGAAGGTCGATCCGCAGCAGAGCGTTTTGCGCCGCAGCATGCTAGAATGTCGGGTTAATTTTTCGAACGCTCCGCGTCAAGGGGACGCCGCAATGACCCGCGCCATCCGTAACATCGCCATCATCGCCCACGTCGATCATGGCAAGACCACCCTGGTCGACCAGCTCCTGCGCCAGGCAGGTACCTTCCGTGAAAACCAGCAAATGGTTGAACGCGTGATGGACTCGAACGACCTGGAAAAGGAACGCGGGATCACGATCCTCGCGAAGAACTGTGCCGTCGAGTACAACGGCACGCACATCAACATCGTGGACACCCCGGGCCACGCCGACTTCGGCGGTGAAGTGGAGCGCGTGCTGTCGATGGTCGACGGCGTGCTGCTGCTCGTCGATGCCGTGGAAGGCCCGATGCCGCAAACGCGTTTCGTGACGCGCAAGGCACTCGCGCTCGGCCTGAAGCCGATCGTCGTGATCAACAAGATCGACCGTCCGGGCGCACGCCCTGACTGGGTGATCAACCAGACCTTCGACCTGTTCGACAAGCTCGGCGCCAACGACGAGCAGCTCGACTTCCCGGTGATCTTCGCCTCGGGGCTGAACGGCTATGCCGGTCTGACCGAAGACGTGCGCGATGGTGACATGAAGCCGCTGTTCGAGACCGTGCTGACCAAGGTGCCGGTTCGTAACGACGACCCGGACGGTCCGCTGCAGATGCAGATCATCTCGCTCGACTACTCGAGCTACGTCGGCAAGATCGGCGTGGGCCGCATTTCGCGTGGCCGCGCCAAGTCGCTGCAGGACGTGGTGGTCAAGTTCGGCCCGGAAGGCAACCCGATCAAGGGTCGTATCAACCAGGTGCTGAAGTTCCGTGGCCTGGAGCGCGAAATCGTGCCCGAGGCGGAAGCCGGCGACATCGTGCTGATCAACGGTATTGAGGAACTGGGTATCGGCTGCACCGTGTGCGCGCCGGACGCCCAGGACGCCCTGCCGATGCTGAAGGTGGACGAGCCCACGCTGACCATGAACTTCTGCGTGAACACGTCGCCGCTGGCCGGCCGTGAAGGCAAGTTCGTGACCAGCCGCCAGTTGCGCGAACGCCTGGACCGCGAACTGAAGTCGAACGTGGCCCTGCGCGTGGCCGAGACCGGCGACGACACGATTTTCGAAGTGTCGGGCCGTGGCGAACTGCACTTGACCATCCTGCTGGAAAACATGCGCCGCGAAGGCTACGAGCTGGCCGTGTCGCGCCCGCGCGTGGTGTTCAAGGAAATCGATGGCGTGAAGCATGAGCCGTACGAACTGCTGACCGTGGATGTGGAAGACGGCCACCAGGGCAGCGTCATGGAAGAGCTGGGCCGCCGCAAGGGCGAACTGCTCGACATGGCATCGGACGGCAAGGGCCGTACCCGCCTGGAGTACCGTATTCCGGCGCGTGGCCTGATCGGCTTCCAGGGCGAGTTCCTGACGCTGACGCGCGGCACGGGCCTGATCAGCCACATTTTCGACGACTATGCACCGGTGCGCGAAGGCGGCCTGGGCGAGCGTCACAATGGCGTGCTGATCTCGCAGGACGACGGCGACGCCGTGGCGTACGCACTGTGGAAGCTGCAGGATCGCGGTCGCATGTTCGTGAAGCCGGGCGATGCGCTGTACGAAGGCATGATCATCGGCATCCATAGCCGGGACAACGACCTCGTCGTGAACCCGATCAAGGGCAAGCAGCTGACCAACGTGCGCGCCTCGGGTACTGACGAAGCCGTGCGCCTGGTGCCGCCGATCCAGATGTCGCTTGAATACGCGGTGGAATTCATCGCCGATGACGAACTCGTGGAAATCACCCCCAAGAGCATTCGTCTGCGCAAGCGCCACCTGAAGGAGCACGAGCGTAAGCGTGCTTCGCGCGACACCGTGTAACACCGGTTTGCCCCAGAAAAAACCGCGCCCTCGAGCGCGGTTTTTTCATGGTTCAACGTGTTTGGGGCTGCGCCACTCGGGCGGCTTCCAGAAGTAGCGCGGGTCTCGGGCGTGCCAGGCGTCGCGGAACATGTCACGCCATTCGTGGAAGGTGAGTGTCAGCGGGTTGTGCGTGCGTATCTGCCGCGTGATGCCGTATTCRGGCGCGGCCTCCTCGGGCACGAAGCTGCCGAACAGGCGATCCCAGAGGGTCAGCACGCCCGCGTAGTTACGGTCGATGTACTGCGGATTCTTCGCATGGTGGACCCGATGTACCGACGGCGTATTGAGAACCATCTCAACGAGCGGCCAGCGCCGGCCCAGCCGCGTATGGACGAAGAACTGGAACGCGAGGTTCAGGCCGACGGCCAGRATCACCCAATCTGGCGTAAATCCGATGAACGCGAGCGGAATCCAGAACAGCCACATGCCCGAGATCGGATAGGTCAGGCTCTGCCGGAACGCCGTCGAGAAATTCATGCCTTCCGATGAGTGGTGCGCCACGTGCGACGCCCACAGCCAGCGCACCCGATGGCTGGCCCGGTGGAACCAGTAATAAAGAAAATCCTGTAGTAACAGCAGCAGCGCGAACGACCACCAGGTCTCCGGCACCGCGCGCAGACCGTGCGCGTAGCACCACGTGTAGACCGTGCGGATCAGCAGCCAGAGGAAGAAGGCGTCCGACGCCTGATGCATCAGCGCGAGGCTGGCGTTGGATAGCGTGTCCCGCCAGCTATAGACGGCGGGGTCGCGGCGCGCCCAGTACCAGGYCTCCCAGCCGATAGTCAGCAGGAAGACCGGCGCGAAGGCCATCAGGATCAGGCCGGGATCGAAGCCGGCGGATTGCGGGGGCGTGACGTGCATGGCGCAAGTGTGCACATTCTCAAGGTTTTTGCGTGGAGGGCTTCCTCCATACGCACCATGTGCTCGATCGTGCGCGCGCGCGTCGTCTATCGCACATCATCACAAATCTGCAACACAGACTATCCATCGCGATGCATCAAGGTTCGTGCGGGCGCGCCGTCATTGCGTGAACGGCCAGAGAGGAGTGGCCGCTTTTCACGTTACGGAGAGTCGCCCCCATGTTTCGCAACACTACGATCGGAGCCAGGCTGTGGCTCCTCACGATTGTCACGAATTTGTTGCTGCTGATTGTCGGCGGCGTCGGTTGGCTGGGCATGTCGCGCAGCAACGACGCCACGCGTCAGGTCTATCAACAGCAGCTTGCCGCCGCGACGTATCTGGCCGAAGCGCGCTCCAACCAGTTGCTGGTGCGCGTGCTGCTGGACCAGGCCGCGTTCGCCACCGATCCGGCCGACGCCAAGGCGCGCGCCGCCACGGCACAGGACTTCGCGCGCCAGTCGGACGCGGCCTGGAAATCGTATCTTGAGATTCCTCGCAATGAGGAGCAGACGCGCGCCACCGAGGCCGTGTCGGCCCGTCGCCAGGCGCTGTTCACGCAGGGCGTGGCGCCAATGATTGCCGCGCTCCATGCCGGTAACCGCGACGCGATGATGACGGCGGTCATGGACACGATTCCCAAGCTCGACATCCAGTTCACGGCCGTCAACACGGAACTGGCCCGTCTACAGGTGGCGAGCGCCAAGGCCGTGTACGAAAGTTCTCAAGATCGTTACGGTCGGCTGCTGACGCTCTCGCTCGTCGTGCTGGCCGTGGGTCTGGTGTTCAGCACCGTGGTGGCCTGGCGCCTGCGGGTCTCCATTGTCCGGCCGCTCGACGTGGCCATCGCCCGCTTCGCCCGCATTGCCGACGGGGATCTCGGCACCGCGCATCGGGAGGACGCCGGCGTAATGGTCGACGAGCACGCCAGGAATGAGACGAGTCGCATGCTGGGGATGCTCGGCCGCATGCAGGCGCGGTTGCGCGAGATGGTGGGCGAGGTGCGCGGCGGCGCCGACTCGATCGCCGCTGCCAGCGCGCAGATCGCCAGCGGCAACGCCAACCTGTCGCAGCGCACCGAGCAGCAGGCCGCGTCGCTCGAGGAAACCGCATCGAGCATGGAGCAACTGACCAGCACCGTRCGCCACAACGCCGATAGCGCACGCGACGCCACCTCGCTGGCGACCAACGCCCAGACGCTGGCCGAGCGCGGCAGCACGGCGGTTTCGCGCGTAGTGGACACCATGCGCGCCATCGACGCCGGCGCCAACAAGATCGTCGACATCATCGAGGTGATCGAGAAAATCGCGTTCCAGACCAACATCCTGGCGCTCAATGCCGCTGTGGAAGCCGCTCGCGCGGGCGAGCACGGACGCGGGTTTGCCGTCGTGGCGGGCGATGTTCGAGATTTGTCTCAACGYTGCGCGGCGGCGTCKAAGGAGATCCGGGGGCTGATCGGCGCGTCGGTGTCCAGCGTGCGCGAGGGCACCTCCCTCGTGGACGGGGCGGGCAGGGCGATGCAGGACATCGTGGACGAAGTACGACGCGTGAGCGACATCATCGGCGGCATCAGCGCGGCATCGGACGAGCAGTCGCGCGGCATCGAACAGGTGAACGTGGCGGTGTCCCATATGGACGGCATGACGCAGCAGAACGCGGCGCTGGTCGAGGAAGCGGCTGCCGCGGCGGCGTCGCTCCAGGACCAGGCCCAGCGGCTGACGGGTCTCATGGCCGCCTTCCGGCTGGCCTGAGCCGAGTCCGTTGAGACGATTCTGAAAATCGCAAAGTGGCCCGGCATCGTCATGTGGCTGGCGTAAAATCGCTGGCAACAAGAAAGGAGCAGAGACACATGACGGAGTTTGGATCGACGCAGGCAGTGGTGGAAGTGACGACCGAGGAGCGTGGCGGGGTGGCGTATCTGACGCTGAACCGCCCGCASGCGCTGAACGCGCTGTCGCTGGAGATGATTCGCGCGATCACGGACGCGCTGACGCGCTGGGAGGCCGATCCGGCGGTGCACGCGGTGGTGGTGGCGGGCGCAGGCGGCAAGGCGTTCTGCGCTGGCGGAGACATCCGCTGGTTCCACAAGGCATGGCACGCGCAGGACCCGCTGCTCGACCAGTTCTTCGTCGAGGAATACGCGCTCAACCACTTGATTCACCGCTACACGAAGCCCTATATCGCGCTGATGGACGGCGTGGTCATGGGCGGTGGAATGGGCATTTCGCAAGGTGCCCGCCTGCGCATCGTCACGGATCGCACGAAGATGGCGATGCCCGAGACCAATATCGGCCTGTTCCCAGACGTGGGCGGCGGCTGGTTCCTCGCCCGCACGCCGGGCCGGCTGGGCGAATACCTGGGCTTGACCGGCACGGTCATCCACGCCGCCGATGCGCTGTACGCGCGTCTGGCGGATGCCTACCTGCCCGCCAATGCGCTGGCCGAGATGGTAGCGGCGCTGCAGGCGGCCCGGTTCAGCAGCCCCGAGTCGGTGCTGGCACATATCGCCAGGTTCACGGACCAGCACGCAGCGGCCTGCCAGCCGGCCGACAGCACCCTCGCGCGGCTGTCGGACCAGATCGACACCGCGTTCGCGGGCGCGACGGTGCCGGCCATCCTCGCCACCATCAGCGATGCCGAAGGCGATTGGGCCGCCCAGACCGCCGCGATGCTGCGCAGCCGTTCGCCGCTGATGCTATGCGTGACGCTCGAGCAGATTCGCCGTGCGCGGTCGATGGCGCTGGACGACGAGCTGCGCATGGAACTGGACATGATGTACCACGTGTTCCGCATTGGCGAGAAGGTGGAAGGCATCCGCGCGCTCGCCGTGGACAAGGACCATCAGCCCAAATGGCAGCCGGYGCGGCTTGACGACGTGACCACGGCACGTGTGCGATCATTCTTCGATAGCCCGTGGCGGCGCGAGGAACATCCGCTGGCCGGTCTGGGTCGATAGACTGAATCGATAGACAACTCGGGCAGGGCAACATGCCCCGCCCGGATTTTCGCTGCATCCGTTGCAATCCGTTGTACTTCAACCGTCAACAGTGAAAGGAACCCGTGATGAGCAATCCTCGTGATGTCGCCGTAGTGGTGGGAAGCCTGCGCAAGGAATCCCTGAACCTGAAGCTGGCCAAAGCGCTGGCAGCGCTGGCGCCGCCGCAGCTGAAACTGGATATCGTGGATATCCGGCAGCTGCAGATGTACAACCAGGACGACGACGACAATCCACCGGCCGAGTGGGTGGCGTTCCGCGACCGCATCCGCCGCGCAGATGCGGTGCTGTTCATCACGCCCGAGTACAACCGCTCGGTGCCCGGCGTCCTCAAGAACGCCATCGACGTCGGCTCGCGCCCCTATGGGCAGAGCGCCTGGGACGGCAAGCCGGGCGGCGTGATCAGCGCATCGCCGGGTGCCATTGGTGGCTTCGGCGCCAATCACCACCTGCGCCAGTCGCTGGTATTCCTCAATATCCCGGTCTTGCAGCAGCCCGAAGCCTATATCAGCGGTGCAGACAAGCTGTTCGACGCGCAGGGCGGGATTGCGAACGAATCGACGCGCGGCTTCCTGAGCAAGTACCTGACGACGTTTGCCAGTTGGATCGACAAGAACGCCGCTCGCTGATCCAGGTGGGGAAGGCAGGGTCAGCCCAGTCCTACAGTGCGAAGCGGGGCGGCCCCGACATCGCCGGCAGGTGCCTGTTTCTATAGTGGAGTCAAGCCCACTACAGATATTCAGGAGGAAAACCATGCCGTACATCGTCGCGTGGCTACTCGGCGTCCCGGCCTTCGTGCTGGTTCTGATCTGGCTGTTCATGCATTGATGCCCCCGCATCACGAGCAAGAGCCAAACGGCGCTTTCGGGCGCCGTTTTCTTTGACGCAGCACCCCGCCGAGTGCAGCCGGCGCATCCCTTACCACGCCCTGCAACGCACGCCCAGCTCACGTATACTGCGGGTCTCCCAATAGCCGGGTTCGTCCCAGGCTACATCCGCTATCCCACGACCCGCATGACCGTAAATCCCCGCCGCATCTCKGTGGCCCCGATGATGGATTGGACTGATCGCCATTGCCGCACGTTTCACCGCGCGTTGAGCCGGGACACCTGGCTCTATACCGAAATGGTGACGACGGGCGCGCTTCTTCATGGCGATGTGGCGCGCCACCTGGATTTCGACGCCGCCGAGCAGCCCGTAGCGCTTCAACTGGGCGGCAGCGAGCCTGCCGACCTCGCCCAGGCGGCAAAACTCGGCGAACAATGGGGTTACAAGGAAATCAACCTCAACTGCGGCTGCCCGTCGGAGCGCGTGCAGCGTGGCGCGTTTGGCGCTTGCCTGATGGCGGAGCCGACTCTGGTGGCGGATTGCGTGAAAGCGATGCGCGATGCGGTGTCCATTCCGGTGACGGTCAAGCACCGGATCGGTATCGACACGATCGAGCATTACGATTTTGTCCGCGATTTTGTTGGCACGATCGCTGATGCGGGATGCGAGACGTTTATCGTCCATGCGCGCAACGCGATATTGAAGGGCCTGAGCCCAAAAGAAAATCGCGAAATCCCGCCGCTCCGTTATGAGGTCGCTTATCAGCTAAAACGCGAGTTTCCGAAACTCGAGATTCTGATCAATGGTGGCATCGTGACCTACGACGAGATCGCCGAGCATCTGCAACACGTGGATGGCGTCATGATTGGCCGCGAGGCGTATCACCAACCGTATTTCCTGTCGGAAATGGATACGCGCTTCTATGGCGCGACCACGCCTATTTCTGCGCGGCAGGAAGTGGAGTTGGCGATGCAGGACTACATCGGCGCTTTGGTGGAGCAAGGCGCTTACATGGGCGCCGTCACGCGGCACATGCTGGGCTTGCATCGTGGCATTCACGGTGGCCGGGGTTGGCGGCGTGTGCTGTCAGATGCACGTCGCATGCACGCCGCGCGTAGCCGTATCGCCGTGGACGCGCTCTTCGAAGAAGCGCGTAGCCACCTGCGTCCGGACCTGCTTGAGGCAGCCTGAGCGCCCGCCGGAATCGAAGGAAAACTCTAATTTCGAACGATCGTTCTATGCAGGGTGCCCGGACGGGTGGGTGCAGCGGTGTATTGGGCAGTCGGTGGCGTCGAATCCCGCACCAGCAAAGGGATTCCCCTAATTCGCCGCTTAGCGGGCACCTTCTTACACTGTGCTTGCCCTCGAATACAGGGCTTTCTTCAACTGATTATTGGGCCCGCCGTGTGCGGGCTCTTTTTTTGTCCGCCGTACCTTGGGTTTGCCCGAATAGTGCTCACGATCCGGGCCGACTACATTGATCCTGCCTTCAGGGCATTGAGATCGCTAATTTAAGAGTCCGCTACGGCGGGCTCTTTTTTTTCGTCCTCACATTCTGCGCGTCCCCAAAAAAAGCAGGCGACTCTTGGTTACCAAGGCCGCCTGACGGGAATGTCGAGGGGGGTCAATGTCCCTCGCGAAAGAGTATCTATCAGCACCAATTGCGCCAGAACCCTGCGTTCGTGGGGCCCGCCGCGTTTTTCGTGCGGTAGCCGATAGACATTTTGACTTGGCGAAACGGCGTTCGATGTCCCACGCTATAGACATCTGGATTTCTGAAAGTAGTAAGCGGCGTTTTCGTCATGTTACGATGCCATCAATGCCGYGGCAGTCGGCATGTGGCCTGTGAATCCTGTGCAACCAGGGTTTCGGTGGGGSAAAAGCAAGTGGGCTGGCCGGTAGTCGGCGTCGCAGCGCGTGCACGAGCATGGGCCGGCGCGACGGATCGGAAGCGAGCCTTGGGGGATAGCACATGGTGGATGGGGAAGAGCCATTTGGCGAGGTCTTCGAGGACTTCCGCCTGATCTGGGTGGCCGAGCGTCTGCAGGACGGCAAATGGACTGCGCGGTACTGCTGGCACGCCGGCACCTCGGTGGAAGCGGGTAAAGCATTGCAGCGCGATGTGCTCAATGGCAAGTCCCGGCGACTGCTCGGCTTGTTCCCGAGCGAGGCCGAGACTGTTGCCGCAATCAAGGAGGCGGTGCTGCTCGAAGCGAAGTGGCATGGCAGTCGATAAGGCAGGCGAGGCCGGTTGAAATTTTTTGTGCGGAATACTAGCCATCCTCTGAAGATCCTTGTAGAATCTTGTTTTTCGTTGAACGGCAACGCCGGTTAGCGGAAGCGCCAGCGGCAAGCTGGCAAAACCTCTACGGTGGCTGTAGCTCAGTTGGTAGAGTCCAGGATTGTGATTCCTGTCGTCGTGGGTTCGAGTCCCATCAGCCACCCCAAATTGCTTAACAAAACGGCCACTTACTCAAGTGGCCGTTTGCTTTTCTGCGSGCCGTTGCTACCCGCTCAGCGAGCACTCCCGTCCTGATTCCCCTCCGAGAAATAGTAGAGATGGGTGTTGTCCGGCGCTTCGGCGTGGCGACGAAATTTTTCGCTGTCCGATTCGGCGCTGGCCTTGGCCAGTTCCGCGGCTTGTCGATAGGGCATCGGCTCCTTGTCCTTCTCGACCTCCAGCAACCGCGTCTGCTCATTCACGCGCACGCTGAACCGGCCCAGGTTGTAGAACAGGTACATGGCGTAGAGATTGTCGAAGTCGCGATAGGCCCCTTGCTCCCTGCGGAAATCGAGCGACAGGACGGAGGGGAAGCGGTTGGGCAGGTCCTTGAATGCCACCTTCTCCTCTTCGCGAGGTTCCACATAGGTGGAGCTGCCGTACTTCTTGTACAGCACTACGTCCATACCGTATCCGCGCTTGCCCCATTCCTTGATCAGCTTCATCGCCATCTCCGTGGGAATATTCGCGGTCGCGGCGGCCACCACGCGTCGCCCGGATAGGACTTTGGGGCTCTTTATCGTCAAATCCTTGTAGCCGGCGCCGTACTTGAAGGCGGCGCCGATGGTCTTGGCGCAGTTCAGGCGCAAATAATCGTATTGGATTGTRCCGCTGTGATATTCGGTGTCCGTTGCCCGCCGATGGTARTCGTCGTTGATGCGGCGGAAGTAATCGACCAGCGACTGTTTTTCCTGCGTGGGCACGCCGTAGACCCGCACACCGATCACCGACCGCTTGTAAATCTCGCCATAGTCGAGGCCAAACATCGTCGTTTCCGCGATGGAGGAGGCCGTCTTGAACAGATATTCCTTCTTTGGGATGCCCGCCATCAGATTGGCGGTGTAAAAATCATTCTCGTGCTTGGGCGTGCGGTCGGCGTAGAAATTTGCCGAGTAGACAATGTCGTCGCCGAGCGTGTCGTCACGGACGCCCAGGGCGATATGGCCAGCCGATCCGCCCTTCGATGTCCCAAAGCTGATCAGTAGCTCCAGGTCGTAGGGCTCTTCGCGAAGTAGGTCGGTAATCTGATCGATATTGGCGGGCTCGGGGCCACCCTTGCTACCGAACTCAGCAGCAACCCCCGGCCCCGAAATCAGTGCGGCGATGACCAGGAGCCATGCCGCCAGGCTTGTCCTCATTGCGTCCCTTATATCGTCAGCCAGTGTCCGTCGATCCTTCACCCAAAGAATAATCGTTGATCGGCCCATGTGCCGGAAAACCGTCGGGGGCGTGGATGCACTGGGCTTTGTTCCCGGATCATGTGCGACAGCCCACATAGTGACAAGTTTTCGAGAATGATTTTCGCTACGCTTCACGGCGGGCCAAATGGTCTAATCCATATCATCTAGGCAAATCACCTATACGAAGCGCGAGGTCATGCCGTGGCGGAGCGAATTCGATTCAACCCTGATGTAGCACTGGCGGCATTTTCCAGTGTGATYCCGATGCCGACCTTGGCTGCCATTAACGCGGCTATCGATCGATCCTTCGGCGAACAGCCCGAGCGTGCCGAGCCATTCGCAATGGCTGAGTTACTACGTCGCAATGAAGCCTTCCGCAAGCTCGAGGAGACGGTGTGCGCCGAGACTCGGGCCATGGCCACCACGCTCCTGAAGAAGTCGCTGCGTTGGGAAGCGTTCCACGTGATTCGTTGTGCCAGCACGTATACGCGCAACGAGAGCCATTGCCGCCACTACGATTCGCATCTGCTGACGCTGCTGATTCCGCTGAAGCTCGCCCCCGATGGCGTTTGCAACGGTGATCTGCTGGTTTATCACCCGCCACGGCTGGCGGTATCCACTGTGGCCAATGTTTTTTGCAAGCTTCGTCATGGCATTCAGCGCAATCTGCCGTTTCCCATCAGAAAATGGMTGACGCTACGGGATCTGCGCCGTGGCCGCTGCAACCGCGTGCCGGTGGAGCCGGGCAGCGTCTATGTCTTCAACGGCTTTGTGCTCCAGCATGCCAACCTTGATGTGGAAGTTGGCGAGCGCCGGTCGTTGCTGATTCACTACTACGACCCTGGCTACTCGGCGGGTCTGAGCGGGACCGTGCGGGGCGTGCGTATGCTGTGGGACCGTCTGCGCAAGAACATGACTGGCATGTATCCTGGTACCTGATCCAGCCGGGGAGGGCGAAAAAAAACCGGCACTCGGCGGGGTCGACAAGTTCCGGTTTCGCGCATCGGCGCCAATGCGCCAGTACTACGGATGCGCGCCATCGAGTGTAAAGCACCTCTCACGACGAATTAAACGTTCTCTTAATTTCACGTGGTGGGCTCGCAACTGCACTATTTACAATGATTTGGGCGACGCGGATCCGCCGCTAGCGGTTCATGCGTCCAGTTTGTCGGGCATATCCGCAAGTTCCAGCATCCGGCAGATTGCAGCCATGCTGCCGACCATCGTACGACGCTGGGCGCCCTGGTAGACGCGCACGCCCTTGGTTTGGCGGAACGGCACGGGCTTGACCGGGCGGCGGGAAGCGGTGTGGTTGACTGGCAGCATGGCGGCACCTCGAAGTTTGCGACAGCAGGAGTCCACGCCCGTCGTCCGGAGAGAACGGGGCGGCGTTGGCACTGCAAAACTGGGGACCAGGACAGGCGGCCGCCCGTCCGGTCTCGGAAGTCAGAAGCCCGAGGAGCGGATTAGCCCGACGGCGATGCCTTCCAGCGAAAATTCCTCGCGGCCGGCCTG
Organism: Cupriavidus sp. KB_39; assembly: GCF_052114485.1. Classification (NCBI taxonomy): domain Bacteria; kingdom Pseudomonadati; phylum Pseudomonadota; class Betaproteobacteria; order Burkholderiales; family Burkholderiaceae; genus Cupriavidus; species Cupriavidus sp. KB_39. Next base: position 114,258 of record NZ_JBFREV010000016.1, read on the forward strand.
CACCACGATATTCTCGAAATCCGGGTTTTCGGCGATCAGCTCGATCATGTCGCCGCGCCGCTTCAGGCGTTTGACGGTCACATCGTCGCCGATCCGCGCGACGACGATCTTGCCGTTGGCGGCTTCGCTGGCTTTCCTGACGGCGAGCAGGTCGCCGTCGAGGATGCCGGCATCGCGCATGCTCAGGCCCCGCACGCGCAGCAGGTAATCAGGTCGATCATCAAATACCGAGGCGTCTACCTGGTACTGACGGTCGATGTGCTCTGCGGCAAGGATCGGGCTGCCTGCGGCCACGCGGCCCACGAGCGGCAGCGTCAGCTGCATCACGCCGGCCATCGGCAGCGAGAACTGGTCCGTCATCTCCGAATCGCTACGTGCCACCTTGAGGCGGATGCCGCGCGACGCGCCTGGCGTCAGCTCGATCACGCCCTTGCGGGCCAGCGCTCGCAGGTGTTCCTCGGCAGAGTTGGGCGAGGAGAAACCGAATTCGGACGCGATCTCGGCACGGGTCGGCGGAATGCCGGTGTGCCGGATCGTGTTGCGGATCAGGTCGAAGATCTGCTGTTGCCGGGGTGTCAGGGTCGCCATGGGTCGCCGGTCTCTCGTGGTGCCGAAGCACTGTATGTTTAAACAGTATGCTGTGATTTTATACAGTATCRAGTGAAGTGCAAGCACAATTTGCAGTGGCAATGTGGGGCATGCGCGACACCAGGCGGACTCCAGTGCGCCCGGCGACACGGGTTTGCGAGAGCGGCGGCCCTCGGCGTGCCACAGTTACAATCGCCTGCACCACCCGCTCACTCGCTCGATTTTCTCGCTATATGTCTACGTCATTGCCCCGCATCGTCGTGCTCGCCACCGGCGGCACCATCGCAGGCTCGTCCGCCAGCCCCGCCAGCAGTGCGCAGTACCGCGCGGCCACCGTGCCGGTCTCGTCGCTGATCCAGGCCGTGCCTGCGCTGGGCGAGGTGGCCCGTGTGGAGACGGAGCAGGTGGCCCAGATCGACAGCAAGGACATGGCCTTCAGCCTGTGGGCGACGCTTGCCGCGCGGGTGGCGCATTGGGTCGCGCAGCCCGATGTGGTGGGCGTGGTGATTACCCACGGCACGGACACGCTTGAAGAAACGGCGATGTTCCTGCACCTGACGCAGCGGAGCGCGGTGCCGGTGGTGCTGACCGCGGCAATGCGCCCGTCCACGTCGCTCTCGGCCGATGGTCCGCTGAATTTGCTCGACGCAGTGCGCGTGGCGGCAAGCCCGGATGCGCGCGGGCAGGGCGTGCTCGTGGTCCTGAACCAGGAAATTCATGCGGCCCGCGATGTCGCCAAGGCCCATACCTCGGCGGTCAATGCGTTCACGTCGCCGGCGGGCGGGCCAATTGGTTTCGTGCAGGATGCCTACGTGCGCTTTGGACGCGCGTTCGCCCCCGGCGACGCGCCAGCGCTGCCCGTGCCTACGGCGTGGCCACTTGTCGAAATCGTGGCGAGCTATGCCCAGCCGGGCAGGGTGGCCGTGGATGCGATGGTCTCGGCCGGCGTAAAGGGGTTCGTGGTGGCGGCCACCGGCAATGGCTCGGTTCATGAGACGCTGGGCGACGCGCTCGCCGATGCAGCTGCGCGAGGCGTGGCCGTGGTGCGAAGCTCCCGCACGGGCGCCGGCCATGTGGCGGGGCCGGCACGCCCGCGCCTGGCCTCGGGCGAATTCGCCTCCGCCGGCAATCTCAATCCGTACAAGGCGCGCGTGCTGCTGCTGGTGGCGCTGGCGGCGGATGCGTCGCTTGGCACCGATCCGGCTCGCCTGCAGGCTGTTTTCCGACAATACTGAGAGATTCCCAGCGTCCTGCCGGGATGCCGGCTTGCGTGCTGGCTCGGAACCGGGCTATACTCGCGGGCTATTCAACCTTGCTACACCGGACATGGCGCCCGGGTGGCTACATCCAAAAGGAGCGTCAATGCGTCATTACGAAATCGTATTTATCGTCCATCCGGACCAAAGCGAACAAGTGCCGGCGATGATCGAGCGTTACAAGCAGCTCGTCACGTCGCAAAACGGCCAGGTTCACCGCGTGGAAGACTGGGGCCGCCGTCAGATGGCCTACATGATCCAGAAGCTGGCCAAGGCTCACTACGTTTGCCTGAACATCGAATGCGGCAAGGAAACCCTGGCCGAACTCGAGCACGCCTTCAAGTTCAATGACGCCGTGCTGCGTCACCTGATCGTGCAGACCAAGAAGGCCGAGACCGCTCCTTCGCCGATGATGAAGGAAGTGCAGCGCGAAGAAGCCCGCAAGGCCGCGCAAACGACCACGGAAGGCCAGGCTGCCTGAATGCAGTCTGCGGTGCCGGTCGTGGCAGGCGAAATCCGCCACGGCAGGCCAGGTAGCGAGAGCGGGGGAGCACAGCGGTGAACCAGTTAAGGCTGACCGCCACCCTCGCGGAGCGCGATGCSCTGCGCTACACCCCGGCCGGTGTGCCCGTCGTCAACTGCATCCTGCAGCATGCCGGCGAGGTCATGGAGGCGGAAACGCCCCGGCAGGTGGAATTCGCCATCGCGGCGATGGGGATCGGTCCCGTCGGCCAGCGTCTGGAGCGGTTACCGCTCGGCACGCTGCTCGACTGCGAAGGATTCCTCACCCGCAGGCACCGCAACAGCAAGGCACTCGTCTTTCACATCACTGGATGTAAAGCATTCGTAAAGGATTGAATCATGGCATTCGTCAAACGTGACAACAAGAACAAGAAGCGCTTCCAGCAACAGAACCCGCTGTTCAAGCGCAAGCGCTTCTGCCGCTTCACCGTGGCTGGCGTGGAACAGATCGACTACAAGGATCTGGACACCCTGAAGGACTTCATCGGCGATAACGGCAAGATCACGCCGGCTCGTCTGACCGGTACCAAGGCTCACTATCAGCGTCAGCTGGATACGGCCATCAAGCGCGCCCGCTTTCTGGCGCTGATGCCGTACACCGACCTGCACAAGAACTGATAGTCCCAGGACCGCAAGGAGAAATACACGATGCAAGTCATTCTGCTGGAAAAAGTCATCAACCTGGGCAACCTGGGCGACATCGTTCGCGTGAAGGACGGTTACGCTCGTAACTTCCTGATCCCGTCGAAGAAGGCACGTCGCGCCACGCAAACCGCGATCGCCGAGTTCGAAGTGAAGCGCGCCGAGCTGGAAAAGGCCGCTGCCGCTAAGCTGGCCGCCGCTCAAGGCGAAGGCGAGAAGCTGAACGGCCTGACCGTCCAGATCACCCAGAAGTCGGGTGTGGACGGCCGACTGTTCGGTTCGGTGACCAACGCCGACATCGCCGAAGCCCTGGAAACCCAAGGCTTCAAGGTCGAGAAGGCCCAAGTGCGTCTGCCGAACGGCCCGCTGAAGATCGTTGGCGACCACCCGGTCAACGTTGCGCTGCACACCGACGTGGTGGTGGACGTGACCGTGTCCGTCCTGGGCGAGCACGTCTAAGCAGCACCGTATCGATGCGCCGGCCCCGGCCGGTGCGTCCGATGCACAAGAAGGCAGGAGCTGCGCTCCTGCCTTTTTTATTGCCGCCGCGCCCTTGGGCCGGGTCCGGCGCCGCTATAATCCCACCCCATGAATGCGCCTGCCGCCGATCCCCAACTAGACAGTCTCAAGGTTCCCCCGCACTCCATCGAGGCCGAGCAATCGGTACTCGGCGGTCTGCTGCTGGATAACGCCGCCTGGGACCGTATTGCCGACTTCCTCTCCGAATCGGACTTCTACCGCTTCGATCACCGCCTCATCTTCCAGAGCATTGCCCGCCTGATCTCCGCCACCAAGCCGGCGGACGTGATCACGGTGTATGAAATGCTCCAGGTGGCCGGCAAGGCCGAGGAGGTGGGTGGGCTGGCCTACCTGAACTCCCTGGCGCAGAACACGCCGAGCGCGGCCAATATCCGCCGCTATGCGGAAATCGTGCGCGAGCGCTCGGTGCTGCGCAAGCTGGTCACCGTGGCGGACGACATTGCCTCGGCCGCCTTTGCGCCGAAGGGCCGCGAGGTCCGTGAGCTGCTTGATGAAGCAGAATCCAAGGTTTTTGCGATTGCCGAAGAGGGCTCGCGGGGGCAGAAGGGCTTCCAGGAAATCCAGCCGCTGCTGACGCAGGTGGTGGAGCGGATCGACGAGCTGTATCACCGTGATTCCGCCACCGACGTGACCGGCGTGCCCACTGGCTTTATCGACCTGGACAAGATGACCAGCGGCATGCAGGCCGGCGACCTGATCATCGTGGCAGGCCGTCCGTCGATGGGTAAGACGGCATTTTCGCTGAACATCGGCGAACATGTGGCCGTGGAGCAGGGTCTGCCCGTGGCTGTGTTCTCGATGGAAATGGCCGGTGTGCAGCTGGCCATGCGTATGTTGGGCTCGGTGGGCCGGCTCGACCAGCACCGGTTGCGTACCGGCCGCCTACTGGACGAGGACTGGCCGCGTCTAACCCATGCCATCCAGCGCATGAACGACGCACAATTGTTTATCGACGAAACGCCAGCACTGAACCCGATGGAGCTGCGCGCGCGTTCGCGCCGCCTCGCGCGCCAGTGCGGGCAGCTTGGCCTGATCATCATCGATTACCTCCAGCTGATGTCCGGCTCGGGCAGCGGCGAGAACCGCGCGACCGAGATTTCGGAGATCTCCCGGTCGCTGAAGGGCCTCGCCAAGGAACTCAACTGCCCGGTGATCGCGCTGTCGCAGCTGAACCGAAGCCTGGAACAGCGTCCGAACAAGCGTCCGGTGATGTCCGATCTGCGTGAATCGGGCGCCATCGAACAGGATGCCGATGTGATCCTGTTCATTTATCGCGACGAAGTCTACAACCCGGACTCGCAGGACAAAGGGACATCGGAAATCATCATCGGTAAGCAGCGTAACGGCCCGATCGGCACCGTTCGGCTCACGTTCCTGGGTCAATTCACGAAGTTCGACAACTTCAGCGGTGGGCCGGCGTTCTTTGACAACGACACCTGATCCCACACGGCAACCCCTGAGCGGGCCGTAACCCTGTAAAATATTGCGCTTTGATGACAGCCGCCCAGCGCGGCTGTCGTGCAATCTGCGCCGGCGTGTGCCGGGCTCCCCTTTGCAACACAACCTGACGCGCCAGCGCGCGCGCCACAAGGACATTTCATGTTCGGCCGATTCATGCCCACCGAGGGCAAGTTCTTCGAATACTTCAACCAGCACGCCGATTGCGCGGTGACCGCCGCCCACGAGCTGGAAGCCCTCGTCAACGACCTGCCCAACGCTGAAGCCCATGCCCGGCGCGTGCAGGCCACCGAGAAGAAGGCTGACCGCATCACGCACGACACGATCGACCTGCTGCACAAGACCTTCATCACGCCGCTGGACCGCGACGAGATCCACAAGCTCATCACGACCATGGACGACATCCTGGACCTGATGGAAGACGTGGCCGAGACGATCTCGCTCTACGACGTGACCAGCCTGACGGACGAAGCCCGCCGCCTGGCCACCATCTGCGTGCAGTGCTGCGATCAGGTGAAGATTGCCGTGGGGCTGCTCGAAGACATGGGTAATGCCAGCACGATCCTGAAGACCGCACAGCAGATCGACCAGCTCGAGTCCGAGGCAGACCGCGTGATGCGCTCGGCCATGTCGAAGCTGTTCCGGGAAGAGACCGACGTGAAGCGCCTGATCAAGTTGAAGGCGATTTACGAGCAGTTGGAGACCATTACCGACAAGTGCGAGGACGTGGCCAACATCATCGAAGGCATCGTCCTGGAAAACGCCTGAGGCGCGCACTCGCATGCAAACCATTCAAATGAGCTTGTGGGTGATCGGCCTGCTGGTCGTGCTCGCGTTGCTGTTCGACTTCATGAACGGCTTCCACGATGCGGCCAACTCGATCGCCACGGTGGTGTCCACGGGTGTGCTGAAGCCGCACCATGCCGTGGCGATGGCCGCCATGTGCAACGTGGTCGCGATCTTCGTGTTCCACCTGAAGGTGGCCGCCACCGTCGGCACGGGCACGATTGACGTCAACATCGTCGATCACTACGTTATCTTCGGCGCGCTGGTCGGCGCCATCGCGTGGAACGTCATCACGTGGTTCTACGGGATTCCGTCGTCGTCGTCGCACGCGCTGATCGGCGGACTGGTCGGCGCAGCGGTGGCCAAGGCCGGCACCGGCGCGCTGGTTGGTAACGGCCTGATCAAGACCGTGGCCTTCATCCTGATTTCGCCGCTGCTCGGCTTCGTGCTGGGATCGATAATGATGGTGGTGGTGGGCTGGACGTTCTTCCGCACGCCGCCGTCGCGCGTGGACCGCTGGTTCCGCCGTCTGCAACTGGTGTCGGCGTCGCTCTATAGCCTCGGCCACGGCGGCAATGACGCGCAGAAGACCATCGGCATTATCTGGATGCTGCTGATCGCGAGCGGCCATATCGCCACGGGGGCCTCGGGCCCGCCGACCTGGGTGATCGTGAGCTGCTACGTGGCCATCGGCATGGGCACGCTGTTCGGCGGCTGGCGTATTGTCCGCACCATGGGCCAGAAGATCACCAAGCTGAAGCCGGTTGGCGGTTTCTGTGCTGAGACGGGCGGGGCGATTACGCTGTTCATCGCCTCGGCGCTTGGCGTGCCAGTGTCGACCACGCACACGATTACCGGCGCCATCGTTGGCGTGGGTTCGGCGCAGAAGATGTCCGCCGTGCGCTGGGGCGTGGCGGGCAACATCGTCTGGGCGTGGGTGCTGACCATTCCGGCGTCGGCGTTCATGGCCGCCATCGCATGGTGGATTGGCCGGCAGATCCTCTGACGGGATCGTGCAGAAACAAGAAAGCCAGGCATCTGAACTGCACCCCAAAAGTTGGACACCAACTTTTGGGGTGTTTTCATGTATCGGTACTCGGAGCAGTTCAGGCTGACAGTTATCCAGAGCTACCTGGACGGTCAGGCAGGCTATGGTGAGATCGCCAAACGCCATGAAATAGA
>NZ_JBFREV010000017.1:0-118644 GCF_052114485.1 Cupriavidus sp. KB_39
CGCTGTCTATTTCATGGCGTTTGGCGATCTCACCATAGCCTGCCTGACCGTCCAGGTAGCTCTGGATAACTGTCAGCCTGAACTGCTCCGAGTACCGATACATGAAAACACCCCAAAAGTTGGTGTCCAACTTTTGGGGTGCAGTTCAAATTTGCCGGCGTTTTTGTTTGTGATCGCAACTACAGTCAAACTCAGACTACCGTGAGCGTTACCTCGATATTGCCGCGGGTGGCATTCGAATACGGGCAGACCTGGTGTGCGGCTTCCACCAGCTTCTGGGCCGCTTCCTTGTCCATGCCCGGCAGCGAGATCTTCAGATCGGCCTGGATACCAAAGCCCTGCGGAATCTGGCCGATGCCGACGGCGCCTTCGATCTTGGCGTCCGGCGAGACCGTGATCTTCTGCTGGCTAGCCACGAAACGGATCGCGCCCAGGAAACAAGCCGAATAGCCGGCTGCGAACAGTTGCTCGGGATTCAGGCCATCGCCCTTGCCGCCCATTTCCTTGGGTACGGCCAGCTTCACGTCCAGTTGATTATCGGACGTCACGGCGCGGCCATCGCGGCCACCGGTTGCGGATGCGTGGGCGGTGTACAGGACTTTCTCGAGTTTCATTTGCATTCTCCTAGCGATGCCCGCTCGGGGGCGTTTTCAAAGTCATGCCGAAATCGGCAAATCAACCGTCGGACCGTGCATCCTCCAGCGTGGTCCGCATCTCATGCAGGCGCGCCGTCAATGTCTGGATCTCCTCGATCGAGCACTGCGTCGCGCACAACATCTTTTCCGGGATGCCTTCCGCCGATGCGCGCAGGCGCCGGCCGGCATCCGTCAGGCTGACCAGCACGCGTCGCTCATCCTCGTCATCGCGTGCCCGTGCTACGAACCCCGCCACCTCGAGCCGCTTGAGCAGCGGAGTCAGTGTTCCGGAGTCCAACGTCAACCGTTCTCCGAGCGCCGACACCGTCAGCTTGTCCGTCTCCCATAACACCAGCATGACCAGATACTGCGGATAAGTGAGCCCAAGCTCACCCAGGATCGGCTTGTAGATCTTGGTCATTGCCAGCGAGGTGGAATACAGCGCGAAGCAGAGCTGTTGATCCAGCCGGAGCCAGTCTTCGTTAGTGGAGGAGTTCGTTGCGTCAGCCATGGCTCTATCTTATACACAATTAAATTGTGTGCAAGATAAATTTTCTATCGTGACTATTGAGGATAGGTGACGCGGGMGAGATAGGTCGGAACTTTAAGTCTGGTTTAAGGATGGCTGCTTACGATGCTTCCATCGCGCCGCAACTCCTGCGTCCGCGCAAGAAGCCAACCAGAAGGAAAGACCATGATTCGCCAGACTTTTGCCCGCTCCGCCGTCGGTGTCGCCGCGCTCGTTGCGCTGGCCGGCGGTTATGCCTATCTCCAGAAGGACGCCATCACCCCCGGCTACGCCGCGCCGACGCCCGTCACGGCATCTGCCTCCGGCGCGCCCGTCGCCGTCGCCACGCCAGCCGACTTCTCGGGCATCGTCGACCAGTACGGCCCCGCCGTGGTGAACATCAGCGTGACCGCGCGCGCCCAGCGCACCTCCGCGCAGGCGCCGCAGGGCATCGACCCCGACGATCCGCTGTTCCAGTTCTTCAAGCGTTTCGGCCCGCAGTTCCAGGGTCCGCAAACCAGCCAGCCGCAGCTTGTGCGCGGCCTGGGCTCCGGCTTCATCGTCAGCTCGGATGGGCTGATTCTCACCAATGCTCACGTGGTCGATAACGCCACGGAAGTCACCGTCAAGCTGACCGATCGTCGCGAATTCAAGGCCAAGGTGCTGGGCGCCGATCCGCAGACTGACATCGCCGTGATTCGCATCGATGCGAAGGACTTGCCCACCGTGCGCCTTGGCGATCCGTCGAAGATCCGCGTCGGCGAGCCCGTGCTGGCCATCGGCTCGCCCTACGGTTTCGAGAACACGGTCACCGCCGGCATCGTCAGCGCCAAGTCCCGCTCGCTGCCGGACGACACCTACGTGCCCTTCATCCAGACCGATGTGGCGGTGAACCCCGGCAATTCCGGTGGCCCGCTGTTCAACCAGCGGGGCGAAGTGATCGGCATCAACTCGCAGATCTATAGCCAGACCGGCGGCTACCAGGGCCTGTCGTTTGCGATTCCGATCAACGTGGCGACGAAGGTGCAGGAGCAACTGGTGGCGCATGGCAAGGTCACGCGCGGCCGTCTCGGCATCTCGGTGCAGGAGGTCAACCAGGCGCTGGCCCAGTCCTTCAACCTACCCAAGCCGGCAGGCGCGCTGGTCAATGCGATCGAGCCGGACAGCCCCGCTGCCCGCTCCGGCCTGAAGGCAGGCGACGTGATYGTGCAGCTGGGCGACGACGTCATCGACCATTCGGGCGATCTGCCCGAGCACGTCGCGGACATGAAGCCCGGCACGCAGACCCAGCTCAAGGTCATCCGCAAGGGCGAGCCGCTGACGCTGACCGTCAAGGTGGGCACGGCCCAGGAAGGCGCCGTGGCGCAGAAGACGAATGGCGGCGATACCGGCGGCAAGCTTGGCCTCGCGGTGCGCCCGCTTACGCCGGCCGAGAAGCGTGACAGCGGCATCGACGGCGGGCTGGTCGTGGAGAACGTGGCCGGACCGGCCGCGCGCGTGGGCATTCAGCCGGGCGATGTCATCCTGTCGCTGAACGGCACGCCGATCAGTTCAGCAGAGCAACTTCGGGCCCTGGTGTCGAAGTCCGGCAAGCAGGTGGCGCTGCTCGTGCAACGCGACGACGCCCGGATTTTCATCCCCCTCGACCTCGGCTAACCGGGTCYGAAAAACCGGGTTTACGGTGCCCGGTTTACGTATACAGGCCGTATACCGTAAACCGGTATACGGCCCGCAAACCCTTGCCAGAGGCCGCATTCAGGGCGATAAAACATCCCAAAAACGCGTTTGAGCAGGTATGATCTCGACTGCGATGCATGAAGCGCGTGGTGGCCAAGGCCGCCACGTCTGGTTCTTGCTGAATCGACAGAACAAGGAAGTCTATGCAGTTGGATTTCACCCGCGCCCCCATCTCGCCGGGTACCGACCGAACGCGGCGCTTGACGCCTGCCACCACCAAGCCGACGACCCCGCGTCGCCGCAAGAAGGAAGCCGCTCCACACTGGGAGCGCGGCTACCGTTCTCATTTCTACCGTAGCGAACGCGGCGACAAGCTCGGTGAGGTCCACCTTTCCGATCGCGGCGAACTCCCCGTGGTCTACCGCTGGGCGGCCGGCAACTACTCCGGCGCAGAGGGCTCCCTGGCCCATGCGCGTGCCCGCGTGGAAGAAACCATCGGCTTCGGCATGCGCCAGCTGTCGCTGTTCTGACGGGCGGACACGCCTCCCGCCCCTAGTCGTATCCTCAACGCGCCGTCCCCAGTCTGGGCGCTAGTCCAGCCGACGCTGCGCGAACATGCCGATAGCCGCCACCAGCGCGAGCACGGCAATCAATCGATAGAGATCCTCGCAGGCAATTAGCCGCGCCTGTTGATCGGCAATTGTCGCCAACTGCGCCAGCGCGCCCACGTGCGCCTGCCCCGTATCGAAGCCGCGCGCCATCAGCGCCTTCTGTGCCGACTCCAACCACTGCGCCGCCTCAGCGGGACGTTGCCCGATGGCATTGGTCAAGCTGGTATGCACCGCGAACTGCCGGTTCTGCAGCAGCACGGCGCCGAGCGCCGACGCGAACGAGCTGGCAATCTGCCGCATCAGGTTCTTGCTGCGGTAGCCGTGGGCAAAGTCATCGTCGTCGGCCAGCGAGCGGAACGTCAGTCCAGCAATCGGGATGATGACCATCACGCCGAACAGCCCCTTGCCCACCAGCCCGGGCAGCAGCGCGACCGGTCCGACATCGGGTGGCATGATCGAAAACCACGCCATCGCGCCCGCCATCAGCAACAGGCCCGCCACCATGACCGGCTTCTTGTGCGTGAGGTGCCGCGCCACGCGCAGATAGCACCAGATGCCGGCGAGGCTGATGGTGGCGGCCAGCGTGTTGAGCCAGCCTGTGGTGGCCAGCGGGAAGCGCAGCGCCTGTTCGGCGTAGATCGGGAACACGTAGCCGCTCAGGTTGCTGATCATGTAGTAGACGAAATACATGGCCAGCCCCGTGAGGTAGACGGGATGGCGCAGCGCACGCAGTCGCAGCACCGGCGTGGCGTGGTGCCACTGGTGCCACAGGAAGCCGGCGAGCAGCGCCAGGGCAAGCGCGGCGACCAAGGCTACGCGGGCGGGATGCGAGAAGAGGTCGAAGCGCGCTTCGGTCAGGGACGCCTGGAGCGCCACGATGGCCACGCCGAACAGCAGCAGCGGACCGAGCGCCGGGCCGCCCACATCTTCGCGGGGTTCGGCGTCGGGCAGCAGCAGCCAGGCGCCGAGCGTGGCCAGCGCCGCGAACGGCAGCACGCCATAGAACACATCCTGCCAGACCCCGCGCTCGACCAGCTCTGCCGCGAACGCCGGCCCGAGCGCCGAGGCGCCGAAGATCCCCAGCATGAAGATACGCGTGGCGCGCGGCCGATCAGCCGGGCCGAACATCAGGTTCACGAGAATCCGGCAGCTGGTGAACAGCGCGCCGCCGCCCACGCCTTGCACGAAACGGGCGGCCACCATCTGCGCGAGGCCGGTGCTGGTGGCCGCGCCGAGCGTGCCGGCCATGAACAGCAGCAACGACCCTGTCAGGTAATAGCGATAGCCGAACCGCTGCGCCAGCCACTGCTGCTTGAGAATCATCAGCATGCTGCCCACGGCATAGGCGGCCTGCACCAGCGCAAAGCTGCGCGGGTCCGCATCGATGCCGCCGACGATATGGCTGGACGCGAACACGAACATGATGTTCTCGAGGAACTCCACGCCGGTGGCCAGCGCGAGCAACATCATCAGCAACGTCTGGCGCTGCGGTCGGCTCAACAGGCGACTCAGCGCGCCGGGCCAGCGGGCGCCGGCGCCCTTGCCCTGGGGGGCGGGCAGGTTCACGACCGCTGCGCGTCGAGYGCCGCGAGATTCTGGTGCAACTGCRCAAGGTCGCGCGTCACGTCGGCCAGCCGGTCCTTGCCCAGCGGCGCCCAGGCCTCGCCATAGGCGGCATGCACGGCGGGCGCGGCGCGCTCCAGCAACGCCCGGCCTTCCGCCGTCAGCGTCAGTTCCAGGCTGCGCCGATCCTGTGTCGAGGTCTTGCGCTGCACCAGGCCGCGYGCCTCCAGGCCGTCGATCAGGCGCGTCATCTGGGTGCGCGTGGCGTCGATGGCGACGCCAAGTTCCGACGGCATGGTCGGCTGTCCGCCATCGGCGACCAGCAGGCTCATGACCAGGTACTGGCCCATGTCGAGCGCGTGCGGCGCCAGTGCTCGCTCGATGTGATGYCGGAGCAATCTGGCGGAACGGAGCAGCAGGCGGGAGGCGAGCATGAGATCGCGCGGGGCTTCCGGATATTCCGCGCAAAACCGGGTGATACGCTGTTCGAACGGCATTTGTTACATCCGATATAGTTACGAACGTAACTATATGCGCGAGATGCGGGAATGGCAACCGGCCGATGGTGCGCGGGACGGCTAGCGCACCTGCCGCCGCACGAGCGTCAGCGCCCTGCGCATGCGCGCCATCGCTTGCAACCTGCCTGCGGCGTCCGGCGTACCGTAGCGCAGCGCGATGTAGTCGCGCGTGAATGCCTGCAAGGCGGTGGCGGCGCCCGGCAGCGCCTCGGCGGCGCGCATGGCGAAATCGGCCGGCCCTTCCGAAGCCCCGCGCGCGCAGCCATGACGCGCCAGCAAGGTGCAGAAGCGGGCATAGAGCGACTGGAGCGGATCGAGCCGCCGTTGCCGCAGCCAGAGCGGCAACAGCGCGACGAGGCTCAGCGTTGCCAGTCCGCCCGCCAGCAACGCTGGCAATTGGCCATCCATGCCAAGTTTCTGCAGCAGCCGGCCCTGTTGCGCGCGGTCGTACTGGAGCACCCAGCGCTGCCACGTATAGGTCAGTCCGTCGAGGCCCAGGCGCAGGTCCCGCAACCATGCCGGGCCGCGCAAGGCGCGTAGCGCCTCAGCCTCGTCGCCGCTCAGGGCGGCGTCCACGCCTTCTTCCACACGGCTCGGCGCCACGGCGCTGGTCGGGTCCACGCGCACCCATCCGCGCCCGGCGATCCACACCTCGGCCCAGGCGTGGGCGTCCGATTGCCGGATGATGTAGTGCCGGCCCATCGGGTTGTACTCGCCGCCCTGATAGCCCATCACGGCGCGCGCGGGCACGCCGGCGGCGCGCATCAGGAACACGAAGCTGCTGGCGTAGTGCTCGCAGAAGCCACGGCGGGTATCGAACAGGAAGCTGTCCACCTGCTGCTTGCCGAGCGGCGGCGGGGAGAGCGTGTAGGCGAAGGGCGCCGCGGCGAAGAGCCGCAACGCGGCCTGCACGCGCTGCCACGGGTCCGGATACTGCGCCATCCAGCTGGCTGCGAGTTCGCGGCTGCGCGGATTGCCGTCCGGCAGCGCGAGCGACAGCGCAAGTGTGCGCCGCGACAGGGGTTGGGGCGTTCCCGTCAGTGTCGAGTGGCCCCGGTAGCGCAGCGGCCGGTCCACCGGTGCGCGGGCGAAAAACTCATCGTCGGCGGAAACGCGGGCGTCGAGGCTGCCGGACACCGCAACGCCCCGGTCGAGCAGGTACAGCCAGGCCTGCTGGCTTGGCTCCAGCGTAACGTTGTACGCGCGCACGCCCGAGGGCGGTGGCGTGGCGTCGTCGCCGTCATCGTCGCGCAGCCCGGTGGCCGGGCGCGTGGGCCGCATCGACCCATCGGCGGGCCGCCACGCCAGTCCGTCATAGTTCCAGAGCACCAGCGCGCGCCAGTACAGCGCACTGGCGGGCAAGGGATCGCCGATGATATCGGCGCGGAACGCCACCTCGGGCGAGCGGATCAGCTCGCCGACGCTGCCGGGTTTCATCGTGTCCGAAATACCGGTGCGGCCCACCGGCTCCGACTGCGGCAGCCGCCACAGCGGATGGTCGAGCCGAGGAAACAGCACGAACAGGAACAGCGCCCACGGCAGGCCGATCAGCGCCATGCGGCCAAGCAGCGGCCAGATCGCCAGCCGCCCGCGCGCTTCCGGATGGTGGAGCAGCAGCCAGTTGCGCAGGATCCATGCGCCGATCGCCATGCTGTAGATCGCCAGCCAGAACGGCTGGTCGGCGAGGTAGAGCGTYAGCAGCAGGTAGAAGGATAGTTGGGTGACCARCGTGGCATCGGAYAGCGCCTTGGTTTCCAGCAGCTTGAGGATGACGAAGGCGCCCAGCAGCGCCACGCAGAGTTCGCGCCCGAGGCTGCCGCCCGAYTGCCATACGAGCGCGGCGGCGGTCACCAGTACCAGCACGGCCGATACGCCGAGCATCAGCTTCGATGGCAGCGGTGCGCGCTGGCGCCAGAGCAGCCAGCGCCAGGCCAGCAGCACCAGCAGCAGCAGGCTGACCGACACCGGCAGCGAGCGCGCCTGCGGCGCCAGCACCAGCGCGAGCTGGCCCATCAGCATCCCGTGTTCCTGATGCCCGAGCGGGCGAACTTCGTGCCGGGTCATGACGCGCGCCGCTCCGGCCACACGGCCAGCGCTTCCAGGCAGGCGCGGCGATGGGCGGCACCCTGGGCGGGCGGCAACGCCACGCCGGGCAGGCGCAGGCCGACCTCGAACTCGTCGCCGGCGGCCAGCACCCACGCGCACAACCGCGATAGCCGGGCCTCGGTGTCCATGCCCGGCGGCAGCGCATCCCAGTCGAGCCAGCAACCGGGCTGGCGCGGCGTGGTGCCGGTGCGGCTCAGCATGCGGCCCGTGCGGGCGCTGTGCTTCCAGGCGATGCGGTGCAGCGGGTCGCCGGTGCGATAGCGGCGCAACTGGTCGATGCCATCGTCCGACGCGACGGATAGCGTGCCGTCCTCGGCGTCGTCCGGGCGGGCCACCTGCGGCAGCGGCGGGGCGTTCGGCTCGGGCGCCGGATAGACGAAGGCCACCAGCGACAGGTCCGCATAGCTCCACACGCGAAACAGGCCGAACGGAAAGCGGCTGGAAAACGTGACGCGCGGCAGCTTCATGCGCCCGCGCGCGGTGGCCGGCACGCGGAGCGGCAAGGTGCCCCGGCTGTCGCCATCAATGGTCAGCGTGGCGGTTTCGGATTGCGGCGTGCGGGCCTCCAGGCCGATGCGGGCGGCTGGGTCGGCGTTGTCCACGTTCAGTGCGAAGACCGCCACATCGCCCACGAAGGCCGGCGAGGCGGCACCCGTGGACACCGCCAGTTCCAGCAGATTGCGATAGGCCATCCACATGCACGCCATGCCGATGCCGGCGAGCAGGAACGTGAGCGCGAAGCCGAGGCTGATGTTGTAATTCAGCGAGGTCAGCAGCATCGCCACGAGCAGCACGCCAAAGCCGGCCCCGCTGCGCGTGGGCAGGATATAGAGATGGCGCCGATCGAACGTCACCACGCCATTGACCGGCCCATGCTGCCGATGCAGCCAGGCGGTCAGCGGACGATGCGCGGTGGCGGAGGCTTGCCGCATGGCGGGACGGAAATCAGGGAATGGCGACGTTGGACAGCAGGCGGTCGAGCACCCCGGCGCCCTGGCCCACGCCATGGCCGGACGGCAGCAGCCGATGCCCCGCCACTGCCGCAAACACGGCCTGCACGTCCTCGGGAACCACCATCTCGCGCTGCTCCAGCAGCGCCCACGCCCGTGCGCAGGCCAGCAGCGCCAGCCCCGCACGCGGCGACAGGCCGGCGACGAAACCCGGTTCCGCGCGGGTGGCCTGCACCAGCGCCAGCACGTAGTCCACCAGCGCGGGGCTCGCGTAGACCTTGGCGGCGGCGGCCTGCAGCGCCATCACCTGCTCGGCGTCCATCACGGCAACGGGGCGCTGATCGTCGGCACCGCCGAGGTACAGCACCCGCTCGAAGGCCGGATCGGGGTAGCCGAGCGAAATCCGCATCGTGAAGCGGTCGAGTTGCGACTCGGGCAGCGCATGCGTGCCGATCTGCTCGAGCGGGTTTTGCGTGGCGATGACGAAGAACGGCGCCGGCAGCGCGTGCGTGGTGCCGTCGTGGGTCACCTGCCGCTCGGCCATGGCTTCCAGCAGTGCGCTCTGGGTTTTCGGGGGCGCGCGGTTGATCTCGTCGGCGAGCACCAGCTGGGCGAAGATCGGGCCGCGATGGAAACGGAACTCGCTGGCCTCGCGCAGGAAGACTGACACGCCGACCAGATCGGCCGGCAGCAGATCGCTCGTGAACTGCACCCGCTGGTATTGCAGGCCCAGCGTCTGGGCCAGCGCATGCGCGAGCGTGGTCTTGCCCACGCCCGGCACGTCCTCCAGCAGCAGGTGGCCGCCGGCCAGCATGCAGGCCAAGGCAAGGCGCACCTGGCGCGGCTTGCCCAGCACGATGCGGCCTAGCTGGGTTTGCGCCTCGGCGAGCGAGGCAACGATCCTGGGTCGGGCGGTCACGAGTTGCCTCCGGTGACGTGGCTGCGGGTGCAGAGTGCGGCCATTGTAGCGGCGTCGGGGTCGCATCGGACAGTGGGYTGCCGCACGCTTTCAGGGCGACAGATGTCCTGTTGTCTCATGCGAAATGGGCGGTATCGCCCGCCAGCCCGCGCCGGATCTCGCCGCTTCTGGCATCATCGATCTGTTGGCGCCTTGCCACTTTCAGAATGGTCTCATCCCTCCACGATGACTGCCTCGCAACACCGCGCCTCAGGCGCCTCGGCTTCCCTCGATTTCGACTCTTCCGCGCCCCTGGCCGACCAGGCCGGTCTGGCCAGCCTGGCGCGTGAATTCCACGCGGGCGGCTACATCGTGCTGCGCCGCTTTGCCAGCGAGGCCATGTGCGCCGCGCTGGAGGACATGACCCGCAAGCATCTGGCCGCCGCCGTGCCGCCGGTGGAGTTCGAGGCCGATCTCGGCTATCCCGGCGCGCCCACCTCGCGCAAGGCCGAAGGGGGCGGTACGGTACGCCGGCTGCGCCAGGCCTATGGCCGTGACGAGGTATTCCGCCGCTGGGCCAGCGATCCGCACGTGGTGGCCACGGTGGAGGCGCTGCTGGGCGAGCCCGCCCGCCTGACGCTGGCGCACCATAACTGCGTGATGACCAAGCATCCGCATTTCGGCAGCCAGACTGGCTGGCATCGCGATACACGCTACTGGTCGTTCGTAAAGCCCGAGYTGGTCACGGTTTGGCTGGCGTTGGGCGATGAAGACGAGCGAAACGGCGTCTTGCGTGTGATTCCGGGTTCGCATCAGGCCAAGCTGGCGCCGGAGCAGCTCGATCCGGCCGARTTTCTCATCGAGGCGCATCCCAATAGCCAGAGCCTGCTGAAAGGGGCGATGCCCCTGACGCTGCATCGCGGCGACGTGCTGATGTTCGACAGCCGCCTGTTCCACGCGGCSGGCCGGAATGACGCCGAGACGGTCAAGCTGTCGGTAGCGTTCGCTTACTTCGGTGCGAGCAACCGGCCGCTGGCCGGCACGCGGTCCGCCGAGTTCGGCAGCGTGGAGCTGCCGCCGGCCGCCTTGTAGACGTCCCTTCCCAGAAACACAAAAGCCGCCTGATGGCGGCTTTTTCATTGGCGCGCGTGGTGCGCGTCAGGCGGCGTTGCCGCGAGTCGTGCCCGAACGGAACAGGGCAAACAGATCGGCCAGACGGACGGGCAGCAGCGGGGTGGCGTGCCGAACCGCATCGCGGCGGGCAAAGTGCTTGCGGAGTTGCTCGCCGACCGGACGGCTGAGGTACGAAGCATCCGGGTATTGCATGATGGTCATTCCCTATTGTGGTTAACAACAGCCTACAGTATACACCGCGATGGTGCGGCGCGCCATTTGCTGGTGCGAACGGGGAATGCCATGCGCAGACGCCCGYGCGAGGGCGGGCGTCCGTGCACCGGAATGTGGCCGGAATGTGGTGTCGAGGTCAGGCGGCGGAGATTACGCGCCCTTGTCAGGCGTATCGACCGGCGCGTTTGCCGGGGTGCCGTTCATGTTTTCGACAGCTTTCGCCGCGCTGAACACATGGCGCGTGGCCAGCAGCGCRGCAAGGTCGGCATCGCCGGCAATCACGGCCTGGAGAATCTGGGCATGCTCGTCCCAGTTCAGGCGCGCGCGGCTCAGGTTGGCCGGCGCGAACAGCAGCCCGGTGCGCTCACGCAGCGAACGCATCATGTCCTGCAGCACGCTGTTGGCGGCGATATTACCGAGCAGTTCGTGGAACTTGGAGTTGAGTTCGACGAAGCGCTCGGTCTGGCCGCTGTTCACGGCGTCGTTGCCTTCCTTGAGAACCTTCTCGATTTCCAGGATCAGCGCGGGGTCGCGGCGTTGTGCCGCGAGCTTGGCGTTGAGACCTTCGAGGGTGGCGCGCACCTCGACCATTTCGCGGGCGATATTGGGCGACAGACGCGCCACCGATGCCCCACGGCGCGGCTCGATCTTGACCAGCCCTTCCGCCGCCAGCGCGCGCAGCGCCTCGCGCACCGGAATGCGGGACACGCCCAGCTCCAGCGACAGCGTGTTCTCCACCAGCCGCTCGCCGGGATCGTACTGGCCGTCGAGGATGCGCTGCCGCAACGTATCGGTCACAAGCGCGAAGAGCGGGGAATGCTGGGCGCCCAGGCTGGCAGCCGGGGTGTCCGGATTCGGGCTGAAGGCACTGGTGGTGGCGTCGTTCATGGTCGGGATCGGCCGTGGAAATCGTGGATCGCGCAAGAAACTTGAGCGTTGAAGCACCGGCCCATTGGGATGCATGGGCCCGGCGTGAATGCCACTATTGTATACCGTCAACCTTTGCGACCAGACATTCCACTACATCGTCGGATGCTGAAAAGTGAACCCGTCGGCATACAGGAACGGGACCTGCGCGCCGAGTCCGGTGAACAACTGCTTTGCATCGTGGATCATGTTCGGCGAGCCGCAGAGATAAATCGCATGCTCGGACAGGTCGCCCAGGTCCGCCGCCACGGCTTCGTGCACATAGCCGCGCCGGCCCTGCCAGTCCGCGTCCGCGCGGGACAGCACCGGCACGTACTGGAAATCGTAAAGCCGATCGCCCCAGGCGCGGATCTCGTTGTCGAGGTAGAGGTCCGATGCGGACCGCATGCCCCAGTAGAGCCACACCGGCGGGCAATCCGGGTCATCCATCAGGGACTCCAGCATGCTCTTGATGGGCGCGATACCGGTGCCGGTGGCTACCATCAGCAGCGGGCGGTAGTCCTCCTTGCGCAGTGCGAAGTTGCCGAGCGGCACTTCCACGTCGAGCCGGTCGCCCGGTTGCAGGCGCGGCAGTTGCCCCGCCGTGAAGCGACCGCCGGCAATGCGGCGCACGTGGAAGTCCACCTCGTTGCCGCGCGGGGCGGACGCCATCGAGAAGCTGCGGTGGCTCCCGTCGTCTAGCAGAATCTTCATGTACTGGCCCGGCGCGAAGGCCAGCGGCGTGTCGTCGGGCAGGGCCATGCGCAGGTGCAGCACGTCGGCGGCGAGCGGCGTCACCGCCTGTACGATGGCTGACGCGCGGCGTGCCGGCACGGCCGGCTCCCGGCCGCGCGCGGTGCTGATGACGAGGTCGGCCGTGGGCCGCGCCTGGCAGGCCAGGGCGAAGCCGGCGGCGTCCTCGTCCTCGGTCAGTCCCATCGGAAATTCTTCATAACTGACCGATCCTTCCACCACGCGCACGCGGCAGGTGCCGCATCCGCCGAACGTGCATTCGTGGGCCAGGCTGACGCCCGTGCGCAGCGCGGCATCGAGCACGGACTCGCCGGGCTGCGCCGTGAACGACTGCTGCGTCTCGGCAATCTCGATGCGATAGAGGGGATGGGTACCGTGGGACATGACCGCTCCTGCTTACTTCTTGATGTCGGCCTGCGCCAGCACGGTCAGGTCCTCGCCGGCCAGCAGGTCGCGCAATGCTTCCAGCGCGGCCACGCCGCACGCGGTGTCCTGCTCGCCGTTGCCGCCGGACAGGCCCACGCCGCCGACCACCTCGCCGTTGACCACCACCGGGTAGCCGCCGACGAACACCGCGAACTTGCCTTCGAAGCTCCACTGGATGCCGAACGCCTCGTTGCCGGGCAGCGCGGGGCCGTTGGGCGCCGTATTGAACAGGTGTGTGGAACGCTTRTGGCCGGCCGCCGTGAATGCCTTGTTCCAGGCGATCTGCGGGCCGGTGATGCGGGCGCCGTCCATGCGTTCGAGCAGCAGCGGATAGCCGCCCTCATCGACGATGCAGATGGACTCCAGCACGCCGATTTCCTCGGCCTTCTTTACCGCCGCCGCCACCATGTGGCGGGCTTCCCGCAGTTCGAGCTTGATTGCCTTTTTCATCGTGAAATCCTTAATAGCCGGGTAGTCGCCGCTTAGCAGCCGCGATAGATGGTCTTGATCTGGGTGTAGAACTCGAGCCCCGCGCGGCCCGATTCCCGGAACGTGGAGGTGCTCGACCGCTTCAGCCCGCCGAACGGCGCGTTGACGAGGTTGCCGGTGGTGGTGCGGTTGATCTTCACCGTTCCGGACTCGATGTCATGCGCAAAATCGTGCATATAGCGCGGATTGCGCGTGGCGATGGCCGCGGACAGGCCGTACTCGGAGTCATTGGCAACGGCGATGGCCTCGGCGTAGCTGCCCACTTCGAGGATGGCGAGCACCGGGCCGAAGATTTCCTCGCGGGCGATGCGCATGGTCGGCGTGACATCGGTGAACACGGCCGGCGAGACGTAGTAACCGTGCGAGAAATCGCCATCCGTCAGCGCTTCGCCACCGCACAGCAGCGTGGCTTCAGCCTTGCCGGCGGCGATGTAGCCGAGCACGGTTTCCAGTTGCTTGCGCGTGGCGAGCGGGCCAAGATCCATGCCGGTGGCCATGCCGCTGCCGATCTTCAGCGTCTTGACCTTGGCCACGAGCTTGTCGGTGAATGCCTGCTTCACCTCGCGCATCACGAGGATGCGGCTGGTGCCCGTGCARGCCTGGCCGGACAGCGACAGGCCGCCCTTGATGGCCAGGTCCACGGCCTTGTCGAGGTCGGCGTCCTCCATCACGATCAGAGGATTCTTACCGCCCAACTCCATCTGCGTGCGCGTGGTCATCGGCACGGACTTGTGGATCTGCTCGCCCGCTGCCGTSGAGCCGGTGAAGGACACGGCCCGTACCGCGCGCGATTCGACGATGGTCGGGCCCACCTCGGCGGCGCTGCCGGTCACGAAATTAAGCACGCCCTTCGGAATGCCCGCCTTGACGAAGGCTTCGGCCAGTCGGTAGCCGGAGAGCGGCGCGTCCGACGAGGGTTTGAAGACCACCGTGTTGCCGGTGATCAGCGCCGGCGCGATCTTGCGGGCCGGAATCGACACCGGGAAGTTCCACGGCGAGATTACCGTCACCACGCCCAGCGGCTCGCGCTGGCTGTAGACCAGCATGTCCGGGTCATCGTTGGGATACGTCTCACCGCCGTAGGTCTGTCCTTCCACGGCGTAGAAACGCAGCGTCTGGGCGGAGCGCATGACTTCGTCGCGCGCCAGCGACAGCGCCTTGCCTTCCTCGCGGGTCAGCTCGGCGGCGATGGCGTCGGCGTTGGCTTCCAGATGCGCGGCGGCATCGTTGAGAATTTTCGCGCGCTTGCCGATGGGGGTCTTTTTCCAGCTGTCGAAGGCGGCCGAGGCGGCGGCCACGGCGGCGGCGGCGTCACGCGCGTCCGAGGCGGCGTGCCGGCTCACGATGTCGCGCGTGTCGGCGGGGTTGAGGTTGTCGGTGGTGCGGCCGCTGGCGCTGTCGCACCATTCGCCGTCGATGTAGTTGCGGTACGTCTCGGTCATGACTGTGGCCTTTGCGAACGGGGGCGGGGCGCCCGGCACGGGGGCCGGGCAGATGCGGAGGCCGCTCAGGCGRCCACGGTCTCGCGCGTGCCGTCCACGTAGTCGTAATAGAGCGCGGTGGTGTACAGCAGTCGCATCTGGGCGCCAACCTCGCAGATCTTCAGGCAACGCTGCTGCAATTCCGGCGTATTGGCGTGCTCGAGCACGATCTGATAGCCGCGTTCGCCGTGGATCTCGTCGGAGACGATGTGYAGGTCGAAGAATTCGACTTCCTCGTCCGTGAAGCCGTACTTCTCGCGCAGCGTGGGGGTCTGCTTGCGGTAGATCGACGGCACCTGCGACTCCAGGCCTACGACCAGGCCGGCCACGGCCACCACCGGGTCTTCGCGCATGGCCACGGCGTAGCACCAGCTTTGCAGGCCGCGCGTGGTCGGCGACATGTTGTCCGCATCCACCACGCGCTCGCGGGTGGTGCCGCAGGCTTCGGCAAAGCGGATCAGCAGGTCGGTGTGGCGGTCGCCGCCAATCTCTTCCTCGTACATATTGGCCAGCAGGAAGTCCTTGGCCTCGGTCATGTGGTCCGGCGTGCGGGCATAGATATAGGCGAGGTAGTCGGCGAACGGGCCCACGTAGTGATAGTGGTTCTCGGCCCAGCGGGCGAGGTGGTCGCGCGACAGCGTGCCGCCAGCCCATGCCTTGCTGAAGGGTGCCTGGTTGGCGCTCTTGCCCTTGATTGCGTTCTCGAGGGCGGCGCGGAAATCTTCACGGTTCATCAGTTCGGCCATTTGGGGGCTCCTGTTTTGACGAGGGGTGGTTGTGAGCCGCGACGTGAGAGACGTCTTATCTGCGGCGGGTTTGAATCAGGATGAAATTTGTATACTTTCTGCAATCGAATTTGGGCGACAAAGAGCTGACCGGGCGCAGCACGCGTCAGGCTTTTCCAGCCTCCGCTTCGGTAATCCGTCGATAGGCGACACCAGCCAGGGCGATGTCCTCCAGACCGACGCCGACCGACTTGTAGATCACGATGTCGTCGGCGTGGCGGCGCCCCGCCTTGCCCAGCAGAACATCGGCCAGCTCCACGATCTTGCTGTCGGGCAGCACCGCCTTGTCGGCGAGCACCAGGTCGCCGGCCTCGCGCAGCG
The DNA here is from genome assembly GCF_052114485.1 of Cupriavidus sp. KB_39. Lineage (NCBI taxonomy): Bacteria > Pseudomonadati > Pseudomonadota > Betaproteobacteria > Burkholderiales > Burkholderiaceae > Cupriavidus > Cupriavidus sp. KB_39. Next base: position 15,975 of record NZ_JBFREV010000017.1, read on the forward strand.
ACTGCGGCCGCCACTCCACCACCACGGTGGCGGCGCGGGACAGCGCGGTGTCGTCGAGTTCGCGGGTATGCGGCAGGCTCGATCCGATGGCGGCGATGAAGGTGCCCGGCTGGATCAGTTCGCCGGAGAACAGCGGTGTGGTCGAGCGCGAGGCAGTGACGATGATGTCGGCCTGCGCGGCGGCCACGGCCGGATCGGCAAAGGTCACGGGAATGCCGCACTGTGCGGCGAGCCGGTSGGGCAGGCTCGCGTCGGCATAAGGATCGACCACCAGCACGCGGCGCAGCGGCAGCGCGGCGGACAATTGCGCCGCATGCTGCACACCCTGCGTGCCGGCGCCGAACAGCGCAAGCGTGGCGCTCTCGGGCCGGGCCAGCCGCTGCGCGGCCAGTACCGTGCAGGCCGCCGTGCGCAGCCGCGTGATCGCGCCGGCGTCGAACGAAGCCAGCGGCCGGCCGTCAACGGTTGAAAACAGCAGGATGACAAATGAGAACTGTCCTGCGATCGTCGTATATACCTTGGCCCCCGCCACCTCCTGCTCCGGAATCACCGCGCCAAGCGTGGAAAGCTTCACACCACCCGCCTCCGTCCGGATCCGTTCCTGCATCGCGGCCTCGCCGCGTCCAAAACTCTGGAAGGCCGCCAGCATGGCCTGCTGGGCGTCCTGGGCCGTCACGTGTCGGTCGATCAGTTCGTCGGTGATATGGAGCATGGTCGATGGGGGCTCAGGGCTGTYTGTGGCTCGATTCGGTATACAGTCTACACATGGCCGGAAAAATTGCYAGCGTTGATGCATCGATATTTTCCCGRGGCGTGCCTTCCAGAGTGGTGCTTGATGCGCTGAAACCGTGCACTGATGCGGCTTTCCGCACCGCATTGGGGGATTACCCCAAGCCGTGCAGGTTTCGCTTGTTCGGAAGCGTCAACGGGATATAGTATACAAATTAGATCGACGCCCAGCGCTGCACGCAGCCAAGAGGTCGACGGCAGGTCTTATTCATCCGCCCCCACAAGGGCCCCAAGATCAGGATCAGGGGAGCCTCATGCAACAAACCGTAGAAATCGGCCTGGCACATTGGGTGTATTTGCTAGGTGTCGCAGTCATCGTCTTGACGATGATCCTGCGGGCCAACGTTGTCGTGCCGTCTATCGTCGGCACCTTCCTCGTGATCCTGGCCATCACGGGCAATCCGGTCAGCGCGTTGGGGGGCATCTTTGGGGCCAGCCTCGTCGCGGCGAAGGAGCTGTTCAATATCTTCCTGGTGATCGCCTTCATGACGGCGCTGCTCAATGCGCTGAAATCGTTGCGATCCGATATCCGCATGGTGGAGCCGTTCCGCCTCGTCATGAAGAACGGGCATAGCGCCTACTTCATCCTGGCGGGCATCACCTATGTGATTTCGCTGTTCTTCTGGCCCACGCCGGCCGTGCCGCTGGTGTCGGCCATCCTGCTGCCCGCGGCCATCGCCGCCGGGCTGCCGCCGCTGGCCGGCGCCATGGCCATCGCCATCGCCGGGCAGGGCATGGCGCTCTCGTCGGACTACGTGATTGGTGTGGCGCCRGGCATCAGCGCCAAGGCGGCGGGCGCAGCGGTCAGCGCGGCCGTGGTGGCGGACCGGGCGCTGATCCTGTCGATCATCACCGGCACCATCGCGCTGACGCTGGCTTATCTGTCGATGCGCCGTCACATCGTGCCGGCCAACGGCGCGCTGCTGGACCGCTGGCAGGCCCGCGCCACGGGCGTGGACACGGCCATGGAAGCCACCGGCACCTTCGACAAGGCGGAGATTGCGCGCGGCACGTCGCACCCGGAGCCGCTCGTCACGGACGCCAATATCGAACAGAGCCTGGCGATGGTGGCCAAGCGCCGCATCAAGTGGTCGAAGTTCTTCGCGGTGCTCACGCCGGTGGCGTTTATCTGCGTGGTCTCGCTGATGGTGGCGCCCAAGCTGGCCGCCGGCATGCCGGATCTCAAGGGCGGCGCGGCAGCGGCACTGGTGGGCGGCGTGGCCGCGCTGTTGATGATGCTGGCCACGCTGGCCGCCGAAGGGCCGCGCAAGATGCTCGATGTCTGCCCGGAGCACATCACCGATGGCTTCGTGTTCGCGTTCAAGGCGATGGGCTCGGTGCTGCCGATTGCCGGCTTCTTCTTCGTGGGCGCCGGCGAGACCGCCGCGCAGATCCTGGGCGTGGACGCCGGCAAGGCGCCCAGCCTGCTGTTCGAGCTGATCCAGGCGTACCAGCACATGATTCCGGACAACCACGTGTTCGTGGCMTTCGGCGTGCTGTTGGTGGGCATGATCACCGGCATCGATGGCTCCGGCTTCGCCGGCCTGCCGCTGACCGGCACGCTGGCCGGCGCGCTGGGTCCGGTAGTCGGCTTCGACTCGGCCACGCTGGCCGCAGTGGGTCAGATGGGCGCGGTCTGGACCGGCGGCGGCACGCTGATCGCCTGGTCCTCCCTGATCGCCGTGGCCGGGTTTGCGCGCGTGCCGGTGCTCGATGCAGTGCGGGCGTTGCTGCTGCCCGTGCTGGCCGGGCTGTTCGTCTCCACGATCTGCGCGATGCTGCTCTGGCACTGACGCCGGGCGCTTCCTTTTTTTCGATTTCAGCGAAGTCACCAACATGCCGAAAGTCGTCTTTCACAAGCACGGGCAGGTTTTCGTGGACGAGGTCAAGCCCGAGACCAACCTCGTCGTCCGCGCCGGCATCAAGCAGTTTCCGTATCCGAACCTGCGCTACGAATGCGGCATGGGCAAGTGCTCCAAGTGCGCGTGCCGGGTCCTGGCGGGCGCCGAGCACCTGCCGCCGCCGAACTGGAAGGAAAAGAAGCAGCTGGGCGAGCGGATCGACCAGGGCTTCCGGCTTGCCTGCCAGATCTGGCTGACGCATGACATCGAGCTGGAGCAGGAGGATCAGCAGCCTGAGACCCCGGCACAACCTCAGGCCAACACCCAGGCCCAGACCTCATGTTCGTGATCCTGACCAGCAAGCCGGGCCAGTTCCGCACGGAGGCCGTGCCGGGCGTGGAGCCGGTGGAAACCTACGAGTACCTGTTCTATGGCCGCCCGAAGGCGATCTTCGTGATCGCCACGCTGCATGCGGCGGTGAAGGTGCCCGTGATCGACGAAACCGGCGGCCCGGATGCGCCGCCGGTGGTCAACCACGTGCCATCGAAATTCCTCGAGCGCTTCGACACGCTCGACGCTGCCCGGGCCGCGCTGCAGGCGCTGGCGCACTTCGGCAGCATGGACCTCTCTTTAAGGAAGCAATGATGCGGGCAGATATCGAGACGGCTGCCGCCGACACCACCGAGGACACTGGCGGCGGCAGCGCCGCGCCCGCCGCACCCGCTGCGGCGCCGGAGGTCCGCAAGGTGGAAATCGAATTCGTGACCAATGGCGGCAAGACGGTTACCGCGCCCGCCAACAGCAACCTGCTGCGCGTATCGCTGCGCGAGCAGGGCGGCATCCCGTTCAAGTGTGGCGGCGGGCTGTGCGGCACCTGCAAGTGCCACATCGATCGCGGGCTGGAGCATACGGACGCGGTCAAGCCCAAGGAGCGCAAGCATCTGAGCGATGACGACCTGGGCGCCGGCTTCCGCATGGCCTGCCAGACCTTCGTCAACGGCGATATCGCGGTGTCGTGGGAGCCGAAGGCGCGGGTGTAAGCCCGTCTTCGACCGAGGGCCGACCTAGGTCCGCAGGCCGACCAGCCCGGAAATCTTCTCGGAGGCCTCCAGCAGCGGTGGCAGGAATCGATCCGACATCTCCTGCGCGCTGGTGCGGTTGGCCTGCCCGCTGATATTGATGGCGGCGATGATCTGCCCGGTGCGGTTGCGGATGGGCGCGGCCAGCGAGACCAGCCCTTCCTCCAGTTCCTGATCGTTCTGCGCCCAGCCGCGCGTGCGGATGTCGGCAATCAGCGACTTCAACTGGTCGATGTCGGTCACGGTGCGGCGCGTGCGCGCTTCCAGCGCGGTGTCGCGCAGCACGCGGTCGAGCGTGTCGTCATCGAGCCCCGACAGCAGCACGCGCCCCATCGACGAGCAATAGGCCGGCAGCCGGCTGCCGATGGACAGGTTGATCGTCATGATCTTGCGTGCCGGCACGCGCAGCACGTAGACGATCTCGGTGCCATCGAGCACGGAGATCGAGCAGCTTTCATGCACCGACTGCGAGAGCGCCTCCATGATCGGCTCGGCCAGGTTCCAGAACGGCATCGAGGTCAGGTAGGCGAAGCCGAGGTCGAGGATCTTGGGCGTGAGCCGGAACTGGCGGCCATCGGCCTGCACATAGCCCAACCCCACCAGCGTGAGCAGGATACGGCGCGCGCCGGCGCGGGTCAGGCCGCTGGCCTGGGCGATTTCGGTCAGCGTCTGGGTGGGGTGGCGGGCGTCGAATGCGCGGATGACGGACAGCCCGCGTGCGAAGGACTGCACATAGCTGTCGCTCGGCTTCTCGGCGGGCGGGGTGCCCGGCGTGCGGGATGATGCGGGATCGGCAGGGCTCGCCATTGCGGAATGGGCTCGAAATTGGCTCGGAAAGGCCGAAAGGGTAGTGGAAATGCGTCCAAATCGCTAGTCCGGGGCCATCGGCAATACCCCGCCGCGACTGACCGCCACGCTGACGGACGCCCCGCTCTCCCTCATAATGTGCGATCGCAAAATGTCGCAGGTCATCGGGTCAGTGAACGAAACAATTCAGTGGAATGATTGGGAGGCGTTCTGCTGCGTCGTCGAGCAGGGCACCTTCACGGCGGCAGCGGCGGCGCTGGACTGCCCCAAATCCAGAGTGTCGGCCGCCGTGGCGCGGCTGGAAACGGCCATCGGCGCCAAGCTGCTCGAGCGCACCACGCGCCGCATGCGCCTCACCGATGCCGGGGGCGCGGTCTATCGCGACGTGGCCCCGCTGTTCGCGCGGCTGCGCGAGATCCGCCAGGAAACCCTGGCGCGCGAGGAGCGCGTGCAGGGCATGCTGCGCATCGCCACGCCGTACGAGTTCGGCGCCCAGCAACTGGGCGGTGTGATCTGCCGAACACTTGCGGCGCATCCCGCACTCGATATCACGGTGGAGATTTCCCAGGGCTTGGTCGATCCGATCCGCGAGGGCTTCGACATCGCCTTCGTCACGGTGGAGACCGAACTGCCCGACTCCGGCACCATCGCCCGGCGCATCTGGCACGTGGAACGCGGCCTGGTGGCCGCGCCCTCGCTGGCGGCGAGCCTGCCGGCGCAGATGCATCCCGAGGATCTCTCGAACATGCCGACGCTGGCCACGCCCGGCGTCTCGGTCTGGGAGTTCGCGCGCGATGGCGAGCGCATTTCGGTGCCGATCCGCCCGCGCATGCAGACCTATAACGCCGAACTGCGCATGCAGGCCGCGCTGGCCGGGCTGGGCATCGCCCGGGTGCCGATGACGGCCGCCGAGACCGAGATCGCGCAGGGCCGGCTGGTGCGGGTGATGCCCGACTATCCGCTGCCGCCGCTGCGCGTCTTCGCGCTGCTGCCCGACCGGCGCCTGCAACCGCGCAAGGTGCGCGCGTTCATGGAAGCCATCGAATCGATGATGGGCGCGGATCTGGGCGATCTGGCCGAGCCGGCGGCGCGGATGGCGCCCGCTGGACGGGTGGAAGCCTTCGAGCGGATGGAGCAGGGGGAAGTCTAGCGGGGCGTGGGGAGCGCCCCGGGGGTGCTGCCGGGCGGCATTGCGCCGCCCTTGGTACTGCTACGCGGCTCAGGCGCCTTCGCTGAACTGGTCGCGCTGCTCGGTCACGGTGCGGGCACCTTCCGAGTACACGTCGCGCTTCTCGGTCACGCCGCGCGCGCCTTCCGAGTACACATCACGCTTTTCGGTCACGCCACGGGCGCCGTCGGTGTACGGGTCAGCCTTGCCGACGCGGCCGATGCTGCCGTCGAGGCGGGCCAGGTCCGTGATCGATTGCGAAGCCTGGGCAGAGGCGGCGCCGGCGGCCAGGCCGAGGGCGAGGAGGGTGAGGGCGAGGGTCTTCTTCATGGTCGTGCTGTTCCTACTTATTGGCAGAGATCGCGGTGGGTCCGCGGTGGCTGTAATGTAGGCTTCGGCACGCACAGGAAAAAGGGTAAATCCTCGAAAGACTGTCCAGTCAGCTGGAYAATAAGGGTTAACCCTAGGGGGTCGATCTGTGCTAGCCTTGCGGCTCAGATCACGCCACGGCTCACGCTGGCGATGACCATCAGCAGGATCTGCGCGATCACGAACAGGATCAGCGGCGAGATGTCGAAGCCGCCCAGGCGCGGTATCACGCGCTGGAGCGGGCGCAGCATCGGCGCGGTCAGGTGCCACAGCGCCGGCGCCATCGGCGATTGCGGGTTGACCCACGACAGGATCGCCATCAGCAACGTCACCCACATCACCATGCTGATGCCCCACTTGAGCACGTTGAGCAGGCTGAGGGCGAGGATCACCGGCAGGAAGGCCAGCGGATCCGCATCCAGCACCAGCGCACGGCAGACCAGGAACAGCACGGCGGTCAGGTAGGCCGCGATCAATGTGGCCCAGTCGATGCCGCCGAAGCCCGGAATGATGCGGCGCAGCGGCCGGACGATCCAGTCCGTGACCTGGAACACGCCCTGCGACACCGGATTGCGCGACGGCAGCCGGGTCAGTTGCATCCAGAGGCGCAGCAGCAGTGCCATGCCGAACAGCGTGAAGACGGTATCAAGCAGGAACAGGACAATTTCCGTGAACATCGGGCGGATTTCCGGGTTGGCGGTGTTAGGGTGTCGGTCTCCGCACAGATTCTGCCATACCCCGTCCGGCGCGCATGCGGAAATGCGCGCCAGCGCACCGGAGGATGCCTGCGSGCACAAGGGGTGCTTTTATAATGAGCGCCGGATTTCCCCCTCTGCAAAACTGATTCTTCAATGCCACGCAAGCCCGCCGCGCCCCAAGCCGCCCTGACCAAGCAGGATTTCGAGGCGCTGTCCGATTTCCGATACCAGTTGCGGCGTTTCCTGCGGTTTTCCGAAGACGCCGCGCGCGCCGAAGGCGTGACGGTGCAGCAATACCTGCTGATGCTCCACATCCGCGGCTCGGCGGAGCGGAACTGGGCCTCGGTGGGCGAGCTGGCCGAGCGCCTGCAGGCCAAGCAGCATGGCGTGGTGGCGCTGGTGAACCGCTGCGAGGCGGCCGGGCTGGTCAGCCGCAAGGTGAATCCCGACGACCGCCGCGTGGTGCAGATCCACCTGCTGGCCAAGGGCGAGCGCTGCCTGAACCGGCTGGCGATGCTGCACCGGGCCGAACTCGAGTCCCTGCGCAATACCTTCCGCGTGGCCCGCATCACGGCGTTCAACGACGACGGCGCTGATCGGCTCTGATTCGTCCACGGGCGGCGTTACAGCCCGTTACCCATCACAATCTYCCGTGACACCTGCCGCCGAGCCCCGGCTCTAGACTCGCGCGCATCATCCACACGCGCATTGGCCGCAGGAGTCTCCACCATGTCTTTCCCGTTTCGTTCCACGGCGTTGGCCGTCATCGCCGCCGGCGCGCTGGCCGGCTGTGTCACCGCGCCGTATGGCAATGGTTATGCCGACGGGTACGGTATCGGCTATGGAGGCGGCTACGGCAGCAACTACGGCGGTGGCTACCCGCAGCAGGCGGGGTATGGCACCAGCGGCACCAGCGGCACCAGCGGCACGCAGATCAGCGGCGGGTATCCGGCGCAGTCGTATCCCCAGTCGGGCTATCCCCAGCAGCCAGCGTACCAGCAGCCGGGCTACCCGCAGCCAGCGTACCCGCAGTCGGGCTATCCGCAGTCCGGCTATCCCCAGGCGTCCTACCCCCAGCAGCCCGGTTACGACCAGTACGGCTATCCGGCGACACAGCCGGGCGATGGTGCCGACCCGTACGCGGTGCGCTACGGCTGGGTGGAATCGATCGAGATGGTGCGGGGCCAGCCTGCGGACACCAGCGGCGTCGGCGCAGTGATCGGCGGCGTGGCGGGCGGGCTGCTCGGCCATCAGGTGGGCGGCGGGCGCGGCAATACCATCGCCACGATTGGCGGCGCGGTCGCCGGCGCCGTGGCCGGCAACGCGGTGGAGAAGCAGACCAACACTGGGCCGGCGGCCTACCGGGTGCGCGTGCGCACCAACGACAGCGGCTACCTGACCCTCACGCAGGCCAGCCCRTACAACCTGCGTTCGGGCGACCGCGTGAAGATACAGAACGGCGTGGCCGTGCCTTACTGAGCGGGGCTCAGGACAGCGCGTTGGCCAGGAAGGTCAGCGCGCGACCATGGGCCAGCGCCGCCGAGCGCTGATGGAACGAGGCGCGTGCCCAGCAGTTGAAGCCGTGATCGGCCTGATCGTAGACGAAGACCTCGGTGCCGCGCTTGCCGGCCACGGCCTGGCGCACCTGTTCGACATGCTCGGGCAGGATGTGCTTGTCCAGCGCGCCATAGTGGAACTGCACCGGCACGTTCAGCGCGGCGGCCTCGTGCAGCTGGTTCTGGATGCCGCCGCCGTAGTACGGCACGGCTGCATCGACCAGACCCCGCGCCGCCGCCAGGTACGACAGCAGCCCGCCGAAGCAGTAGCCCACTGCCGCCACCTTGCCGCCCGTGCCAATCTCGGCACGCAGCGCGGTGGCCGTGGCGCCGATGTCCGACACCGCGGCTTCCAGGTCCACGCTGGTGCGCAGCGCCATCGCCTGTTCCCAGTCCGGGCCGCTGTAGCCCAGCTCCACGCGCGGCGCCTTGCGCCAGAACACGTCCGGGGCCAGCACCACGTAGCCGTCCGCCGCGTACTGGTCCGCCACCGAGCGGATGTGCTCGTTCACACCGAAGATCTCCTGAATCAGCACGATGCCGGGATTGCCGGGCTGCTTGCCGCCCGGCGGCAGGCTCAGGTAGGCGTCAAAGCTGCCATCGGCGGTGTCGATGCGAATCCAGCGGCTGTCGGGCTTGGTCGTCATGATGCGAACTCTCCAGGGTTTGAGGCACTCCACAATAGAACCCGGAAGTGTGCCATTCCTGTTGCATTCATGCAGGCCGTGGCCGAAAACCGTGGGCAACTACGTGGGCAAAAACGSGGGCAAAAAAATATGCCGGCCCCGCGGGGACGGGGCGCGGCATGGGGCCGCGCAGGGGATGGCGGCTCAGGGCTGCATATCTATATAGATAGAGGCCGGTTGGGGCGGTTCCCTACCAACGCAACTGCACGTTCTTCTCGCCAGGGCTCAGGGTGGTCCGCTTGGACGTCCCCTCGAACGTGGCCACTACCTGGTACGACGCGCGCGGGCCCTTGATCAGGCAGCGCGGGCCGGTGGACGTGAACTCCGCCACCTGCTTGCCGTTCCGCATCAGCTTCACGTTGACGTCCGAGAGGTACTCGCCCCGGCCGCCYTGYGTGAAGAGCAGGCCCATGTCGTACTCGCGGGCCGCGCTGTTCATTTCCGCCTGTTCGTCCGCCGCCACGCCACCGCATACATAGGTGAACGGGCCGGCGCTGGACGTGCTCATGTCGGCGCGGGCGCCCATCGACAAGCCCAGCGACGCCACGGCCACGCCGATGACGCAAAGCGCGCGCGCCCCTCGGCGCACGGGTTTATCGGTGTTCTGATTGGTAAGCATATTTCCTCCTGCCAGGTTGGCCGGCGGCGCGCGAGGGGGCGATCGGACGATGCGAGAGGGCAGGCTCGAAACATCGCCGGAGAGGGTCTGGCGGGGGATCATGGCTGGCATGACCCCGGGCAATCGCCGTTCGCGGCATCCGGGGATACACACCTGAAGTAGACACCGGCGCGGGCGGCCGGTCTGTCAGCGTTTGGCTGATCCTGCTGCGGGAGGATGCCGAGGGGCCGGGGGAGGCCCCTGGCGTGTGATCAGTACGCGGAGGACTGCTCGAAGCGGGTGCGCCAGTTCTCGGTATAGGCGCGCACCACGGCGGCGTCGCCCCGGATCAGCATGCCGTTCTCGGCGTTACGCTGCTCGGCGGACTTGGTGAAGTTGAACGAGCCGGTGAAGACCGCCTGGTCGTCGAACACCATGACCTTGTTGTGGGCGATGGCCGGCTTGGTATCGATCACCACGGGAATCCCCGCATTCTTGAGGAAGGTGGCGCTGGTGTAGCGCTCGGAGACCTGGCTCTTGTCCACGATCACGCGCACGTCCACGCCGCGCTGGTGCGCATCGGCCACGGCCTTGGCGATCTGCGCGTTGGTGAACGAGTACGCCTGGATCAGCAGCTTGCGGCGGGTGTTGTGGATGGCATCGATCAGCATGTCCTGGCAGCTCGGGCCGTCCGGCACGAAGCAGAGCGTATAGGTGCTGCCGGCCGCGAACGCGCTCGGGCGCGCGGCGGGCGTGAGCGCATCGGCCAGACGCYCGAGCGTGGAGGTGGTGCGGGCCTGGGCCACGGCGGCGAGGCCGGTGGCGGCAACCATCAGGCTCGCCAGGGCGAGCCGCTTGCAACGGTGAAGRRAAGTAAACATCAGGTTACAGAGTGGTGGCAGAAGTTCAGCGGCCCGCAGCGTAACAGTGGAAGCGGCCCTTCCGCAACCCGCGCGGGGGGCCCTGCGGCGTCCGTGGCCCTTGGGCTTGCCGGACATGCTGCCTATGATGGAAGGCACAACGCCAGATGCGACAGGAGACCACCATGACGAACCACACCTACAAGCTGGTCGAAATCGTCGGCTCATCCGCCGACGGCTGCGACGGTGCCATCCGCAACGCCATTGCCAAAGCCGGTGAAACCATCAAGAACATCGACTGGTTCGAAGTGATCGAAACGCGCGGCCATGTGCAGGACGGCAAGATCGCGCACTTCCAGGTCATGATCAAGGTGGGGTTCCGGGTGAACTGAGGCGCACCGCCCGGGCGCCCCGTGCGCCCGGGGCGCCTTGCACCGCATCCGCCAGCGCGCGTAGTGCGGGTTGCGGTGCCGCAACCAGCCAGGCCAGCATCTTGTCGACGAACGGCGCGTTGGCCGTCAGGGCCGCGCGCCGGACCCATGCGCGCGCGGGTATCTCGTGCCCGGCCAGCGCCAGCATGCGCGCGTGGTTGAAGCAGCCGCGGAAGTCCCCGCCCGCCGCGGCGCGACGGTAGTGGTCCGCCGCGCAGGCGAGGTTGCGCGCCACGTGCCAGCCATCTTCATAGAAGCCCCCGACGACGTTGAGCGACTTGGCATGGCCGCGTGCCGCCGCGCGCTCGAACCACGTGAAGGCGGCGGCGCGGCTGGCGGCCATGCCGCGCCCGAGCGCCAGCGACGTGGCGAAGTTGTACATCCCCCAATCGGAGCCGCGCAGGGCGGCGGTGTGGAACCAGTGCGTGGCGGCGCGCGCATCGGCCGCCGTGCCCCAGCCGTTCTCGTAGCAGCGGCCGACGAGGTTGGCGGCGCCGGCGTGCCCGCACAGCGCCGCCCGCTTGAACCAGTAGTGCGCGCGGGCGGCATCGGGCGGCAGGCCCCGCCCGGCGAGGAACCACTGGCCGAGCGTCATCTGCGCATCGAGCTGGCCGCTGACGGCTGCCGCGCCGAGCCAGCGTAGCGCCGGTCCGGGCGGGCCRGCCAGCACGTSGCGCAGGGYATCGGGCGCMAGCTGGCCCAGCTCCAGCGCGGAGGCCACGCGGAATGGCAGCGTATCCATCCTCCGTCTCCGGCTGTCAGTAGCGCAGCGTGAGGGTCAGCGTGGCGGCGCGGCCCGGCGCCATCGTGGCGTAGTGGTTGCGGTGCGCCTGCGCGTAGTAGGACTTGTCGGTCAGGTTCTGCAGATTGAGCTGCACGCTGGCGAACTTGCTCAGCCGGTACGCGGCCATCGCGTCGAAGCGCCAGTAGGCCGGCACCCACTTCGTATTGGCCTCGTTGCCCCAGACCTTGGACACGTAGTTGGCGCCGCCCCCGAGGATCAGGCCCGGCAGCACCTCGTAGGTGGACCAGAAGCTGAAGCTGTCAGCCGGGGTGTTCGGGAACGCGTTGCCGTCGGTGGCGCCGTTCGCCGTGCCCTTGCCGCCGTTCCGGCGCAGCGTGGCCTTCTGGTGGGTGTAGCCGCCGTACACGGCCCATCTGGCCGTGACGTTGCCGGCGAAGCCAAGTTCCACGCCATCCACGCGCCGCTCGCCGGCCATGCGCGCCGTGCCGTCCTGCTCGAGGATCCGCGTATTGTCCGTGTCGATGCGGAACACGGCGGCGGTCAGGGCCAGCTTCTCGCCCAGCACATCCCACTTGGTGCCCAACTCGAAAGCGCGGCTTTTCTCGGGCGCGAGCTGGTCGCCGCGATTGCCGGCGGCGTCGGTCGCCAGCGAATTGGATTCCGCCCCCTGGCCGAGGAACGAGCCCGCCGGCGTGGACGACGTGCCGAAGCTCGCATACACGCTGCCCCACGTCACCGGCTTGTAGACCGCGCCGAGCTGGTAGTTGACCAGCGTGTCCTGCCGCGAGAACTGGTTGCGCACGCCGCTGGCGTTGGGCGCCTGCGTCAGCGTGGTGTCATAGCGATCGAGCCGCAGGCCGGCATTGACCAGCCATTGCGGCGTGATCTCGGCTGAGTCGAACAGGTAGGCAGACAGCGTCCGGGTGCGCACATCGGTCGGCCGGTGGTTGCGCTGGATCGCGCCTGCCCACGGATCGGCCGGATTGGGATCGAACACGGTCGTGCAGTTGTAGCCGCTGGCCGCGCCGGCGCCATTGGCGCAGCGGCGGTCGCCGGTATCGACCTTGTAGGTATCCCAGTTGGCCTTCTCCTCGGAGAATTCGACGCCCGCCACGTACTTGTGGCCGATGGCGCCGGTACGGAAGGTGCCGGACAGGTCGGTCTGGTTGGCCACCGTGTCGACGGTGCCCACGCGGGTGTTGGCGCGCCGCCAGAGCAGGTTGTAGTAGGTGTTGCCGAGGTTGGAGTCCGGCTGGGTCCAGATGAAGTCCTGCTGGGTGCGCGCGAGCCGCGTCTGGTTTCGGAGCTTGAGCGCGGGGCTGAAATCGTGCTCGATACGCAGCGTGCCGGTGTCGTTCTGCTCCTTCTGGAAGTCACGGTTCAGCAGGCCGTAGTRGGTCTCGCGCGGCACGTCGAGCGGCCGGCCATCGCCGGTCGGGCGCACCCGGGGCCGCCCGTCCTTGCGGGCGGTGTGGGGCGCGTTGTTGTAGGGAATGCCGATGTCGGGCTGGTCGTCGGTCTGCAAGTGATACCAGGAGGCGGTGACGCGCGTGGCGGTGCCCAGCCCGATGGCGACGGACGGCGCCACGCCCCACCGGCTCACGCGCGCGGCGTCGCGCCCGGGGATGTCGCTGCTGTGGGACATCGCATTGAGCCGCACGGCGGCATGCTCGCCGATGCGCCAGTTGCCATCCACCGTCGCGCGCACGTACTCGGCATTGCCCACGCCGAGGGTGCCTTCGGCGAAGCGCTCCAGCCGGGGTGCTTTGCTCTGGATGTTGATCGTGCCGCCAGCGCCGCCCCGTCCGTCATAGGCGCCGGCCGGCCCCTTGTTGACCTGCACCGACTCCACGTTGAACATCTCGCGCGACTGCGCGCCGATGTCCCGGAAGCCATCGAGGAAGGTGCTGGCCTGCGCGTCATAGCCACGGATGAACGGCCGGTCGCCGATGGGATTGCCGCCTTCGCCCGCGCCGAACGTGATGCCCGGCACGGTGCGCAGCACCTCGGTCAGGCTGGTGGCGGCCGTCGTGCGGATGACCTCCTGCGGAATCACGCTGACCGAGCGCGCGGTGTCGCGCAGCGCTTCGGGGTCCTTGGGCGATCCGGTGGACGCGGCGCGGAAGCCGTCGTGGCGGTCTTCGTTGACGGTGACCGGTGGCAGCTCCACCTGCGCCAGCGCCGCCACGGGTGCGGCGGCGAGGGCCACGCCCACGGCCTGCGTCAGCCGGGGCAACGACGCCCCGGCACGGCCTTCTGATGCTTCGTCGGATTGGGACAATGTGGCCGATCCGGCCACGACGCGTGAGACCTGCATGACAACCCCCTGGTACGTGCTGATGTGTACAAATGCGAGCCATTCTCATTTGCGGGTGACGCGGGGGTCAAGGATCGAACTGCACCAAACCGCCTCAGCGGCTGGTGCGGTGACTCAATCGAACTGGTACGACCACAGCAGGTTGAAGCGCGGCGAGCGATGGCTCGCATTGGTGGGTTTGTCGCCCACCGGCTGGGCCACCGAGACGTCCATCGTGTAGTAGCGCCGGTCCGAAAAACGTAGGCCGATGGCCAGCGACTGCAGCGTCCGGTGCGAGAGCGACACGCTGTTCGAAACCACGCGCGCCATGTCCGCCACCAGGAACGGCTGGAGCGTCTTCAGGTAGGTGAAATCCACCGTGAACAGCCGGTTGAGTTCCGCCGAGGCGCCCCAGCCCTTGTCCCCGGCCACCTCGCCCGCCGGATAGCCGAGGCCGAAGAAGCGCCCGCCGAAGCTGATCTGCTCGCTCGACGCCAGCCGCTGGTCGCTGAACTGCCCGGCCGCCGAGAGCGCGATGCCGAAGCCGAACGGCAGGTCGTTGGCCTGCGAGACCAGCAGCCGGGTGCGCAGGAAGTTCAGATCATTCTGATTGTTTTCCCGATTCGCGCCGAGCGCGTCGAAGCCCTTGTAGAGGCCGAGCGTGGCGCTGCGCGTGACACCCTCCGCGCGTTGGACGTAGCCCATCTCCAGGCTCGCCACGCGCACGCTGGTGGACAGCTCCACCTGGCGGCCCGCGCCCGGCTGCACGGCCTGGGTGTAGCGCTCGAACTGGCTGTTCGCGTACATCCCGCCGGTCAGCGTCAGCGCGTGGCGGTTATTGAGGATGAGCGGATAGCTCAGCGTGCCGCCGAGCCGCTTCGAGTCGTTCACGTAGCGCGATTCGAAGCCGATTGGCGCCAGCGCGGCGTTCTCGGGCACGCCACGGTAGTGGGAGGCGGTGAGCTTGGCGMGCATGCCCTCGGTGCCGATCGGCTGCGCGTAGCTGGCCGCGTAGTACTCCTCGTTATCGCGCCCTTTCGGGAACAGCGTGGAGACCGAGAGCTGCTCGCCCAGCGGCGTCAGGCTGTTGGTGGTGGCCGTGGCGATGGCCCGCACGCCGGGGGACATCCACTCCACGCCGGTGCCGAACGTGAACGGCTTGCGCTTGACCTCAAGCACCATCTCGCAGGCGCCGTCCGTGGTGGTGGGCGGCTGCACGGTGGCCGCCACCTGCATGCCGGGCTGCTGCGCCAGCACGTTGACGTAGTGCTCGAAGCGCTCCTGGCGCAGCGGCCGGTCCTGCTTGAGCTGCTCGGCGATCTTGCGCAGCCGCGCTTCGGCGGGACCGGGCTTGCCTCGCACCGTGACGTTGGCGACGTAGCCCTCCACCACGGTGACCAGCACATCGCCATGCTCGAAGGACTGYGCCGGCACGAAGGCGAACGAGAGCGGGTAGCCGGCTTCCTTGTATAGCTGCGTGACGGACTCGGCGGCCTGGAGCAGTTCGGCGACGGTGATCTCGCGGTTGGCCAGCGGCGCAAACTTGGCGGCGATCTGGTCGAAGGGCAGCGTCCTGGCGCCCTCGATGCGGAAGTGGCGCGGCGTCAGGCGCGAGGCCAGCAGGTTCTGCAGGGCGGCGTCGGGCCGCTCCACCTGCACCGTGACGTTGCTGTCGGCCGGCTTGCTCGGCGCTATGCGCGGCAGGGTCTGGGTCGGGTCGCCTTGTACCGGGCCCCGTTCGGCAAAAGTGAGACTGCTGTGGCAGGCGCCGGCGCTGAGCAGCAGCGCGGCAACACGGACGCGTGGTCGCATGGCAATACCCCAAGGCAAGAAAGCACAGCTTCGCGGCTATGCGTGGCGTGCCACGGCGGGCGGGGATGCCGCTATCCCCGCCGCCTTGCGGTGGCCGCTACGCTTGTGTGTGCAGTGCGATGTCGATGGGAGGCCGTCAGCGYCGCGCGCCGGCGCCCGCGCCGAGGGCGCCWGTCAGGCCGCCGACCAGCCCGCCGACGAGGCCGGTGACTGGGGCGGTGATCGGGGCAAGCGGGTTYGCCGGCTTGCTTCCGCCCGTGCCGCCGCTGGGCGTCGGCGTGGTCGGCGCAGGGGTGGTCGTCGCCGGCGCGTTGCCGCCGGTCAGCCCGGCAACCAGGCCCGTCACCGGCGCAAGCGGGCCGGACGTCCCGGAGCCGCCGCCAGCGTTACCGCCCGTCAGGCCAGACGTGATGCCGCTGACCAGYCCCGTCACCGGCGCCAGCGGGCCAGCGCCGCCGCTGGSCGGGCCGTTCACTGCGCCACCGAGGGACGCCACCGTGTTGCCCGTGCCTGTGACGATGCCGCCCACGCCGGACACCACGGGCTTCTGCGTCGATTGCAGCGAGGTGCCGGCCGTCGCCAGCGCGCCGCCCACCGTGGTCAGCAGRTTGCTGACCGGCTGGCCGAGGCCGGTGGCCGCGCCGAGCGTCTGGGTGCTGCTGGTCAGCGTGGACGTGAGCGGCACGATGGCCTTGCTCACGCCGCTGGTCAGCTGCTCGACCGGGCCGGTGGAAAGCGCGGTGCCGAGCTTGCCGCCGGTATCGGTCACGGCGCCGCCGACTTGCGAGACCACGCCGCCGAGCGGGTTGGTGAGCGCCCCGAGCGGCGCCAGCGGGCCGCTGCCGAGGCCGCTGACCGCGCCGCCGGCGTTCGTCACCGCRTYGCCGACCTGSGCGACCACRCCACCGGTRCTGGCCACCGTGGTGCCCAGCGGGTTGGTGGCGTTCGGCATATTGCCGAGCCCGGCCTGCACGCCGTTGCCCAGCGTGTTCACGGCGCTGCCGAGCGAGGTCACCACGCCGGCCAGGCCGTTCTGCGTGGCCGGCGACACCACTGGCAGGTTCGCATCCTTGATGGCCGTGCCGACGTCGGTCACGGTATCGCCCACGCCCTTCACCACGCCGCCGGCGTTGCTGACGATGGTGCTGGTGGGCGTGAGCGCCACCGTGCTGCCGCCGCCGCCGTTGTCTCCACCTCCACCGCCGCCACCGCCGCCACCACCACCGCCGTTGTTGGCCGTATCCGTGCCGGTGCCGCCCGTACCACCCGTGCCGCCGAGGCCGGCGTTGTTGCTGCCCGAGCCATTCGAGCCACCTGAGCCGCTGGTGCCCATCGACGTGGAGCCGCTGCCGCTGGCGCAGCCGCCCAGCACGATGAGCGACCCGAGCAATGCCGACAGGGCGATGTGCTTCGCGAACGTTTGATTGCGCATGACCTTTTCCCTTTTGGTTTTTTCCCGACCTGCCACGAATGCGTGGCGGTACATGCCATGGCGCAAACGGTGTGCCATGGCCGGGAATGGCCGGCAACGGCCTGCGGGCATGCCATGCGAAGGGAGGGAAGGGGGCGCGGAGAGGCGCGTCAGGCAAGCGTTTGCGGGCGGCGGGCTCAAACGCCCGCATGAAGCGGGCGGGGCTGGCGCGCGGCGGCGGCGTGTGGCGTGGGCGGGAACACGTTACGTAGCACGTAACACGCCACACGGCGTTCCGGCAGCGTTCGGCAACGCACGCCGGGGCGCGACGCGATGGCCGGAGCGCCGCGCCGGGCAACGGTCTCCGGGCGGTGGCGAGGGCGTGCGGAGCGCCCGTATTGAACGTGCGCTTGATGCTGGCACACCGCTTGCGCGCATCGGCAAGCCCGAGGGATTCGAGCACACCACACCAGCACACCATAGGAGAYAGATCATGAGGTCAACGATGCAACGCGAACGTTCGGTGTCGGTCATCACCATCGCCTGTGGCGCCGTGCTGGCGCTGCTGGCCGGCTGCTCGTCGGGAGGTTCCGGCAGCGGCGCCTCGCCGAACGGGAACAACAACGTCACGCCGCCGCCGGCCACGCCGACCCCGGCTGCCTCGGTGGACACCACGCCCACCGCCAAGGTGACCGAAGGCGCCGGCAATACCGTGGTGGCCACCGGCAATGCCGTGAGCCAGATCGGCCAGCAGGTCAAGGACGCGAATCTGCCGGTGGTGCCGGATGCCGCGCAGAACGCTACCGGCGACGTGGTGATGAAGGCCGGCGACACCGTGGCCACGCTCGGCGTGGGCGTGCGGGAGGGGCTGGGCAAGATCGGCAGCGTGGACAACCCGCTCGGCGTCACTGTCGGCAACACCGGCAACGTGGTCACGCAGGCCGGCAAGACTGTAGTCAGCGCGGGCGATCTGGTCCAGTCGCTCGGCACGGAACAACTCTCGCCGCTGGCGCCCGTGACCCAGCCGGTGGGAGGCGTGGTGCAGACCGTGGGCGGCACCGTCATGCAGGTGGGCGGCAAGCTTGGCGACACCTTGTCCACCGGCCCCGTGGCGCAGCTCACCGGCAGCGCGAGCAAGGCCATCGTGCCGCTGACGACCAAGCTGACCGATACCACGCAGACCGTGGGCGGGGCCACCGGCCTGGGCGTCCCGGTCGACAACCTGCTGACCAAGCTGGGTAACACCGTGGCGACTGGCGGCAGCATGCTGACCAACGCCGGCAAGCCGATCGTCTCGCCGCTGGGCGGCGTGGTGACGGAGACCGGCAAGACCGTGGCCGCCGCCGGCGTGCTGCTGAACAACCGGAACGGCACGGGGGGCGGCACGGGCGGCAATCCGCTTGGCGGGCTGCTCAACAGCCTGCCGGTCGCCAATGCCAGCGGCAGCGGCGGCACCAATCCGCTGGCCCCGGTGACCGGCCTCGTCGGCACGGTAACCGGCGCGCTGACCAATGCGACCAACGGCACCGCCACCAGCGGCAATGCCGGCTCCCCGCTCAATGGCGTCACCGGCCTGCTGGGCGGCCTGACGCAACACTGACCCCCCCGAGCCTGAAGGTGGCTCGGGACTTTCCCTAGCCATCGCCCGGCTACTTTATGGTGCGCTGTCGTCCTTACCCCGCGCGGCGCATCCTTTTATTTCGTGCCGTGCAGCATCCCGCATCAGAACGTGCAGGACGCCGCACGGCACATTCGCTTTTATTGCCAGCGCGCGAACAATTCGGATCACGCTTTGCGCGGGGTTGCGTTGTTTCAAACGTCTGTCCCACTTTAAGCTAGGCCCCATTGGCATTCCCTTAGTTCCTATGGGGGGTATGGCTGGAGACATAGCATGTCTTATAAATGTTCTACCAGCGCCAAAAACAACAAAATCGCCGCTCAATGAAGCGGCGAACACAACCGGCATCCGGGCAGTGGCGCTGGCGGTCACGCGCAACACCCATCGGGATCGGAACTTCTTTTTTGTCGCTTCGGGAGTGCATCATGAAGAAGAACGTGCTGGCACGTTTCAGCCGCTACCAACGCGGCGCCACCGCCATTGAATATGGCCTCATCGTGGGCCTCATTGCCCTCGGCATCGTCACGGGGGCCACGGCCCTCGGCGACGGCCTCAGCCAGGGCTTCACCCAACTTTCCACCAAGGTCACCACGCTGTTCGGCGTGAAGAGCGGCAGCTAGCGGCCGCCGGCAATTCTCGACCCCTGTTGGCCACGCCGATCGCATCGGCGTGGATCGTCATGGCAATGCACCGGCCGCGGGCAGCACACGGACGGCCGGGCAAGCAACAGTGAGAGTGGTACCAAGTCGCGAAATGGCTGTCGGCGAACCTCCCCCGGCAACGGGGGAGGCCGCGCCTCCGGTTTGGCGCTAACAGAAGAGACCGGGTGAAGCATGTCATTACGGGCGAAGGCGACCCGACGCGGCCACATGGGGGTGGCGGCGCTCGAGTTCGCGATTGTGTTCCCGCTCCTGCTGACGCTGGTGCTGGGCATCGTGTACTACGGCATGGTGCTCGCGCTGCAGCAGGTGCTCACGCTCGCCGCCGAGGAAGGCGCGCGGGCCGCGCTGCGTTATCCGTTGACGTCGAACGGGGGCACGCTCGCCACCACCATCGACCTGCGGGTGTCCGCCGCGGCGCAGGCCGCGCGCGCCACGCTGCCCGATTCCCTCGCCACGCTGGTGCCCGCCGCCGATGTCGCGCAGGCCGTCGCCTGCTCCGCCCCGGCCGGTACCACCTGCGTGCGCGTCACGCTGAACCTGCCCACTACRTCGCTCCTGCCCAGCGTGCCGTTGGTGCSGGTGCCCGCCACGCTGACCGGTTCGGCCGTGGTGCAGATCTCCCCAGACATCTGAGAACGATCGCCGAGAAGAATTCCGAGAACCCAGCCATGTCGATGACACCCGGAGCACCCACATGAACAGCAGGCAGATACGGATGGCGGCCGTCGCGCTGCTGGTGCTGGCGGCGCTGCTGGCGCTGCTGGCCTGGCAGGTGGCGCGTCAGGCCGCGGTGCCGCAGCCGGTGCAGGGCGCCGCGCCCATGCATGCCGTGGTGGTCACCACGCGCGCGGTGGAGGCCGGCAAGCCGCTGCCCGCCGACGCGCTCAAGGTCATGCAACTGCCGATCGACCCGACCGGCGCCTACCAGGACGTAGCGCGCGTGACCGGSCAGGTGCCCGTGGTGGCGCTCGGCGCCAAYGTGCCCGTGCTCGAAGGCCAGTTGCTGGCCGGGCTGGCGCGTCAGGTGCCCGAGGGCCAGCGCGCCATGGCGGTGGCGGTGGACGAGGTGATCGGCGTCGGYCATCAGGTGCAGCCGGGCGACTATGTCGATGTCTTCGTCGTCCTGCGCCGCGACAGCCAGGAAATTGCCGACAGCCAGGCGCGCATGCTGCTCTCCCGGCTGCGCGTGCTGGCCTACGGCGCCAGCGCGGTCAACGAGGCGAAGCGAGCCGAGGGCGGCGAGCAGATGATGGCCCGCCGCGAGGGCGCCAAGACGGCGGTGCTTTCGGTGCCGCTGGAACAGGTCAGCAAGCTGGTCATGGCGCAGCAGGCCGGACGCCTGACGCTGGCGCTGCGCAACCCCAGGGACGAGACCATGCCAGGCGATGGCCTGCTCGCCGAGCCGCTGGCAAGGCTGGTCGGCACGGGGCCGGTGCGGCCTGCGGCGCAGGCCGTGGCACCCATTGCCCCCTCCATGCCAGCCCCCGCCGTGGCGCGGCCGGCATCGAACGACACCCGAAGCGGCGTGGAGATGATCCGCGCCGGCCGCCGAGACATCGAATAACGGACCCCACGGCATGCCCACCCCCACGCGTTACCGCGCCCTCGCACGCCCCGAGGCCTATCTATATAGAAGGATGATTCTGGCGATGGCGCTCGCGCTGGCCGCCGGCGCGGCGCTGCTGCCCGCCCGCGCCCCGGCGCAGGAGTCGCCGCCAGCCCCCCGCACGCTGCGGCTGCTGGCCGGCGCGCAGCAGGAAATCCGCCCCGGCCAGCCGCTGGAGCGCGTGGCGGTGGGCAACCCCGCCGTGGCGGACGCGCTGCTGCTCAAGCATCGCGACGGCCCGCCCAGCGTGCTCGTGGTGGCGAAGAAGCCCGGCGCCACCGACCTCAAGCTCTGGACCCGCAACGCCGCCCCGGTCAGCTACACGGTGCGGGTGGACGCCGTGGCGGCCGACGCCGATGGCGCGCAGGTCGATGTCTCGGCGGCCGGCGCCACCATCAGCGGCCAGTCGCCGGACGCCGCCGCCGCGTACCGGGCCCAGCAGGCCGCCCGCGCCGCAGTAGGTGGGACAGCAAGCGGAGCCGACGGCAAGCCGGGTGGCGTGGTCGTCGATCGCTCCACGCTGCCGGTCTCGGGCACGGTGCAGGTCGATGTGAAGGTGGTGGAGATCAGCAAGACCGTGCTCAAGGAGGTGGGCCTCAACTTCATCCGCAACAAGGGCGGCTTCACGTTCGCGCAGTTCAGCCCGTCGTCGCTGACCAAGGTCGATTTCACGTCCGGCGTGGGCACGGCCGGCGAGATGGTGTCGCCGATCAGCAGCGCGTTCAACCTGATCGCCGCGTCGGCCTCGAAGGGCATTTTCGCCAACCTGAGCCTGCTGGAGGCCAACGGCATGGTGCGCGTGCTGGCCGAGCCGAGCCTGGTGGCGCTGTCCGGGCAGAGCGCCAGCTTCCTGGCCGGCGGCGAGATCCCGATTCCGGTGCCGCAGGCGCTGGGCACCACCACCATCCAGTTCAAGCCGTTCGGCATCGGGCTGACGGTGTCGCCGACGGTGTTGTCCGGCCAGCGCATCGCGCTGAAGGTGGCGCCCGAGGCCAGCGACCTCGACCCCTCGCGCGGCATCCAGATCAACGGCGCGTCGGTGCCGGCCATCGTCACGCGCCGGGCGGACACCACCGTGGAGCTCGGCGATGGCGAGAGCTTCGTCATCGGCGGGCTGGTCAGCCGCAACACGGTCAGCAACGTCAGCAAGATTCCGTTTCTGGGCGACCTGCCGATCCTCGGCAGCTTCTTCAAGAACCTGAACTTCCATCAGGAGGACCGCGAGCTGATGATCGTCGTCACGCCGCATCTGGTGAAGCCGCTGGCCAAGGATGCGCCGGCGGTGGCGGGCGTGGGTGGCGACGACGGCCGCACCAGCAGCGACCCCAACGTCTGGGGCCGCTTCATGCTCGGCGAGTTCGCCGACCCCACGCTGCCCGGCTTCTCGAGGTAAGACCATGGACGCCCAGACCGAGGTCTTCCTGCTCAACACCGCGCGCGAYGAYGTGCGCCACTGGCTGGCCGGCGCGCTGGTGGGGCTYGGCACGCTGGTGGTGGAGGCCAGCTCGCAGGAGGCGGTTGCCGACCAGATCAGCGCGCTCCGGCCCGGACTGGTGTTTCTCGATTTCACGGCGCCGCACGCGGTGGCCTCGACGCGCCTGGCCGAACAGGTGACGCGCCTGTTCCCGCAGGTGCCGCTGGTGGCCGTGGGCCACGCCACCGAGCCGGACACCATGCTGGCCGCGCTGCGCGCCGGCGTGCGGGACTTTATCGACCTGCACGGCGCCACCACGCAGGCCAAGGGCGCCGTGCAGCGGCTGATGGTGCCGCGCGCCGCGCTGCGCACCGACGTTCGCGCCGTGGAGCCGGCGCGGCACGGCAAGGTGGTGGCGATGCTGGGCGCGCGTCAGGGCGTGGGCGTGACCAGCGCCGCCGTGAACCTCGCGGCGGCGGTGCGCCAGCGCRGCGCCAGCGAGGTGCTGCTGCTCGACCTCGGCCTGCCGGCGCGCGACGGCGCGCTGTACCTCAATATCGCCCCCGAATTTCATTTCGCCGAGGCGGTGCGCAACCTGCGCCGCTTCGATCAGGTGTTCGTGCGCACCGCGCTGGCGCGCCACGCCAACGGCGTGTCCGTGCTGCCGCTGCCGGGCACGCTGTCCGAGCTGCGCGATGTCTCGTACTCGGAGGCCCTGACCCTGCTGGACCGCCTGCGCGCCTTCTTCGACCTCCAGGTGGTGGACCTCGGCGGCTTCTCCAATGCCGAGTTCATGGCCCAGATCGTCAAGGCGGCCGATGCCGTGGTGATCGTCACCGAGCAGAGCGTGGGCGCCATCGTCTCCGCCGTGGAGCTGGTGCAGGAGCTGCGCAAGCGTGAGATCGAGCGGGACGACCTGCACCTGCTGGTGTCCCGCTTCGACCCGCARCTGGGCGTGGACGCCGCGCAGGTGGCCGAACGGGTGGGTGTGGCATCGGTCRGCACCCTGCCGGAACGGCGCGGCGCGCTGCTGCGCGCGGCCAACCGGGGCGCGGTGCTGGCGGACGACGACGCGGCAGACCCCTACGTGCGCGCGCTGGGCACGCTGATGGCGCGGCTGGGCTAYGCCGCCGCGCCGGGCGAGGCACGCAGCATCCTGGCGCGGATGAAGGACAGGCTGCCGGAGGCGCTGCGCGCCGTCCGCACCGGCACCTGATCAGGAAGCTGGAATCAAGCTGGAACTGACATGACCCAAGCGATCGAATTTTCGGACAACGCCGCCGCACCGTTTCCTGTCTCGCAGGAGTTCCACACGATCAAGGAAGCGGCGCACGAACACCTGCTCACGCGCATCGAGGAACTCGGCGCCGAGTTCGGCCGATGGTCGCGCACGGCGATTCATCGGTTCGTGGACCTGGAGCTGGAGAGCTTCACCCGGCTGCGCCGCATCCCGATCAACGAGGCCGAGCTGCGCCAGATGGCCGAGGCGCTGACCAAGGAGCTGGCCGGCTTCGGCCCCATCGAGGACCTGCTCAACGACCCGGCCGTGGAAGACATCCTCGTGAATGGGCACCTGGACGTCTACGTGTCGCGCCACGGCGTGCTGGAGCGGATTCCGGTGCGTTTTGCCGATGGCGGACACCTGCTGCGCATCGTGCGCCGCATCCTGGCGCCGATTGGCCGGCGGCTGGACGAGTCCAATCCGATGGTGGATGCGCGCCTGCCGGACGGCGGGCGCATCAACGTGATCATCCCGCCGCTGGCGCTGGAAGGCCCGGTGGTGTCCATCCGCAAGTTCCGCAAGGACCCGCTGACGCCGGCCGACCTGCAGGCGCTGGGCACCATGAGCCCGGAGATCAGCGAGCTGCTGGACGCCGCCGTGCGCGCCCGCTGCAACATCCTGGTCAGCGGCGGCACCAGTTCGGGCAAGACCTCGCTGCTCAACGCGCTGGCCACCTTCGTGCCGGCCACGGAGCGTGTGATCACCATCGAGGACACCGCCGAGCTGGCGCTCAACCACCCGCACGTGGTGCGGCTGGAGAGCCGGCCCGGCGGCTTCGAGGGGACCGGCACGGTCACCATCCGCGACCTGCTGCGCAACAGCCTGCGCATGCGGCCAGACCGCATCATCGTGGGCGAAGTGCGCGGCGGCGAGGTGCTGGAGATGCTCCAGGCCATGAGCACCGGGCACGATGGCTCGATGGGCACGATCCACGCCAGCAGCCCGCGCGAATGCCTGTACCGGCTGGAAATGCTGGCCGGCTTCGCCGGCTTCCAGGGCAGCGAGGTGAGCCTGCGCCGGCAGATCGCCAACGCCATCGACTTCATCGTGCAGATCGGGCGGCTGTCGAGCGGCAAGCGCCGCATCCTGTCGATTACCGAGGTGACCGGCCTGGGCGACAACATCATCTCCACGCAGGAACTCTACCGGCACGAGCCGGTGCAGAACGCGGACGGCACCGAGGGCGACCGCTGGCAGTCGCTCGGCATCCTGCCGCACTCGCCCAAGCTCGCGCGCATGCGGCCCGCGAACTTCGGGCTCGATGACCGGTTCGACCTCTGACATGGCGGTCGCCGGCCTGCTCATCGCCTCCATCGCCCTGGTGCTGCTCGGCACCGGGCTGCTGCTGCTCGCCACGGCCCGCGCGCGCGGGCAGGCGGAGCACGCGCGCGCCCATCTCACCGCCCAGACCGAGCAGGTGCGGGCGCGCTACGCCACCGCCGCCGACCCGGCCCCGCAAGCCGGCGCGCGCGACCTGCGCCGCCGCGGGACCGACCTGTTGCGCCGCGCCGACCTCGCGCCSACGCGCGCCACGGCGCTGCGCTGGGGCRCCCCGGTGGCCACGCTGGTGCTGTTCGGCGGCCTGATSGGCGGYGCGSTGGGCGCGGGSGCGATGTTGGTGACGGGCGTGGCGCTGGCGGCYTTCCTGCTCTGGGTGCGCATCCGGCGCGTGCGCGAGAAGATGCTGCGCCAGTTGCCCGGCTTTCTCGATGGCGTGGTGCGGCTGATGACCATCGGCAGCAGCGTGCCGGCCGCCTTCCAGAACTCCGTGGCGAACACCGAGGCGCCGCTGCGCCAGTGCCTGGTGCAGGCCATCCACCTCCAGCGCGCCGGCAAGGAACTCGAYCAGGCGGTGCTGATGGTGGGCCGCGCCTATGACCTSKCCGAACTSGTGATCGTGTCGTCGGTGCTGCGCCTGTCCGTGCGCTACGGCGGCCGGGCCGATGTGGTGATGGAGCGCACCGCCACCTTCATGCGCGACCGCGAGGAAGCGCAGCGCGAGCTGATGGCGCTGTCGGCGGAGACGCGGCTGTCGGCGTGGGTGCTGGGACTGCTGCCGCTGGTGGTGGCCGGCGGCCTGTTCGTGATGAACGCCGGCTACATCCTGCTGATGTGGCGCGACCCGATGGGCAAGGCGATGCTGCTGACCGCGCTGGGGCTGGAGGTGGTCGGCGCCCTCCTGCTGTATCGGCTGGCCAAGTCGATATGAGGGCGCGCGCATGGGCATGACKATCGACATGACGACCCTGCTCTCGATGAGCCTGCTGGCCGCCGCCGGGGCGGCGGGGCTGCTCGCGTGGCCGCTGGTGCGGCAATGGCGCCAGCGCCGCGCCACCACGCGCACGCTGGACGCCGCGCTGGACCGGCAGGCGGCACGCGCAGCGGCCACGCCARCTTCGCCACCGGCCGCCGCGCCCGCGACAGCGCCTGCCGCATCGCCCGATCCCGCTACGCCGGGCGCACGCTTCGGCGAGATCTGGCTCAGCTCGAAGCTGGGCCGCGCCGTGATCACCGCCGAGGAACAGCGGCTGCTGGAGCAGTGCGGCTACTACGGCGTGCGTCCGCGCGCAGTGTTTGGCGGGCTGCGCGTGGCGGTGCCCGTTGCGCTGGCGCTGGCGGTCTTCGCCTGGCGGCTGCCGGTGTCGCTGGCGGGGGCCATCGGCTGGGGCTTCGTCACCTTCGCGGTGGGCTTCCTGCTGCCCAAGCTGGCCCTGCGCCGCCGCGCGAAGCAGCGGCTGGCGCGGGTGGCGGACGAACTGCCGGTGCTGATCGACATGCTGCGGCTCCTGCAGGGCGTGGGGCTGTCCATCGACCAGAGCCTCCAGATCATCGTGGTCGAGTTCGGCAGCATGCTGCACGTGCTCGGCCCCGAGTTGCAGCGCGCGAACCAGCAGTTCGCCTCGGGCCGCTCGCGCGAGCAGACGCTGCAGCGCATCGGCAAGCTGTTCGACGATGAAGACCTCAAGGGCCTGATCACGCTGCTGACGCAGGTGGACCGCCACGGCGGSGCSGTGCAGGAGCCGCTGCGCCAGTTCGGCGAGCGGCTGCAGACSGCGCGCAAGGCGCGCATGAAGGACAAGATCGGCCGGCTCACGGTGAAGATGACCGGCGTGATGGTGGTCAGCCTGCTGCCGGTGCTGCTGATCCTCACCGCCGGCCCGGGCTTCCTGGGCGTGATTCGCATGCTGGCGCGCATGAACGGAGGGCACTGAATGACGAAACCGATGATCGCCATGGTCGTGACACTGCTGCTGGCGGGCTGCGCGAGCCAGAGCCAGCAGAGCGCCGAGGCGCTGGCGCAGCAGGCGGAGGCGCAGATCGCGCTGGCCAAGCTGCGCGACAAGGAGGCCCGCGCCGAGTACAACGACCAGGCCGTCTACCTCGGCCTGATCGCCCGGATGCAGCAGGAGGGGCTGTATTTCGCCTCGCTGGCGCATATCGACGCCTTCCAGCGGCGCTTCGGCACCCAGCCGGGCGTGCAGTTGATGCGCGCCGCCGCGCTGCGCGAGACCGGCCAGGACGACGCGGCGCTGGCCGCCTACCGCGAGCTGCTGAGCACCGACCGCGCCGCCGCCGCGCATCACGGCATCGGACTGGTGCTGGGACGGCAGGGCGATTTCGTGCGCGCCGCCGTTTCGCTGCGGCAGGCCGCCACGCTCGATCCGGTGAACCCGCAGGTGGCCAACGACCTCGGCTACGCGCTGATGCGCGGCGGCGCGCTGCAGGACGCGCGCATTCCGGTGATGCAGGCGCTGCAGCTGGACGGCAGCAACCCCCGCATCGTCAGCAATGCGGCGGTATGGCTGTGGGCGAGCGGCAAGCGCGCCGAGGCCAACGCGATGATGCAGCGGGCCGCCATGCCCGAGACCACGCGGACCGCCATCCGCAAGGAAGGCGACCGAGTCGCCCGCGCGGCGCTGGCCCGCGAGCGCACGCCCGCCACCAAGCCGCTGGCGCTGCTGGCCCCGGCCAACGCCATCGCCATCGCTGCTTCAGGAGCCGCACAATGACCATCCGTCGATTTTCCAGTGTCGTGGCGCTGCTGGCGCTGCTGATCGCCGCGCCGGTATCGGCCCAGCCCGCCGCCCCCCAGCCAACGACCGCCCAACTCCCGGTCGGCCAGCAGACGCGCACGCTGTTGGAGATCCAGCGCAACGGCTCGCAGGCCGGCGCGGCGATCCCGCTCGGCGGCGAGCAGGCCGCCATCGGCTATGAGCGATATATGCGCAGCTTCCGCTACGAGCTGCCGGAGTTTTTCACCAGCCAGGCCACCGGCAGCCCACTGCGCGGCGGCGCCGGCAGCGGTACGCCMGCCGTGCCCAACGGGCAGTAAGGCCACGGCCATGCGTCCGCTCCGAGCCCATCGCCACGCGCGCGGCGCCGTCAGCCTGATGGCGGCGCTGCTGATCGCCACGGTCGGCGTAGCCGCGCTGGTGTCGATCGACGTCGGCCATGTGTTCTACAGCCAGCGCCAGTTGCAGAAGATGGTCGATCTGGCCGCGCTCTCGGGCGCGCAGCAACTCAAGCGGGCCGCCGACCTGCCCACCACCACGGCCAGCGTGCTCGGCAGCGTGACGGCGGCGGCGGCGCAGAACGGCTATGCGTCGGGCGTGAGCGCCAATTGCGCCGATGTGGCCGGCGGCGGCGCCGATGGCCTGCGCGCTTGCCTGGGCCTGTGGGACCCGGCCAACCCGGCCAACGGCGACAGCGTGCGCCACTTCAACGCCGCCTATCCGGCCGCCACCGTCTCGCCCAACGCGGTGCGCGTGCAGGCCACCTACACGGTGCCGGTGCTGTTCGTGCTGCCTGGCACGGCATCCCGGCAGTTGCGCGCGGAGGCCATCGCGGCCGGCAGCCCGCCCGTGGCGTCGTTCACGCTCGGCAGCGGCGTGCTCGACGTCTCCACGGCCAGCGGCATGCTCGGCCTGCTGCTCGGCAACACGGTGACCCTGTCCGTGCTGGACTGGAGCGGGCTGGTCGGCGCCAAYGTCACGCTGGAGCAGCTTCGCCTGCAAGCCGGCGTGGGCACCATCGACCAGCTGCTCAACGCCACGCTGTCGATCCAGCAGTTCTACGCGCTGGTGCTCGGCGCGGCGGGCAAGAGCGCGCTGCTGAACGCGGCGCTTGGCAGCCCGGTGACGCAGCTGGGGGTGAGCGGGATTGGCACCACGGTGACGCTGGCGAAGATGCTCGATCTGGGCGTGCTCACGCCGGCGGCCTCGTCGGCGGCGGAGGTGGCCGTGAACGTGGCCTCGCTGCTGACCACGGCGGCCTACGTGGCGCGCGGGACCAGTGCGATCGACCTGGACAAGATCTCGGTCAACGTCGGCCTCGGCTCGGTGGGCGGCAAGCTCTATATCGTGCAGCCGCCGCAGGTGGCGGTGGGGCCGGCGCGGCAGTTGCCCGGCGGCACGTGGCAGACCACGGCCACCACGGCGCAACTGGGGCTGTGGCTGGCGGTGAAGGCCAATCTGCCCGTGCTGGGGCTGGCCAGCGCAGACGTCAACCTGCCGGTCTGGGTGCGCGTGGGGCAGGCGCGGGGCGACCTGACCAACGTCCAGTGCGCGGCCAACCCGGCGCAGCGGCGCGCCACGGTCAACGTGATCCCGGACGTGCTGACCACCTGCGTGGCCGATGGGGCGAAGCCGCAGTGCGCGCCGGCGGCGACGGTGGTGGAGCTGGCCTCGGTGAAGGTGCTTGCCGGCGTGCTGTCGACCAGGGTCGTCGCCAATCCCAAGCCGGATGTCACGCCGATGAACCCGCTCAACGACGTGGTGCTGGCGCCGGGCGGCAGCGCCACCACGTCATCGACCAAGCCGTTGTCCCGCGCCATCACGGACATGGTCCGCAACCTCAACCCCGATGTGACGGTGGGCCTTGGCGTGCTGGGCATCCCGCTGAACGTCGGGGCCTTGCTCGATGCCCTGCTGCCTCCCATCGCGGGCCTGCTGGACGCCCTGCTTATCCCGCTGACGTCCACGCTCGGCATCCGGCTCGGCAATGCCGACCTGTGGCTGAACGGGGTCGATTGCAACAACGCCGAACTGGTCTACTGAAGGTCTACTGAAGCGAACCATCATGAAAGCCGACCGCTGGGCCTACGAGACCCTGGAAGTCTATGTCTGGGAAGGCAAATACGAGATTGCCGACCGCGTGGCGCGCTTCCTGACGCCGCTGGGCGTGGAGGTGATCCGCGCCGGCGCGCTGGACGCGCTGCCSGCCGAGCCGCGCGTGAAGCCGTGCATCGCYGTSATCAGCGCCTCGGCCATCGGCGCGGCCAAGTTCACGCTCGACTGGGAGGCCGCSCACGGCATGCCGGTGATCTGGGTGGGCGCGCCGGACCGGGAAGTCGACCCCGGCCGCTTTCCGCCCGAGTACGCGCACATCCTGCCGCACGACTTCACCGGCGCCGACCTGCGCACGCAGATCGGCAAGCTGATGCCGCAACTGCTGGCCGCCGCCGCTACCGGCCCGGACGTGGCCGACCTCGTCGCCGGCTCGCCGGCCATGCTGCAGCTGATGTCGCACGTCGACACCTACGCGGACTTCGGCAGCAACGTGATGCTGTACGGCGAGACTGGCGCCGGCAAGGAGCGCATCGCGCGGCTGTTCCACGAGCGCAATACCCGCTACGGCAAGGGGCCGTTCGTCGCCGTGAACTGCGGGGCGATTCCGGACGGGCTGTTCGAGTCCCAGTTCTTCGGCCACGCCAAGGGCGCGTTCACGGGGGCGATGTTCGCCCACCGGGGCTACTTCGAGCAGGCCACCGGCGGCACGCTGTTCCTCGATGAAATCGGCGATTTGCCGCTGTTCCAGCAGGTCAAGCTGCTGCGGGTKCTGGAGGAAAACGCGCTGACGCGGCTGGGATCGACCATGCCGGTGAAGCTGGACTTCCGGCTCGTGGCGGCCACCAACAAGGACCTGCGCGAGGCGGTGAGCCAGGGCCGCTTCCGCGCCGACCTCTATTTCCGGCTGGCCGTGATCGAGCTGCGCATCCCCAGCCTGGAGGACCGTGGCGCGGCGGACAAGGTGGGCCTGCTGGTSTCCTTCCTGCGCCATATGCTCGGCCCGGCCGGCTTCGACGCCCTGCCGCCGCTGCCGGACTGGCTGCGCGGCGCCGTAGGCACGGCGTTCTTCATCGGCAATGTGCGGGAGCTGCGCAACCTGGCCGAGCGGATCGGCATCACCGTGCAGCAGTGCGGCCATTGGGACGAGGAACGCATCCGCCCGCTGTTCCGCGCGCTGCGCCCGGGTGCCTTCGACGGCACCGAGCGCGCCGACCCGCGTGGCGACGCCGAGGAGCGCCGCCGCATCATCGCGGCGCTGGACGCCAACGGCTGGCGCCGGCAGGACACCGCCGCCTGCCTCGGCATCAGCCGCAAGGTGCTGTGGGAGAAGATGCGCAAGTACCAGATCGCCGACAGCGAAGCGGAGCCGGCCTGAGGCAGCGACCACACAGGGGAGGGGATACAGGGGGATGCGGCGCCGGGGGCTGCAACGTTATGATGCGGGACCGCGCGGCCCGGCCGTGCTTCTCGCGCCACGGCGCCGAAGGATTCAGATTGCGTTTTCTCCACACCGCCGACTGGCATCTTGGTCGGCTGTTCCACGCCCGCAGCCTGCTCGAAGACCAGGCTCATGTGCTCGACCAGTTCGTCGCGCTGGTCCGTGACGTACGGCCAGACGCCGTGCTGATCGCGGGCGATGTCTACGACCGCGCCGTGCCACCGCCCGAGGCCGTGGCGCTGCTGGACGACGTGCTGGCGCGCATCGTCGTGGAGGCGGGCGTGCCCGTGGTGATGATCGCCGGCAATCACGACAGCGCGCACCGGCTCGGCTTCGGCGCTCGCCTGATGGCCGCGCAGGGGCTGCACGTGGCGGGGCGCACCGGGCCGCAGGCCAGTTGCGTGACGCTGCACGACGCCGAYGGCGAAGTGCGCATCTATGCGCTGCCCTACGCGGAGCCGGCCGCCGTGCGCGATGCGCTCGGGCTGGACCTGCCCAGCCACGAAGCGGCGCTTCAGGCACAGCTGGCGGCCATCCGCGCCACCCATCCGGCCGGTGTGCGCGCCGTGGCGGTGGCCCACGCCTTCGTGGTGGGCGGGACGGTGAGCGAGTCGGAGCGGCCGCTTTCCGTCGGCGGCAGCGGGGCGGTGGCGGCGGAGGTGTTCGCCGGCTTCGATTTCGTCGCGCTCGGTCACCTGCACCGGCCCCAGACCATCGGCGAGCGGGTGCACTACTCGGGCTCGCTGCTCAAGTACTCGCTGTCGGAAACCGAGCACATGAAGTCGGTGTCGCTGGTGGAGATAGACGGCGCCGGGCAGGTGACGATCGAGCCGATCGCCCTCCAGCCGCTGCGCGACCTGCGCGTGCTCCAGGGCGAACTGGCCACGCTGCTGGCGCAGGGCATGGACGACCCGCGCCGCGACGACTATATCTATGCAGTGCTGTCCGATACCGGCGCGCTGCTGGACCCGATGGCGCGGCTGCGCCAGGTCTACCCGAATGCGCTGGCGATGGAGCGCACGGTGCTGGCGCGCACCGGGCAGGCCAGCGCGGCGGGGCGGCAGTTGCGGGAACTCGATACGGGCACGCTGTTCGCCAACTTCTTCCGCGAGGTAGCGGACGCGGATCTTGACGGCGATCAGCGCCGGACGCTGGACGACCTGCTGGCCGACATGGCCGCGGCGGAAAGGGAATCGGCATGAAACCGCTGCACCTGACGCTCCAGGCATTCGGCCCGTTCGCGGCCACGGAGACCATCGACTTCACAAAGCTGGGCGATCAGGCGTTCTTCCTGATCCACGGCCCCACGGGCGCGGGCAAGACCACGCTGCTCGACGCGATCTGCTTCGCGCTGTACGGCGACACCTCGGGCGGCGAGCGCAACCCGCAGGACATGCGCAGCGCCAACGCCGATCCGGCGCTGCGTACCGAAGTCACGCTGGAATTCTGCCTGGGCGCCACGCGCTACCGGGTCACGCGCTCGCCCACGCAGGACCGGCCGAGCCAGCGCGCGGCCGGCGGCTTCGTCAAGGAGGCCGCCAAGGCGCAGCTCGACGTGATGATGGACGACGGCTGGCGGAGCAAGGCGACCCAGCCGAACCGCGTGGGCGATGCCGTGCGCGACCTGCTCGGCTTCGACAGCGCGCAGTTCCGGCAGGTGATCGTGCTGCCGCAGGGGCGCTTCCGCGAACTGCTGACGGCGGACTCGCGCGCGCGGCAGGCGATTCTGGAGCGGCTGTTCCGTACCGAGCTGTATCGCCGCGTGGAGGAGCACCTCAAGGATCAGGCGGCAGGCATCCGGCGCGAGGCCGACGAGATCGGGCTGCGCCGCCGCACGCTGCTGGAGCAGTACACGCTGCCGTCGACGGAGGCGCTCGCGGAGCGCATCGCCACGCAGCAGGAGGCGCTGCTGGGCTTGCAGCAGCGTGAAGCGCTGGCGCGCGCCGCGAGCGAAGCGGCGCAGGCGTCGCTGCGCAAGGGCGAGATGGAACAGGCGCAGCGCACGGCGTG
This sequence comes from Cupriavidus sp. KB_39, assembly GCF_052114485.1. Classification (NCBI taxonomy): domain Bacteria; kingdom Pseudomonadati; phylum Pseudomonadota; class Betaproteobacteria; order Burkholderiales; family Burkholderiaceae; genus Cupriavidus; species Cupriavidus sp. KB_39. The sequence goes on from NZ_JBFREV010000017.1 coordinate 49,219, forward strand.
GCAGGAGGCCGAGGCCACGCACGCGCGCCTGAGCGCCCGTACGCCGGCCATGGATCTGGAGCGCGCCCGGCTGCGGGCGGCCCAGCGCGCGGCGCACATGACCCCGGTGGCGCGCAATGCTGAGGCGGCGCGCCGCGAGCAGGGCGCCTCCCGCGAGGCGCTGGCCCGGGCCGAGGCCGCCGCCGCGCGCGCCCGGCTCGAGGCGGATGCCGCCACCGTCGCCCTGCGTGCCGAACTGGCCCGCGCCGAGGAACGGCAGGCGGCGCAGCGGAGCGCGAGGACGCTGGAAGACCTGCTGCCGCGTGCGCGGCAGCTTGGCCTGCTGCAACACGCGCTGGCGCAGGCCAATGCCACCCTGACCCACGCGCAGGCGGCGCACGCCAAGGCTGTGGCGGCGCTGGATGCCGGCACCAAGCGCCAGCAGGCGCTGGACGAGGCGCTGGCGCAGGCGCGCGCCACGGCGGCCCCGCTCGACGTCACGCGGCTGCAGCGCGACAACGCGCGCGAGCGCCTGGCGCGCATCGGCAAATATCGACAGGTGGAAGTTGCCCTGCCGCCGCTGCGCGCGGCGCAGACGGCTGCCCAGACGCAATGGACCCGGGCCACCGCCGCACGCGACAMCGCGCGGGCCGCGCTGGCGCAGTCGGAAGCCGCCTGGCGCGTGGGACAGGCCGCGCGGCTGGCTGCCGGGCTGCATCGTGGCGATGCCTGCCCGGTGTGCGGCGGCACCGATCACCCGGCGCTGGCGCAGCAGGTGCTGGCGCTGGTGACCGATGACGACCTCGACGCGAGCCGCGCCGCGCTCCAGCGTGCCGACGAGGCACTCGCCGAGGCCACGGCGGCACGCCAGAAGGCCGATGCGGACGTCGCGCAGGCCCAGCAGCGGCTGGCCGATATCGCTGAATCGATCGACGATGGTTCGGAAGACGGCGCGCGCCGGCTGGAGGCCGACGTGGCTGCACTGTCCGCCGCCGTGACGCAGGCGGAGGCGGCAGCGCGCCGAGCGCAGGAACTGGAAGCGGCGGCCACGCAGGGCCGGGCGGCGCTCGCCACCAGCGAGGCTGCCGCCAGCGCCGCCGATGCGCAGGCGCGCGCCGCCGCGCAGGATCAGGCCAAGCGCGAGGGCGAATGGCAAGCCGCCAGCGCGCAGGTGCCAGCCGAATCGCGCGATCCCGATGTGATCGCCACATCGCTCGAAGCGGCCCGCCGCCATGCCGGCGCGCTGGAAGCGGCGTTGGAAGTGGCACAGGCTGCGGACCGGCAGGCAGCGGCGACGCTCTCCGGCAGCCAGGCCGCGCTGGCATCGGCCCAGCAGCACGTGGCCCAGGCCGACGCGCGTACGGTCCAGTGCGACACCGAGTTGGCCGATGCGCTGGCGCAGGCCGGGTTCGCCGATGTCACGGCCTATGCCGCCGCCACGCTCGCGCCGGACGCCATCGCCACACTCGACGAAGCCGTGCGCCGTTTCGATATCGATCTGGCCACCGCTGCCGAGCACCGCGCGCGCACCGCCGCCATCGCCCAGGCCATCGCCGCGCCGGACCTGCCCGCGCTGCTGGCTGCGCGTGACACGGCGGCCGTGCAGTTGGAGGATGCCATCCGCCAGCGCACCGAACTCGCCGCCGCGCGCGACGCGCTGCTGCAATGCCAGGCCCTGCTCGATGCGCTGGCCGAGGACAGCCGCGATGTGGAGGCGCGCTACGCCGTGCTGGGCCGGCTCTCGGAGGTGGCCAACGGCAACAATCCGCGCCGCATGACGTTCCAGCGCTTTGTGCTGGCGACCCTGCTGGACGAGGTGCTCGAGGCGGCGTCGCTGCGGCTGATGCGCATGAGCCGGGGCCGCTACGCCTTGCAGCGCGTGCGCGAGCAGGGCGACCAGCGCGTGGCGGGCGGGCTCGATCTCGAAGTGTTCGACCATGACACCGGCAGCGCGCGGCCCGCCAATACGCTGTCTGGCGGGGAGGGGTTCCTGGCCTCGCTGTCGCTGGCGCTGGGGCTGGCCGATGTGGTGCAGTCGCGCGCCGGCGGCATCCAGCTCGACACGCTGTTCGTGGACGAAGGTTTCGGCACGCTGGACCCGGAAAGCCTCGATTTTGCGATCCGCACGCTGCTGGACCTCCAGCAGGCGGGCCGGCTGGTCGGCATCATTTCGCACGTGACCGAGTTGCGCGAGCGCATCGATGTGCGGCTGGAGGTACGCCCCGGTGTGAGCGGCAGTCAGGCCGTGCTGCGTCTACCCTGAAGGGATGGCGGCCACCCCTCGCGGGCGGGTGCGATTATCGCCCGCCACGGGACCGGCCGCCTTGACCCTGTTTCCGCGCCGGGTGTAACCTTTGTTCAGTCTGCGAATTGGAGTTCGAATAGCGAACTTTCAGCAGGATTCGCAGGTTTCAGATGCACTCATGGCCGCACACAGACGGCCGCCAAGACAACACCAAGATTGTTGGACCCGGTCTGCGCCCGCCACCATGCCCCAGGCATGGGACAGACGGCGCGGACGCCCCGTCCTGCATGACGCCGGAGACAGTTTTGCGTGCCGCCCCCTTGCGGCTGGTCCCGGCCCTCGCTGCCGGACTTTTCCGTACTGGAACGCAAGTGATCAACAAGCTATATGACTCGGTGGAAGCGGCAGTGGCCGGTATCCACGACGGCGCCACGATCCTGATTGGCGGCTTCGGCATGGCCGGCATGCCGGCCGAGCTGATCGATGCGCTGATCGCACAAGGCGCACGCGACCTCACCATCGTCAACAACAACGCCGGCAACGGCGACACCGGCCTGGCCGCGCTGCTCAAGACCAAGCGCGTGCGCAAGATCATTTGTTCGTTCCCGCGTCAGGTGGATTCGTACGTGTTCGACTCGCTCTACCACGCCGGCGAGATCGAGCTGGAACTGGTGCCGCAGGGCAACCTGGCCGAGCGCATCCGCGCCGCCGGYGCCGGCATCGGCGGGTTCTTCACCCGCACCGCCTACGGCACCCCGCTGGCCGAAGGCAAGGAAACCCGCATCATCGACGGCAAGGGCTATGTGTTCGAGTCGCCGATCCACGCCGACTTCGCGCTGATCAAGGCCGACACGGCGGACCGCTGGGGCAACCTCACCTACCGCAAGACCGCCCGCAACTTCGGGCCTATCATGGCCATGGCCGCCAAATGCGCCATTGTGCAGGTGAGCCACATCGCGGAACTGGGCGAGCTGGACCCCGAGCACATTGTCACGCCGGGCCTGTTCGTCAAGCGCGTGGTCAAGATCGAAGGCGCCGCCCAGGCCGCCAAAGCCGCCAACGCCGATCAAGCCGCCTGAAGCCAAGGAGATCACAATGAACCGCCTGACCCGCGACCAGATGGCCGCCCGCGTGGCCCAAGACATTCCCGACGGTGCCGTGGTGAACCTCGGCATCGGCCTGCCCACCCTGGTGGGCAACCACCTGCCGGCCGACCGTGAAATCCTGCTCCAGAGCGAAAACGGCCTGCTCGGCATGGGCCCCGCGCCCGCGGCCGGCCAGGAAGACGGCGACCTGATCAACGCCGGCAAGCAGCCGGTGACGATCAAGGCCGGCGGCTCCTACTTCCACCATGCCGACTCGTTCGCGATGATGCGTGGCGGTCACCTCGACTTCTGCGTGCTGGGCGCGTTCCAGGTCTCGCAGACCGGCGACCTGGCCAACTGGCACACCGGCGCGCCGGGCGCCATCCCCGCCGTGGGCGGTGCGATGGACCTGGCCATCGGCGCCAAGCAGGTGTTCGTGATGATGGAACACCAGACCAAGCAGGGCGAAAGCAAGGTCGTGCGCGAGTGCACCTACCCGCTGACGGGTATCGGCTGCGTCACGCGGATYTACACCGACCTGGCGACCATSGACGTGACGCCGGACGGTCTGGTCGCCCGCGACCTCGTCGACGGCCTGAGCTTCGACGAACTCCAGCGCCTGACCGGCGTGCCGCTGCTGCARCCCGTGGCCGCCTGACCCATACCAAAGACGAGTGAGACAGAACATGACTGACGCTTTCATCTGCGACGCCATCCGTACCCCCATCGGCCGTTATGCCGGCAGCCTGTCCGCGGTGCGCCCGGACGACCTCGGCGCCGTGCCGCTGCGCGCCCTGATGGCGCGTAACCCGAACCTGGACTGGTCCGCCATCGATGACGTGATCTACGGCAACGCCAACCAGGCKGGCGAGGACAACCGCAACGTGGCGCGCATGTCGTCGCTGCTGGCGGGCCTGCCTGAGGCCGTGCCCGGCGCCACCATCAACCGCCTGTGCGGCTCCGGCATGGACGCCACCGGCACGGCCGCGCGCGCCATCAAGTCCGGCGAAGCCACGCTGATGATCGCCGGCGGCGTGGAAAGCATGAGCCGCGCCCCGTTCGTGATGGGCAAGGCCACCTCGGCCTTCTCGCGCGATGCGCAGATCTTCGACACCACCATCGGCTGGCGCTTCATCAACCCGGCGATGCGTGCCGCCTACGGCGTGGACTCGATGCCCGAGACCGCCGAGAACGTCGCCACCGACTACAAGATCAGCCGCGAAGACCAGGATCTGATGGCGCTGCGCAGCCAGGAGAAGGCTTCCCGCGCCCAGGCCGACGGCACGCTGGCCCAGGAAATCACGGCGGTCACCATTCCGCAGAAGAAGGGCGACGCCATCGTGGTGGAGCGCGACGAACATCCGCGTGCCACCAGCATGGAAGCGCTGGCCAAGCTCCGCGGCGTGGTCCGCGCCGACGGCACGGTCACCGCCGGTAACGCCTCGGGCGTGAACGACGGCGCCTGCGCCCTGCTGCTGGCCAGCGAGGCCGGCCTGAAGCAGCACGGCCTGACCCCGCGTGCCCGCATCGTCGGCATGGCGACTGCCGGCGTGGCGCCGCGCGTGATGGGCATCGGCCCGGCSCCGGCTACCCAGAAGCTGATGAAGCAGTTGGGCATGTCGCTGGACCAGATCGACGTGATCGAACTGAATGAGGCGTTTGCTGCACAAGGGCTGGCCGTGCTGCGCCAGCTCGGCATCGCCGACGATGACAAGCGCGTGAACCCCAACGGCGGCGCCATCGCGCTGGGCCACCCGCTCGGCATGAGCGGTGCCCGCCTGGTGACCACGGCGATGTACCAGCTGCATCGCACCGGCGGCCGCTACGCGCTGTGCACGATGTGCATCGGCGTGGGCCAGGGCATCGCCATGGTGATCGAACGCGTCTGACCGTTGCTGAACGTGTCCTGACGGGCTTGAGGGGCGCCGGGCGCCCCTCAAGTTTCGTCCGCTTCCTGCCGTTTACCCGGATGGGAAGTTTCAGTGGTGTCTCTTCCCCAACGAGGTAGAGCAATGCGGCCGGGCCGACGGGCTCGCCGGCTGGCCGCATCTTTTTCTGACGGACCCGGCTGAAGTTGCCGGTACGGAGTACCGAGATGTCCCTTCCCGTTGCCACGCTTATCACCGGCGCCAGTTCTGGTATCGGCCGCGCCATCGCCGAAATGCTGCTTGCCGATGGCGTGACCCAGGTGGTCAATGTCGATTACGCGGAACCCGCGTGGTCGCACCCCAACATGACGTTCTTCCAGGCCGACCTGACCAACGCCGACGCCACGCGCGCGGCGGCGGCGCAGGTGACGTCGCGCTTCGCCGTGACGCGGCTGGTGAACAACGCCGGCGCCACCCGCCCCGGTACCGCCGACACGGCCACCACGGCCGACCTAGACTACGTAGTGGGCCTGACGCTGCAGGCCACCATGCTGCTCACCCAGGCCTGCCTGCCCGCGATGCGTGCGGCCGGCTTTGGCCGCATCGTCAACATGGCCTCGCGCGCGGCGCTGGGCAAGCCCGACCGCGTGGTGTATTCCGCGGTCAAGGCCGGGCTGGTTGGCATGACCCGAACGCTGGCGATGGAGCTGGGCGGCGACGGCATCACCGTCAACGCCGTGGCACCGGGTCCCATCGCCACCGAGCTGTTCCGCCGGAGCAATCCGGAGGGCAGCGAACAAACACGGCGCATCCTGGCAAGCATCGCCGTGAAACGAATGGGAACGCCGGAAGACGTGGCGCGTGCCTCGCTCTTCTTCCTCTCGCCCGAGAATGGTTTCGTGACCGGACAGGTGCTGTACGTCTGCGGCGGAACCACGCTGGGCGTGGCGCCCGTATAAGAAAGATGCCCGCCCTGGCACGGGGCGGAAATAGCGATTCAAAGCTTGGCGCCGGCGGCACCTATCCCAGCCGTTGGCGAGCATTTCAATCCTGGAGCACAAGATGAGCATGACCAATCAACCTTCGAAGGCGCGCAGACGCCTGCTGGCCGCTGGCGTGGCACTGGCCGCCGGCATTGCCGCCGTGGGCGGCGCGCAGGCACAGGGCACCTATCCGACCAAGCCGATCACGATGATCGTGCCGTTCTCGGCCGGTGGCACCACCGACATCCTGGCGCGTATCGTCAGCCTGCAGCTGGGCAAGGCCCTGGGCCAGCCCGTGGTGGTGGACAACCGTCCGGGCGCGGGCGGCAACATCGGCGCTTCGCTGGCCGCCAAGGCCCCGGGCGACGGCTACACGCTGTTCATGGGCACCATCGGCACGCACGCCATCAACCAGTCGCTGTACTCCAAGCTGCCGTACGATCCGGTGAAGGATTTCGCGCCGATCACGCGCGTGGCCATGGTGCCGAACATCGTCGTGGTGAACCCGAAGGTGCCGGTGCACAACGTGAAGGAACTGATCGCCTACGTGAAGGCCAACCCGGACAAGCTGTCGTACGGCTCGTCGGGCAGCGGCTCGTCGATGCACCTCTCGGGTGAGCTGTTCAACTCGATGACCAACCTGCACATCCAGCACATTCCGTACAAGGGCAGCGCCCCGGCCGTGAACGACCTGCTGGGCAACCAGATCGGCCTGATGTTCGACAACATGCCGTCGTCGTACCCGCACGTGAAGGCCGGCAAGCTGCGCGCCATCGCCGTGACCTCGGGCAAGCGCTCGCCGGCCCTGCCGGACGTGCCGACGGTGGCCGAAGCCGGCGTGCCCGGCTACGAAGCCACGTCGTGGTTCGCGCTGTACGCCACGGGCGGCACGCCGCAGCCGATCGTCGACCGCCTGAACGCCGAAGTGGTGAAGATCCTCGCCATGCCGGAAGTGAAGAAGCAGATGGCCGAACAAGGCGCCGAGCCGAACCCGGAAAAGCCGGCCCAGCTCGCCGCCTTCATGAAGTCCGAGTCCGCCAAGTGGGCCAAGGTCGTGAAGGCCTCCGGCGCGACGGTGGACTGATCGTTGCAGCACTGAAGCACGCAGTACGCAGTAAGCAGTACTGGGAACCGGCCCGATGGGCCGGTTTTTTTATGCCCAAGAAAAAGCCCGCAAACCAGTTGCGGGCAGAAATCCCAGGTCCCGGAGGGACAGGAGGAGACAACCGACACGGGCCGGTGTGCGGGAAATCAGGCCAGGCTGTACTTGACCACTTGTTCCTCGACACCGACAAAGCGCACGAGCTGGCGCAGCCCGCTCGCGTATTCCTTGATGTGATGCCCTTCCGGCGTGTCGGGCAGCCGGTAGTAGATCGGGGCCGAACCGGCGCGGGCGCGGGCCGCGAGGACAGGCGCGGCGGCCTCGCCAGCGGCGGAGCCTTCGGTGAATTCCGGTCTTGCGTTCATAGACAACTCCCGGGAGACGCATGACGCGGAACGTTGGGCCGGCAAAGGGGCGCGCGCATGCGGGTGGCAATGTCTGGAATGTATTGCAAGCGGTCGGGAAATGCCATTTCGTTTTTTTTAGATCTGTTTCGAGACAATTGACTAAATTGTCATAAATAGACGCCGGCGCGCATTGCCGATSCCTGGGGCGCAACAAGCGCGTATCCCATGGGTTAACGGCATGACGCCGCGTGACTTGCGCGTTACCATACCGGGCAGCTTCGCCGCGACCTCACCCGCTCATCGCGGGGCAGGGCCGCAACCTTCATGCCAGGCTCCCGCACCCAGATCCCGCCTCATGTCTACCCAGCACGCCCTGTTGATTTCGCTGATCGAAAAGCCGTCCTCCGGCTACGACCTCGCGCGCCGGTTCGACARGTCCATCGGCTATTTCTGGCACGCCACGCACCAGCAGATCTATCGGGAACTGGGCCGCATGGCCGATCACGGCTGGATTGCGGCCGATGAGCAGGGCAATGGCGCGAGCAATGGCACCAACGGCGGCGAGCCCGCCGAGGCCGATGGCGTGGAGAAGAAGAGTCGCAAGAAGGTGTATCGCGTGTTGCCGGCTGGTCGCGACGAACTGGCGCGCTGGGTGCTCGCCCCCGGGCTGGGGATCGATCAGCGTGAGGAAATTCTGGTGAAGCTACGTGCAGATGCTGCAATCGGGCCACTGGGACTGGCCGACGAGATGGCACGGCTGATCGCGCTGCATGAGGCGCGGCTTGAGACGTTTCTCAAGATCGAGCAGAAGGACTTCGCGGCCGGGCAGGCCGACCGCACGCGGCAGATTCATCATGCGCTGCTCAGGCGCGGCATCCGCTATGAGGAAGACTGGGTGAAGTGGGCCAAGGACCTGCTGCCGCTGCTGGCGGCTCCCGCCGCCAGCGACAACACGTAACTGCTACCGTCAGGCCACGTCGAGCGCGGAGGCCGCGCTGGCCGGGGCGGCTTCGGCCAGACCGAGGCGACGGCGAGCGAGTGCATACTCCTCCACAAATCGACGCACCAGTTCACCGGCCGGCACCACGCGCTTGATCGCGCCCACGCCCTGGCCGGCGCCCCAGATGTCCTTCCACGCCTTGACGCTCGCCGAGCCGAAATTCATCTTCGAGGCATCGGAGGTCGGCAGGGCTTCCGGGTCCAACCCCGCGCGCACGATGCTGTTGCGCAGGTAATTGCCGTGTACGCCCGTGAACAAGTTGGAATAGACGATATCGTCCGCCGAGCTGTCGACGATCATCTGCTTGTAGGCGTCCTGCGCGTTCGCTTCCTGGGTGGCGATGAAGGCCGAGCCGATATAGGCAAGGTCCGCCCCGGCGGCCTGCGCGGCCAGCACGGCGTTGCCACTGGCGATGGCGCCGGACAGCAGCAGCGGGCCATCGAACCATTCCCGGATTTCATGCAGCAGCGCGAACGGCGACAGTGTGCCGGCATGGCCGCCCGCGCCGGCCGCCACGGCGACCAGCCCGTCCGCGCCCTTCTCGATCGCCTTGCGCGCGAAGGTGTTGTTGATGACGTCATGCAGCACGATGCCGCCGTAGGAATGCACGGCGTCATTGACTTCCTTGCGCGCGCCGAGCGAGGTGATGACGATGGGCACCTTGTAGCGCACGCACAGTTCCAGGTCGTGCTCCAGGCGGTCGTTGGACTTGTGCACGATCTGGTTCACCGCGAACGGGGCGGACGGACGGTCCGGGTGCCTGGCGTCGTGCTCGGCCAGATCCGTGGTGATGCGGTCCAGCCATACCTCGAGCTTCTCGGCCGGGCGTGCGTTCAGCGCCGGGAACGAGCCGACCACGCCGGCCTTGCACTGGGCGATCACGAGGTCGGGATTGGAAATGATGAACAGCGGCGAGCAGACGGCCGGCAGTGACAGGTTCTGGAGCAGGGCGGGAAGGGCCATGATGGGATTCCTCTGATCTCTAATAGATGGGGCGTGGAAATACGAGTCGCTCAGGCGCCCCGCAAGATGTGTTTCTGGGCGCCGAGGCGGGCGCCCATGGCCTCGCCCAGCGCCTGCAATGCGCTCAGCGGGCGCACCATGACTTCGAATTCGACGATCTTGCCGGTGGCATCGAAACGGATCATGTCGATGCCCTTCAGCGCCTTGYCGGCCACATTGGCACTGAATTCGAGCACCACGCTCGCCTGGTCGTCGCCGACGAAGCTGCGGTGGTAGCGGAAGTCCTCGAAGACCTCGTTCACCGTGGTCAGCACCAGCTGGATGGCGGCGCGGCCYGGGTAGGGCGTGTGCGCCACGGGTGAACGAAACACCACTTCGTCGGCGACGACGCTATCGAGCGCGTCCATATTGTGGGTGGCGATCATCGTGTGCCACGTGTCCAGCGATTGCGCCGCGGCGGGCGCGAGTGAGAGGTTTCGCATCGGGTCTCCTCCGATCACGTCGAAAGTCGTAGTGGAATCTGCTCTATGCAACTGGTTGCATAGTGAGTGGCAAGGTATCACGACGCGGAGGCGTTTTGCAAGCGGCAGGCAGCTTCGTGTGCCGGGTTGTCTACAATGCACGCATCGCCGTTTTTCGCGGCGCGTCATCCAGGAGCACTCTTGACCACGCTTTCCGGGGCCGACCCGCAGCCCGATGCCCTGTTCGATGCCGACCTCGACGCCTGGCGCCGTCAACCCGAGCGCGCGTTCGATGGCTGGCTGGCCAGCCAYGGTTTCCGGCACGGCACCGCCGTCGTCTATCGGGCGATGTGGGGCAAGCTGCTGCGCTGGTCCGGCGAGCAGGGYTTGCCGCCGCTGACGTGGTCGGCGGGGCAGATCGGCGCGTTTCTCGATGCCCAGGACCTGCACAAGCGCCATCGTTATCGTTATGCGCGGCTGATCGAGCGCGTGTTCCACCATCTCTCGCTGCKGCAACAGAACTTGCACAATCCCGCGAGTCAGGCGGTGAAGAATCATCTGACGGAGGGGGATAACGACCCCACGGCMTTCCTGCTGCCGGGCGAGCGCGATCTGCTGGTGGCGCGCGTGCTGTCGCCCGATGGGCTCGAGCGGCCGGACCTGTCGCGCGGCATTTCGCCTACGCAGTGGAAGCGCGCGCGCGACGTGGCGCTGATCGCCGTGCTGCTGGGTGGCGGCCTGAAGGTGGCAGAGGTGCGCGCGCTGCGYGTGGAAACCATCGACGGCTTGGAGGAAGGGGCTGGCGATGGTGGAGAGGGCGCCGCGCTGGCCCTGCGCATGGTGCGCCCGGACAACGGCCGCGCCTATACCGTGCCGCTGTTCCCGTTCGCCGAGGTGCCGCTGCGCCACTGGCTGGCGCTGCGCGCGGCCGCCGGCACGCTCGGCGAACTGGTCTTCCCGGCGATGGCCAATGGCCGGCCGATGCATGCGGCTTCGATCTACCGTCGCGTGGAGCTTCTATTAGAAGAGGCCGGCGTGCTGGCCGGGCGGCGCGAGCGGGCGTCGCCGCAGACGCTGCGCAATACGTGCGGTGCGATGCACTTCGATGCCGGTACTGCACCGGCCAAGGTGGCCCAGGTGCTCGGCATGCGCGATCTGGAGTCCGGCTGGCGGCTGCACGCCGCCTATGAGGCGTGGCAGGCACGTGCCGRCCTGCCGCCGACCCGGTCCGCCGCGCCTCAGCCGTCTTGACGATGGCGCTGTGACGCAGCCGTGATATGTTGGGCGTAACCCGCGCCGGCTATGATGAGCGCCCCGCGCAAATGCGCCCGATCCGGCGCKTGGCATCGCCCCCGAATTCCTATTTCTGACCCTGATCCTTTCCATGGCTGAGACCTTACTGCTGACCGGTGCCACCGGCTATATTGCTTCCCACACTTGGGTGGCACTGCACGAAGCAGGCTACAACGTTGTCGGTATCGATAATCTCTGTAACAGCAACCGTGCAGTTGTCGATCGCCTGACGCAGATTACTGGCGCGACGCCCAATTTCGTCGAAGGCGACGTGCGTGACCGCGCGCTGCTGGACAAGCTGTTCGCCGAACACAAGATTTCCGGTGCGATCCATTTTGCCGCGTTGAAGGCGGTGGGCGAGTCGGTGAGCCAGCCGATCGAGTATTACAGCAACAATCTCAACGGATTGTTGACGCTTTGCGCCGCGATGCAGTCGGCCAACGTGAAACAACTGGTATTCAGTTCGTCGGCCACGGTTTACGGGAATCCKCATGCCGTGCCGATCCTCGAGGATTTTCCGCTGTCCGCGACCAATCCGTACGGCCAGACCAAGCTGATGGGCGAGCAGATTCTGCGCGATATCGAGATTTCGGATGCGAGTTGGCGAATCGGATATCTCCGGTATTTCAATCCGGTTGGTGCCCATGACAGCGGGCTGATTGGCGAGGACCCGGGCGGCATTCCCAACAACCTGATGCCGTATGTGGCCCAGGTGGCGGGCGGGCGCCGGCAGAAACTGAGCGTCTATGGCGGCGACTACCCCACCGTGGATGGCACCGGCGTGCGCGACTATATCCACGTCTGCGACCTGGCCGACGGCCATGTGGCTGCGCTGAAATACTTGCGCGAGCAGCCGCGCGGCATGACCGTGAACCTTGGCACCGGCCGTGGCTACAGCGTCCTGGAGGTGGTGAAGGCTTACGAACGTGCGAGCGGCCGGCCTGTTCCTTATGAAATCGTGGCGCGGCGGCCCGGCGATATCGCTTCCTGCTATGCCGATCCGGCGCTTGCCCAGGAGCTGCTTGGCTGGCGCGCCCAGCATGACATCGACCGCATGTGTGAGGACTCGTGGCGCTGGCAGTCAATGAATCCGAACGGGTTTGCCGGCTGAGCGATGACGGGGTGCGTACCCGTTTCTGCGGCAGCGGGATAACCGACGCGCAATAAAAAACCGGGCCAAGGCCCGGTTTTTTATTGGTGCGGTGACGCGGCGATCAGCGGATCAGGAAATCTTCCACCGTTTTGCCGTTGGCCAGGGCCTGGGTCAGCCAGCCCGGGCGCTTGCCGCGGCCGGTCCAGGTATTGCCGGCGCTGTCGCGATAGCGCACCGGCACCTTGCGCGCGGCCTTCTTGCTGGCCACGGCCTTGCCGCTGCCAAATCCGAGATCGTCGGCGGTCAGGCCATATTGTTCGATTTTTTCGCGAATATCGGCAATCACAGTCGCCTGCTCGCGCGACTTGATCTCTTCCGCCTGCTTCTGCAGTTCGCTGATTTTCTGAACGATTTCCTGATAGGTCGCCATTTCCAAGCCTCTATTTATAGATGGGTCCGCGAATTGTCGAGGGCATTATAACCGCTGCACCCCGCCCTGCAAATCCYTTTTCCGCGCCAGGGGCCAATTTGCGAAAAGTCTCAAATCACTTAATCTCCTGAACTTTTATCAGGGAGGGCTGTCGCCGCCGGCATTTGCCGGGGCAATCGAGTAACGCCAGCGCGAATACCCGGGTGGTCAGGATAACCATCGATTCGGCACGGCAGCGCGCGGCCCGTAGATGCAAAACGGCGCGATATTCGGCGGACGCTGAACTGGCCTGCCGACGCGTTTCGGATTCTGCCGCATTTGAGACGATTCGCCTGTTTGAGTCGGCCGTTTTGTGCAGTGCATCCGGGGCATATGTGCGGTGTATGCCACCGCATTTTGCGCATTTGCCTCGGGTGCCTTATCCGCACAGTGAATTCGATTTGCCGGTTGCCTCAAGGATGGTTGAGACCGCGCCGTTATCGTGTCTTGAGCAGGCTGCCAGGGGTGTCCGCCTGCCGGACCGGTGCCGGGAGGGCGCCGGGTTTCCTCCTATTCATTCAGCGAATCATGTCCTTTCACAACGATATTCAGATCAAGACCCTTTTGCGGGGCGCCATGGTCGTGCTCACCGCCATCCTGCTGCTGGTGGGCGGGGCCGGGCTGCATGGCATCTCGCAAACCAATGATGCGCTGAAGGAAACCTATTCGAACCAGCTTGCCTCGGCGCTTGCGCTGAGCGAGGCGATGCTGGGCACCACCCGCGTGCGCCTGGCGCTGGACCGTGGCGTCATGCCCGGCAGCGAAAGCGACGACATGAAGAAGAACGTGGACCGCTCCATGATCTTCGTCGAGTCGTCCAACGCCGGCTGGAAGCGCTATTCGGCGCTGCCCCAGGGCGATGAGGAAAAGGCGCTCGCCACCCCGCTGGGCGTCGCGCGCCAGGCTTTCTTCGAGAAGGGCGTGACGCCGCTCCAGCAGGCGCTGGTCGCCGGTAACCGCGAAGAGTCCCTGCGCCTGGCCCGCGACGTGCTGCCCGACCTCCAGCGCACGATGGCCACGGCCCACGAGAAGCTCGAGAAATTCCAGATGAACGTGGCCAAGGGCAGCTTCGAAGGCGCCCAGGCCCGTTTTGAGAGCATTCGCCTGTTGTCGATCGTCCTGATTGTGGCCGGAACCGTCGTTGCCATCCTGGCGGCCGTGATGCTGCAACGTGCGATCGTGCGCCCGGTGGAGGAAGCGCTCGACGTGTTCGAGCGCATGGCGCGCGGTGACCTGACCTCGCGCATCGTCAGCATGTCGAAGAACGAGATCGGCCGGATGATGCAGGCGCTGGCGAAGATGCAGGAGAGCCTGTCGGGCATCGTCGCCGAAGTGCGCGGCGGTACCGATTCGATTGCCTCGGCCACGCAGCAGATTGCCGCCGGCAACACCGACCTGTCGCAGCGCACCGAGGAACAGGCGTCGTCGCTGGAGCAGACCGCGGCGAGCATGGAGGAACTGACCACGGTGGTGCGCCAGAACGCCGACAACGCGCGCCAGGCTGGCGTGCTGGCTGGCGAGGCGTCGCAGATCGCCATGAAGGGTGGCGACGTGGTGGGCCGCGTGGTGGATACGATGAACGAGATCAACGGCGCCTCGCGCAAGGTGGTCGAGATCATCGGCGTGATTGAAGGCATCGCCTTCCAGACCAACATCCTGGCGCTGAATGCCGCCGTGGAAGCGGCGCGGGCCGGTGAACAGGGCCGTGGCTTTGCCGTGGTGGCCGGCGAGGTGCGCAGCCTGGCGCAGCGCAGCGCCAACGCCGCCAAGGAAATCGAGACGCTGATCGGCGAATCGGGCCAGCGCGTGGAAAGCGGTACGCGTCTGGTGGCCGAGGCCGGCCAGACCATGGGCGAGATCGTCCAGGCSGTGCGTCGCGTGACGGACATCATGAACGAGATCGGCGCGGCGTCGCAGGAGCAGACCACCGGCATCGAGCAGGTGAATCAGGCGGTGAACCAGATGGACCAGGTGACGCAGCAGAACGCGGCGCTGGTCGAGGAAGCGGCGGCTGCCGCCGGTGCGCTCGAGGAACAGGCGCAGAAGCTCAAGAACGTGGTGTCGGTGTTCACGCTGGGTGGCGAGGACGGTCGTCGCGCCGCCGCGCCGGCCCCGGTGCATGCCGCGCCGAAGCTGGCCATGTCGTCGCCCGCGTCGGGCCCGGCACGCGCTGCCGCCCGCCCCGCCAGCGCACGGCCGCCGGTGGTGCGCAAGTCACGCGAGTCGCAGCTGGTGCGCCCGCAGTTGTCGGCGTCGGGGGCGGCCCCTGCCTCGCGCGCGGACGACGACTGGGCCGCGTTCTGATCGCCCAATCATCGTTTGAAGTAAGCGCTTGACTGTTCCCATGGCGGAGACACGATGCCGTGATACGGGCCGCCCGATGGCCCGCATCGAGGGTATGCCGGCATCCGTGCCCGCCACAAACGCGCCGCCCCCATGACTGCCACGACTTACAGCCTCCTGATGCTTGCGTCCGTGCTCGGCCTTGCCGCCGCGCGCGCGCGCCGCACGGCATCGGGCGACCGCACGCCGGGCCGCAAGGCCGCGCGCAGCCTGACGTGGTCGGCGGCATTGATGTCGCAGGCCACGCTCGGCATGCCGGTCTGGGTGGCCATCGCCTCCGGCACGCTCACCGCCGCCAATGACGGCGTGAAGATGGCCGCCACGTTCGTGGCGACGCTGGCGGCGACGGCCATCGTCGCGCAAGTGATTCCACCCATCTTCCATTGGTTCCGCCAAGGCCGACGCGGCTGGGGTGTGGCCGTGGCGCTGGCGATGGCGTCCGGCGCCGGCCTGGTGGCCGTGGCTGGCGCGCGCCTGGGAGGCGTGTGCGGTGGCACGGGCTTGAGCGCCCGCGCCTGCGTGGAAGCGACCGGGCTGCCCGCACCGGCCTGGCTGGCCGGCGGGTTGGCGCTGCTCTGCGCCGCGATGTTTGCGGTGCACCGCGCGCAGTCGCGCGGCTGGCTGCCGGCTGGCGTCGAGCCGGTTCTGGCGGGCGATGGCATCGACGAACTGCCTGCCGGCATGGTCTCGCGCCAGGAGCAGCGGGCAGGGCGGCGCGGCCTGTCGCGCATTCCCGGCCTGACCGTGCGGCCCGCCGCGCGTGGACAGGCACCAGTCGGCGAGTACAGCGTGACGACCGACCTCCCGGACCGCAACGCGTTCGCGCGGTGGCTCGACCAGACCATCGCCCATGCGCGGCTCTCCGACACCGGCTGCGCGGTGCTGCTGATCCATATCGCCGATTTCCGCGAGGTGGACGAAGTATTCGAGGTGCGCGCCGACGACATCCTCGCCCAGGATGCCGGCGCGCTGGCGCAAGCCGCGCTGGAGCCGCACGACTTCCTGGCCCGACTGGCGCGCGACGAATTCGCCGTGGGCGTGCCGGCACTGGTGCARCACAGCCGGGCGCATGAACTGGGCTCGCGCGTGCTCGGCTCGCTGGCGGAGTTCGTGGCGGCGCGGGGCTTGCAGATGCAGATCGGCGTGAATATCGGCATCGCCATCTATCCGCGCGACGCGCAGACCTCCGAGGCGCTGATGCAGGCCGCCCGCGTGAGCCTGGCGGAGGCGCGCGAGAGCGGCTCCAACCAGGTGCGCGTGTTCAATTCCGCCGCCGGCGAGCGCGCGCGCCGTATGCGCGTGATCCGGCGCGACCTCTGGCTGGCCATCCAGGACGACGGCCTGCGGCTGATGTACCAGCCCAAGTTCGATGTGAAGACCCGCCGCGTGGTGGGCGCCGAGGCGTTGTGCCGCTGGCGCCATCCCACGCTGGGCGCGGTCAATCCGGCCGAATTCATCATGGTGGCCGAGCAGTCGGGCCAGATCGACAAGCTCGACGACTGGGTGATCGCCACGGTCTGCGCGCAGGTGCGCCAGTGGCACGATGCCGGGCTGCCCATCGTGCCGGTGGCGATCAATGTGTCCGGGTTGCGYTTCGCGAGCCGGAAYTTCCCGCAGTACCTGCTGGAACAGATCCACCAGCACGACATTCCGCCTTCGGCCATCACGCTGGAGATTACCGAGACGGCGGCGATGAAGGACATCGGCAAGTCGCTGGAGACGCTGGCGGAACTGCAGGCGCTGGGCATTCAGGTGGCGCTGGACGACTTCGGCAGCGGCTATTCAAGCCTGGGTTACCTGAAGCGGCTGCGCGTAGGCACGCTCAAGATCGACCGGACGCTGATCGGCGGGCTCGATACGGACCCGCAGGGCCGCGCGATCGTCGGCTCCATGGTGGCGCTGGCGCACGAACTGCGCATGAAGGTGGTGGCGGAGGGCGTGGAGTCGAACTCGCAGCTGGACATCCTGCACGGCATGGGCTGCGACGAAGTGCAGGGCTTCCTGATGGCGCTGCCGCTGGAGCCGTCGGCGTTCGCCGACACCCTGCACGGCGCTGAACCGCTGCGCGCCTGACCTCGCGCCGGGATCCCCGGATTAGAAGCTTTCCTCTAATCGACGCGTTGTTKCCTCAAATCCGGGCACGAACGGGTCGATATGCTGAAGACAGGCAGTGGCACGCGTACCGCGTGCACACGGCTGGCCCGTCCGTCGCCAGCAGCCTGGGCGCGCGCGCCTCTTGCACGCACGCAGGCGGACCAACTTTTACCCCGGAGTCCCCCCATGTCCCTCCCGAGCATTCTCGTCGTCGACGATTCGCCTTCCCTTCGCCGCATGATCGGCGCCTGCCTGCGGGCTGGCGGCTACACGGTGACGGAGGCCGCCGACGGCAAGGAGGCCCACGAGGTGGCGCTGGAAGGGCGCTTCGGGATGCTGGTGACCGATCAGGTGATGCCCGGCATGGACGGCCTGGCGCTGATCCGCGCGCTGCGGGCGCTGCCGGACTATGCCGGCGTGCCGATCCTGATGCTTTCCACCGAGCACGACGACCGCATCCGCGATCAGGCCCGCGAGGCYGGCGCGTCCGGTTTCCTGGCCAAGCCGTTCGATCCGGAAGAGTTGATGGCGTCGGTGGAAGCCTTGCTGGACCTGCCGACCCCTCCCACGGAGGGGTAATGTCGCGGGCCATGTCGCCCTTCATTCACCCCGTTTGCTGCCGTAAATACTGGAGGGCCATAGCAGGTGTCCGGCGCGCGCCGGCTGCCTCTGGCCGCATATTGTGGGTCGCAAATCGCGGGTCGCCACAAGCCAAGGGGCACGGAACCCCGGCCTCGACCCATCCAGCCAGCGGGGGCAACCATGAATACGAGCATCAACAAGGCAGACGGCGCGGGTGAAGAATTCCTCGCGTTCCGCCTCGGTCGCGAAGAATACGGCATCGACATCCTGAAGGTGCAGGAGATTCGCGGCTACGAATCGGTGACGCAGATCGCCAACGCGCCCGCCTATCTGAAGGGCGTGATCAACCTGCGCGGCATCATCGTTCCCATCATCGACCTGCGCATCAAGTTCAATCAGGCCGAGGTCAGC
The DNA here is from genome assembly GCF_052114485.1 of Cupriavidus sp. KB_39. Taxonomy (NCBI): domain Bacteria; kingdom Pseudomonadati; phylum Pseudomonadota; class Betaproteobacteria; order Burkholderiales; family Burkholderiaceae; genus Cupriavidus; species Cupriavidus sp. KB_39. The sequence continues at coordinate 67,537 of NZ_JBFREV010000017.1, forward strand.
TACGACCAGTACACCGTGGTGATCATCGTTGATCTCCATCAACGCACCACCGGCATCGTGGTTGACGGCGTGTCAGACGTGCTGACGCTGGCGCCGGCGCAGATCAAGCCCGCCCCGGCACTTTCCGGCGGCGTGGACACCGAATACATCCGCGGGCTGGGCTCGCTCGAAGGCCGCATGCTGATCCTGGCGGACATCGAGAAGTTGATGAACATCGACGACCTCGCCGCCATCGACGCCGCGGCCAGCAGCCACTGATCCCCACTTCACACCGGCCCACGGCGCGTACGCCTGACAAAGCGCGCTGGCGCCCACGGCTTTCACGCAGCAACGAGACATGCGCAACAACCAGCCTGTAACCCAACGCGAGCACCTGCTCTCGCCGAACGACTACCTGATTTCGCGAACCGATCTCAAGGGACGGATCACGTTCGCGAACCGGGCGTTCATCGAGACCAGCGGCTTCACGGCGGAGGAGCTGCTTGGCGCGGCGCATAACCTCGTGCGCCATCCCGACATGCCGCCGGAAGCGTTCGCCGATCTCTGGCGCGCCCTGGAGGCCGGCCAGTCCTGGACCGGCGTGGTCAAGAACCGCCGCAAGGACGGCGACCACTACTGGGTGCTGGCCACCGTCACGCCCACGCGCGTGGCAGATCGTGTGGTGGGCTACACCTCGGTCCGGGCGATGGCCAGCCGGGAGCAGATCGACGCCACCGCCGCGCTGTACCAGCGCTTCCGGGAGAACCGGGCGCGCGGGCTGGCGATTCGCGATGGCGCRGTGGTGCGCACGGGCCTCGCCGGGCTGCTGGGCCGCCTGACGCGCGTGGACCTCAAGCGCCGCATCCTCTGGGCCCAGCTGGCCGGACTGGTCTGGTTCCTGGCGGCTGCGGGCGGCGCGCACTGGCTCGCGCCGGAGGCCGCTGCGCAACTGTGGCCGTGGCTGTGGGGCGCCTTCGGGCTGGCCGTGCTGTCCTCGTTCGCGGCGGGCTCGATGCTGGTGACGCGGGTGGAGCGCCCGGTCGGCGAGATGCTCGACTTCGCCCTGCGCATGGGCGCGGGCGACCTGACCACTGGCTTCGACCACGAATCGAACGATGAAATCGGCGCGCTGGCGCGGGCCATGCGCACGATGCAGCGCAGCCTGCTGTCCGTGGTGCACGACATCCACGAAGGCATGGCGAGCATTTCCACGGCCACGCACGAGGTGGCGGCCGGCAACAACGACCTGTCGCAGCGTACCGAGCAGCAGGCGGCCTCGCTCGAAGAGACCGCCTCGAGCATGGAGCAGCTGACCAGCACGGTCCGCCAGAACGCGGACAACGCCCGCCAGGCGACCGGACTGGCCGCCAATGCCTCGGACACCGCCGTGCGCGGCGGTGACGCCGTGGGCCGCGTGGTGCAGACGATGGACGAGATCAACGAAGCCTCGCGCAAGATCGTCGACATCATCGGCGTGATCGAAGGCATCGCCTTCCAGACCAACATCCTGGCCCTGAATGCCGCCGTGGAAGCGGCGCGGGCCGGGGAGCAGGGTCGGGGGTTTGCCGTGGTGGCGGGCGAGGTGCGCAGCCTGGCGCAGCGCAGCGCCAACGCGGCCAAGGAAATCAAGGGCCTGATCGGCGACACCGTGGCGCGCGTGGAGAACGGCGCGGCGCAGGTGAGCGACGCAGGCGCGACCATGGACGAGATCGTGCAGGCCGTGCGCCGCGTGACCGACATCATGGGCGAGATCAGTTCGGCATCGGCGGAGCAGAGTTCTGGCATCGAACAGGTGAACCAGGCCGTGGCGCAGATGGACGAGGTGACGCAGCAGAACGCTGCGCTGGTGGAGCAGGCCGCTGCCGCGGCCGGCGCACTGGAAGAACAGGCCAACCGGTTGCGCGAGTCGGTATCCACCTTCCGCGTCAGCATGCAGGCCGAAGTCCGGCCGGCGCGCCCGCGCAAGGGCTTGCCGGCGCCGGAAGTGGGAAGCGGAGCCGGGTACGCAAGTATCTGAACGTCAAGACGCCGCGGGCACAACGTGGCGCCAGGAACGGGGTAAGAGCGGCCTAGCGGCCGCGATAACAACGCGGGAGGCGGCAACCGATGCCCATCCCGGTCTTTTTTGACAGAAGGGGGTAGTTCTATGCAGTGGTTCAATCAACTGCGCGTTACGACCAGGCTTATTGCCGGCTTCCTGGTCGTTTCCGTGATCGGCGCCATCATCGGCCTGCTGGGCGTTGTCAATATGGGGCGCATGGCGGAATGGACCGGCAAGATCTACAACAGCGATCTGCAGGCCCTGAAGGCCGTGCAGGACGGCAATATCARCCTCGTCTACGCCAGCCGCTCGCAGATCGCGCTGCTGTCCGCCTCGACGATGGGCGAGCGCGCCACCGAGCGCGAGACCATCGAGAAATCGCTGGCCGCCATGGAAGCGCGCGTGAAGGCCGCCAAGGACTCGTTCACCTCGCCGGAAGGCCAGGCGATGGTCAAGCAGTATGAAACGCTGGTGCCGGCCTTCCGTGAACGCATGGAGAAGTACGTGGCGCTGGTCGGCAAGCAGCCGCTGGACACGTCGCAGTTCGAATCCACCGTGTTCACCGAGAGCGCGGACCTGCTCAAGGACAGCCGCGCGCTGGAAGACGTGCTGTTCAAGATGGTCAAGCGCCGCGACGAGCGCGCCAAGCTCAACATGGACGAATCGACCAGCGTCTATAACAGCTCGCGCGTGCTGATGCTGATCCTGGTGGTCGGCGGTCTGGCGCTTTCCGTGCTGCTGGGCTGGTTCCTGGCGCGTCAGCTGTCGAAGCAGCTGGGCGGGGAGCCCGATTACGCAGCGTCGATCGCCTCGCAGATCGCCGATGGCGACTTCTCGGGCAAGGTGGCGCTGCGCAACGGCGACCGTGGCAGCCTGCTGCTGGCGATGAGCCAGATGCAGGAGCAGCTGTCGTCGATGGTGCGCGAGTTCAAGGAATCGGCGGAATCGATTGGCACGGCATCGCGCGAGATCGCGGCCGGCAACAACGACCTGTCGCAGCGTACCGAGCAGCAGGCGGCCTCGCTCGAGGAAACCGCATCGAGCATGGAAGAGCTGACCAGCACGGTCCGCCAGAACGCCGACAACGCGCGTCAGGCCAGCGGGCTGGCCGCCAATGCCTCRGAGACCGCCGTGCGCGGTGGCGAGGTGGTGGGTCGCGTGGTGAAGACGATGGACGAGATCAACGAGGCCTCGCGCAAGATCGTCGACATCATCGGCGTGATCGAAGGCATCGCCTTCCAGACCAACATCCTGGCGCTGAACGCCGCCGTGGAAGCGGCGCGTGCCGGCGAACAGGGCCGCGGCTTTGCCGTGGTGGCTGGCGAGGTGCGCAGCCTGGCGCAGCGTAGCGCCAATGCGGCCAAGGAAATCAAGGGCCTGATCGGCGACACCGTGGCGCGCGTGGACAACGGCGCAGCGCTGGTGGGCCAGGCGGGCAYGACCATGGGCGAGATCGTCCAGGCCGTGAAGCGCGTGACCGACATCATGGGCGAGATCAGCGCGGCCTCCGCCGAGCAAAGCTCGGGCATCGAACAGGTGAACCAGGCCGTGGCGCAGATGGACGAGGTGACGCAGCAGAATGCGGCGCTCGTGGAGCAGGCCGCTGCGGCGGCCGGCTCGCTGCAGGATCAGGCGTCGAAGCTCCAGGATTCGGTGTCGGGCTACAAGCTGTCGCATGACGATGTGGCGCCGTCGGCGCCCGCGCTTGGCCTGCCGGCCGCCCCTGCGGCGCGTTCGGCGGTCCGGCCCGGCGTCAAGGCGGTGACCTCGGCGCTGAAGGGTGCCAAGGCCCGTGGCGCGCGTAACAAGGCCGCTGGCACGGCGCTGGTCGTGGCCGGTGCCGGTGCGGCGGCAGCGGAAGCCGCCGACGACACGGCAGCGACCGAGCCGAAGCTGTTGCGTCCGTCCGCCACGGCGGCCGGTAATGGATCCGACAACGGCGACTGGAGCGCATTCTGACCGGCGCCACGCCGCTCTGATTGCCGTGCCCGGTCGCGCCGTGCGCCCCGGCTGCAGCGTTGTAAAAGCTGCGCCGGGGCGCGCTTGCATGCGATGACATCATGACTACCGATATCAACCTGTCGCTGTCGGCCGAAGCCACGGCAAGGCTGCGCGCGGACTTCGACGCCTTTGTAAAAGTTTCCACCGGCATCGATCCGCAGTTCGTGCCGCCCGCGTTCGATGACTTCCTGCGGGCGCGGCTGATGCAGCAGGACGGCCCGCTGACCGAGCGCGCCGTGATGCGGCTGCTGGCCAGCGGCGAGTACGGCTGGGCCAAGAAGGTCTTCGACAAGCAGCTCCCCAACGCGCTGGCGGCGCTGATGCGCGACGCGCAGCGCTTCGGCTTCGGCCTGGCCATCCAGCCCGACTGGACGCCGCAGCAGCGCGTGGAGCACGCGCGCGAGTGGGCCACGCAGATCCTCACCGAGGCCGGCGCCGACGCCGCCTTCACCGAAGCGCTGGCCGCGCAGATTTCTGCCTCCGCCATCGACATCCGCACGCTGGAGGAACGCATGCGCACCCCGGCGTGGCGGATATCCGACAGTCTTCGCCAACGCGCGTATGACGTCATGTACGCGTTGCAGACTGAGCAGAGCGAGGCGCTGGGCCGCAGCAAGGTGGGCGAGATGCGCGCGCTGCTGGGCCTTGCGTTGGAGTACGGCTCGGTCAGTGCCGATGAGGCCGCACGCATGCTCGAGCAAGTGGAGCGTGCGCGACCCCAGCTGTTCCGCGAGGCGCCTGACGACGTCTTCGCGCGGCTTGCCGCATGGTTGCGGCGCGTGTTTAGCCAAGGCGCGATGGTTCGTCAATAGTGGAATCTGCGGGGCGCTGTTTGGCCATGTCATGTCCACCGCACAAGGCGTGTATCCGTTTGGTACACGATGCGTTACGTGCTTGAGCACGCTTGATGTAAACCACAAGCAGGCGTGTGCTGGTGTTACAAATTCGGCGGGCCATGTCTTTTCCATGCGACATTTGCTGGACCCCAACTCAAGTAGGGATTGGCATTCCGGGCCGATTGCCGATATAAACGTAACAGTTTCACTTACACTCTGTAACAGATGTAACGTTTCTGAGAGAAGGTGTAACCGGGCGAAGTTCTTTCGTAGTACGTCGTACCCATCGAACACGCACTAAACGATCTGGTCGCCGGCAAGGGTCCTCACGGACACGAAGCTGGTAAGCGCCGGACAAGCGGTCGAAGGGTTTTGGTAGCGGGGAAAAATTGGAAAGCAGTGAAGTTCTCCAGGAGATCAGGGAGGTCAATCTCGCCTATCTTCTGCTCGCGCAAAGACTGGTGCGCGAAAACCAGGTGGAAGCCATGTTCAGGCTTGGCGTCAGCAAGGAAATTGCCGACATTCTTGCCAAACTGACCTCGGCGCAACTCGTCAAGCTGGCAGCATCGAACATGGTGCTGTGCCGTTTCCGCTTTGACGATCATGCGCTGCTGTCCACGCTCACCCACACGGCCAAGAGCCATGATATGCAGCAGATCCACGCTGCTATCCTGCTGGCCCGGCAACCTGTGGAGTCGCTCAATTGACCGCGCTCCTACAGGCCCAGCCGGCCCGCAGCTTTACGGCCACACCGGCACCTAACCGGAAAAGCGTCCTGCAGGACGCGAACCAGACCCAGCTCGCCATCGAGCTGATTGGCCTGGGCGCGCGCCTGCAGGTGCTGGAAGCCGAGACTACGCTCTCGCGCGACCGGTTGATCCGCCTCTACAAGGAGCTGCGGGGCGCCTCGCCGCCCAAGGGCATGCTCCCGTTCTCGACAGACTGGTTCACCACCTGGCTGCCGAATATCCATTCGTCCCTGTTCTTCTCCGCGTACCAGTTCATGGTGCAGGAAGGCGAGACGTCGGGCATTCGTGCAGTAGTGGCCGCTTACCGTCTGTACCTCGAGCACGTTTCGCTGCTGGGCGGCGAAATTGTCTTAAGTTTCACCCGTGCCTGGACGTTAGTACGGTTTTTCGAGAGCAATATGCTGCAGCTTTCCTCGTGCACATGTTGCGGCGGACAGTTCGTCACGCACGCTTATGAGCCGCACGCGAACTTCGTGTGCAGCCTGTGCCGTCCGCCGTCGCGTGCTGGGAAAGTGAAGAAGCTCTCGAAGGACGCCGCAGCCACGCAGACTGAAGCCTGATCCATCGGGCCAGACGTCCGCGCGGCAATCGGGCTCCCCGGGACGGGTGAGCGGTGACCCCGCTCGCCCCTACAGGATGCCCGTGCGTGCCTGACGCGTGTTTTTCAGACGGGGATCCGATCGTGCTAGTAGTTATTGGCTATGTCGTCGTGGTGGCATCGGTGCTGGGCGGTTATGCCATCACCGGCGGCCACATGGGCGCGCTTTATCAACCGGCGGAGCTCATCATTATCGGCGGTGCCGCCTTGGGCGCCTTCGTGAGCTCCAACAGCGGCAAGGCCATCAAGGCCACCATGAAGGCCATGCCGATGCTGCTGCGTGGCTCGAAGTACAACAAGGAGTTGTACCTCGACATCATGGCACTGCTGTACGTGCTGCTCTCCAAGGCCCGCCGCGAGGGCATCCTGTTCCTCGAGAAGGAAATCGCCGACCCGGCGGCCAGCAGCGTGTTCAGCCAGTATCCGCGCATCCTGGCCGATGCGGTGATGATGGAATTCCTCACCGACTATCTGCGCATGATGGTCAACGGCAACATGAACGCCTTCGAGATCGAGGCGCTCATGGACCACGAAATCGAAACGTACCGCCACGAGGCCGAGATTCCCGCCCATGCGCTGTCGCGCGTTGGCGACGGCCTGCCGGCCTTCGGCATCGTGGCCGCGGTGATGGGCGTGGTGCACGCACTGGCCTCGGCAGACCTGCCGCCGGCCGAGCTGGGCGCCCTCGTGGCCCACGCCATGGTCGGCACGTTCCTCGGCATTCTGCTGGCGTACGGCTTCGTCTCGCCGCTGGCCTCCCGCGTGGAGCACCAGGTGTCCGAGAGCGTGAAGATGTACGAGTGCATCAAGGTCACGCTGCTCGCCTCGCTCAATGGCTACGCGCCGCTGGTGGCGGTGGAATTCGGCCGCAAGGTCCTGTACTCCACGGTGCGGCCGTCGTTCCTCGAGCTCGATGACCACGTCCGCGAAGTCAAGAGCCTGACCTGACCGGAGAGACGTCATGAGCAGCGCCCAGGATCTGCGTCCGATCATCATCCGCAAGGCCAAGTCGCACGCCAAGCCGCATGGCAACCACAGCTGGAAGATTGCCTACGCCGACTTCATGACGGCGATGATGGCCTTCTTCATGGTGATGTGGCTGCTGAGCTCGGTCTCGCCGAAGACGCTGGAAGGCGTAGCGGAGTACTTCCGCACGCCGCTGAAGGTGGCGATTGCCGGCGGCGACAAGAGCAGCATGTCGAAGAGCGTCATTCCCGGCGGCGGCAAGGACGTGCAGGCCAAGGACGGCGAGGTGATGCGCGCGCAGACCAACGATCCGTCCGACGCCCAGCGCCGGCGCGACCAGATGGACACCGAGCGCCTGCGCGCCCTGAAGGGCCGTCTCGAACAGATCATCGAGAACAACCCGGTGCTGCGCCAGTTCCGTCCGCAGCTGCTGCTGGACATCACGAGCGAAGGGCTGCGCATCCAGATCCTGGATACGCAGAACCGGCCGATGTTCCGCACCGGCAGCGCCGCGGTGGAGCCGTACATGCGCACCATCCTGCGCGAGATCGGCCCGGTGCTGAACGAGATGCCGAACAAGGTGAGCCTGTCCGGCCACACCGACTCGGCCACGTACATGATGGGCGAGCGCGCGTACAGCAACTGGGAGCTGTCGGCGGACCGTGCCAACGCCTCCCGCCAGGAGCTGATTGCCGGCGGCATGCAGGAAGGCAAGGTGCTGCGCGTGCTGGGCCTGGCGGACACCATGCCGCTGGAGAAGAAAGACGTGCTGGCCCCGGTGAACCGCCGCATCAGCATCGTGGTGCTGAACAAGCGGGCCCAGGCGCAGTTCGAATCCGAAAACGCGAGCGCGGCCGAAGTGTCCGTGCAGGCGCAGAAGGGCCGTGCCGCAGAGGAGTTGCAGGCACAGGTGGAGCAGGCGCAGGCAGCATCCGCGCCGGCGGCCAGGCCGTCCGGCAGCGGCGCTGCAGGCAAGGGCAAGATCGAATGAGGCGTGCCGCCCGTCACAGGGCGGCACATCTTCCAGAGCAATTTAGCGAGTCAGGACGGTCATGTCTGTCGATATCGATATCACGCAGTTTTATCAGACCTTCTTTGAAGAGGCGGAAGAACTGCTCGTGGAAATGGAGCAGCTGCTGCTCGGGCTGGACATCGAGTCCCCCGATTCGGAAGAGCTGAACGCCATTTTCCGTGCCGCGCACTCCATCAAGGGCGGCGCCGCCACCTTCGGCTTCGCGGCACTGACCGCGACCACCCATATTTTCGAGAACCTGCTTGACCGTACGCGTCGGCGGGAACTGGCCCTCAACCGGGTCATCATCGACACCTTTTTGGAAACCAAGGACGTGTTGCAAGATCAGCTCAACGCCTACCGCAACGGCACCGAACCCGATCCGGAAACGCTGGCGCGCATCTGCGCCGTCCTGCAGCAGCTGGCCGAGGAAGCCGGCGGCGAGCCGGGCCATGCGCCGGTGGCCGCTGCCGCTCCGGCCCCCGTGGCCGCCGCACCCGCTGCCGGTGGTGGCGCTGGTAACCTGAAGATCAGCCTGCTCAAGGTATCGGCCGGCGACCAGGCGCTGCTGCGCGAGGAAATCGCCAACCTGGGCGAGATCACCGGCCAGCAGGAAGCCGATGGCGACCTCGTCATCTGGCTGAACAGCCAGTGCAGCGCCGACGACATCATCGCGGTCTGCTGCTTCGTGATCGACGACAAGCAGATCACCGTAGAAACCGTGGCTGCTGGYGCTGCGCCGGCCGCCGCCGCAGCACCCGCCCCGGCCCCGGTGGCMGCGCCGGCACCTGTAGCCGCTGCGCCGGCCGCCGCCGCGCCTGCCAAGGACAAAGAAAAAGAGAAGGCCAAGCCGGCCGCCGGCGCCGCCGCGCCGGATTCCGGCTCGATCCGCGTGCCGACCGAGAAGGTCGACCAGATCATCAACCTCGTGGGCGAACTGGTCATCACGCAGTCGATGCTGGCACAGACCGCTTCGTCGCTGGACCCGGTGCTGTTCGACCGCCTGTTCTCGGGCATGGGCCAGCTGGAGCGCAATGCGCGTGACCTGCAGGAAGCGGTGATGTCCATCCGCATGATGCCGATGGACTACGTGTTCTCGCGCTTCCCGCGCCTGGTGCGCGACCTGGCCAGCAAGCTCGGCAAGCAGATCGACCTGGTCACGTTCGGCAAGGCGACGGAACTCGACAAGAGCCTCATCGAACGGATCATCGACCCGCTGACCCACCTGGTCCGTAACAGCCTGGATCACGGCATCGAGACCCCCGAAAAGCGCGTGGCCGCCGGCAAGGAGCCGACGGGCCAGCTGATCCTCTCCGCGCAGCACGCGGGCGGCAACATCGTCATCGAAGTGAGCGACGACGGTGGCGGCCTGAACCGCGAGCGCATCCTGGCCAAGGCGATCCAGAACGGCCTGCCGGTGTCCGAGAACATCAGCGACGAGGAAGTCTGGCAGCTGATCTTCGCGCCGGGCTTCTCGACGGCCGAGGTGGTCACCGATGTGTCCGGCCGCGGCGTGGGCATGGACGTGGTCAAGCGGAACATCCAGGAAATGGGCGGGCACGTGGAAATCGCGTCGCGCCCGGGCAATGGCACCACCACCCGCATCGTGCTGCCGCTGACGCTGGCGATTCTGGACGGCATGTCGGTGCGCGTGGGCGAGGAAACCTTCATCCTGCCGCTGAACTGCGTGATGGAGTCCCTGCAGCCGAAGTCCGAGGACGTGCACACCGCCGCCAACGGCGAGCGCGTGATGAACGTGCGTGGCGAATACCTGCCGCTGCTGGAGCTGCACAAGGTCTTCAACGTGACCGGCGCGCTGCAGGAGCCGACGCAGGGCATCGCCGTGATCCTGGCCGCCGAGGGCAAGCGCTTCGCGCTGCTGGTGGACCAGCTGATCGGCCAGCACCAGGTGGTGCTGAAGAACCTCGAAACGAACTATCGCAAGGTGCCCTGCATCTCGGCCGCCACGATCCTCGGCGACGGCAGCGTGGCGCTGATCGTGGACGTGGGCGCGCTGCAGCGCACCGGCGTGCGCCGCCAGGACGCGGTTGCACAGTAACTGACAGCATAGCGACAGCAAAGGAGCACTGACATGGCCGGCATCGGACACATCGATACCCAGGCGGGCGAAGCCTCTGGCCAGGAATACCTGGTCTTCACGCTCGGCACCGAGGAATACGGCATCGATATCCTGAAGGTGCAGGAGATCCGCAGTTACGAGACCGTCACCCGCATCGCGAACGCCCCCGGCTTCATCAAGGGCGTGACCAACCTGCGCGGCGTGATCGTCCCGATCGTGGACCTGCGCCTGAAGTTCGACCTCGGCAACGTGCGCTATGACCACCAGACCGTGGTGATCATCCTCAACGTGGCGGGCCGTGTGGTCGGCATCGTGGTGGATGGCGTCTCGGACGTGCTCACGCTGACCGGTGACGATATCAAGCCGGCGCCGGAGTTCGGCGTGTCGGTGTCGAACGAGCACCTGACCGGCCTAGGCTCGGTGGAAGGGCGCATGCTGATCCTGATCGATATCGAACGCATGATGACCAGTTCCGAGATGGAGCTGGTGGAAGCCGAACTGGCCTGATCGGGCCAGCCGGCAGATCGCCCCCGAAGTCTCATTAGATTTACCCGCCGCGACCCGGCACTCCACGAAGATACACACCATGACGCCGCTCCGTTCTTCCTCCAGCGCCATCGGGAAGCCAGGCGCGGTTGCCGCCCCCGCCGCGCCGGTGCTGGCGCCGCTGCGCGACGACATGCGTGACTTCCTGCTCACCGAGCATGATTTCGAGAAGGTGCGCGCGCTGATTCACAAGCGCGCGGGCATCTCGCTCGGCAGTCACAAGCGCGAGATGGTCTACAGCCGGCTCGCGCGGCGCCTGCGCTCGCTGGGGCTCGCCGATTTCGGCAGCTACCTGGCCCTGCTCGAGTCCGATGATCGCTCCCAGGAATGGGAGTTCTTCACCAACGCGCTGACCACGAACCTGACCTCGTTCTTCCGCGAGGCGCACCACTTCCCGCTGCTGGCCGAGCATGCCAAGAAGGTTGGCCGGCCCTACAGCGTGTGGTGCGCGGCGGCCTCGACGGGCGAGGAGCCGTACTCGATCGCCATCACCCTGGCCGAGGCACTCGGCGACCGCGCCGGTTCGGTGCTGGCCACCGACATCGACACACAGGTGCTGGCCAAGGCCCGCGCCGGCGTGTACACGGCCGAGCAGGTGGGTCGGCTCTCGCAGGAACGGCTGAAGCGCTTCTTCCTGAAGGGCACCGGCGCACGTTCGGGCTCGGTCAAGGTCAAGCCGGACCTGGCGTCGACGATCGCGTTCGAGCCGCTGAACCTGCTGGCGCCGGAATGGGGATTGCGCGAGAAGTTCGACGCCATCTTCTGCCGCAACGTGATGATCTACTTCGACAAGCCGACCCAGGGCCGCATCCTGGAACGGTTTGCTCCGTTGCTCAAGCCGAATGGCCTGCTGTTCGCCGGCCATTCCGAGAATTTCTCGTATGTCACGCGCGCGTTCCAGCTGCGTGGGCAGACGGTATACGAACTGGCCGGCAAGGGCGGCAGCGGAGGTGCATGATGCGTACGCCCCAGATGCCGGAAGCCATTGCCACGCGCAAGTATTTCGACCGCGAGTTCGGCAAGCAGGCCATCAAGCTGCTGCCGAACGAGTACTACGTGAGCGGCGAGGACGTGGTGCTGACCACGGTGCTCGGCTCTTGCGTGGCCGCCTGTATCCGTGACGAAGTGGCGGGCGTGGGCGGCATGAACCATTTCATGCTGCCGGACGACGAGAACGCCGGGCCGGACCGCATGCTGTCCGCCTCGATGCGCTACGGCTGCTACGCGCTGGAAGTGCTGATCAATGAACTCCTGAAGATGGGCGCCCGACGCGAGCGCCTGGAAGCCAAGGTTTTTGGCGGCGGTGCGGTGCTGGCGAACATGACGACCCTCAATATTGGGGATCGGAATGCCGATTTTGTATTGAAGTACCTGAAGACCGAAGAGATTCGACTGGCGGCGCAGGATCTGCGTGGCCCGCACGCGCGACGGGTGAGTTATTTCCCGCGCAGTGGCCTGGCGCTGGTGCGCCGGCTGACACGACAAGACGATACGGTAGGCGTGGAACGCGAGGAGCGTGCGCTGGCACGCGCGATTTCCACCTCCACGAAGGCGCCCGTACGAGGCGCAGTGGAATTGTTCACGCGGCAGGCCACGGCAAGGGTGCCGACCTGAAAATGAGACGTAGAGACCAGATATGACCGCCGCGAAGATCAAGGTGCTGTGCGTGGATGATTCCGCGCTTATCCGCAGCCTGATGACCGAGATCATCAACAGCCAGCCAGACATGGAAGTGGTGGGCACCGCCCCCGACCCGCTGGTGGCGCGCGACCTCATCAAGCGCCTGAACCCGGACGTGCTGACGCTGGACGTGGAAATGCCGCGCATGGACGGCCTCGACTTCCTCGAGCGCCTGATGCGCCTGCGGCCCATGCCGGTGCTGATGGTGTCGTCGCTGACCGAGCGCGGGTCCGAAATCACCATGCGCGCGCTGGAGCTGGGCGCGGTGGATTTCGTCACCAAGCCCAAGCTGGGCATCCGCGACGGGCTGATGGAGTACACGGACACCATCGCCGACAAGATCCGCGCGGCGTCGCGCGCCCGGGTGCGGGCCCCCCGCGCCGAGGGCGCGGCCGAAGGCGCCCCGCCGGCGCCGCTGCTGCGCACGCCGTTGCTGTCGACGGAAAAGCTGATCATCGTGGGCGCGTCCACGGGCGGCACCGAGGCCATCAAGGAATTCCTGATGCCGCTGCCGCCGGACTGCCCGGCCGTGATGATCGTCCAGCATATGCCGGCCGGCTTCACGAAGTCGTTCGCGCAACGGCTGAACGGCCTGTGCCGCATCACGGTCAAGGAGGCCGAGCACGGCGAGCGCGTGCTGCCGGGCTATGCGTACATCGCGCCGGGTGACTCGCACCTGTTGCTGGCGCGCAGCGGCGCCAACTACGTGGCGCACCTGTCGCAGGAAGCGCCGGTGAACCGGCACCGCCCGTCAGTCGACGTGCTGTTCGACTCCGCCGCCGTGCATGGCGGCAAGAACGTCACGGGCGTGATCCTGACCGGGATGGGCAAGGACGGCGCGCGCGGCATGCTGCGCATGCGCGAGGCCGGGTCCTACAACCTTGCGCAGGACGAGCAGTCCTGCATCGTGTTTGGCATGCCGAAGGAGGCCATCGCCACCGGCGGCGTGCATGAAGTAGTGCCCTTGCATTCGATGAGCCAGCGCGTCATGGCGCACCTGGCCACCTTCGGTGCGCGGGCGCAGCGCGTGTAGGGCACCGACCCTGGGCACGCGCCGGGCGCAGTTTTCGTATTTGTTATCCACAACCGTATTGGAGCCGTATAGTGGACAAGAACATCAAGATCCTCGTGGTCGACGACTTCCCGACCATGCGTCGGATCATCCGTAACCTGCTCAAGGAACTCGGTTTCACCAACGTGGAAGAAGCCGAGGACGGCGCCGCCGGCCTGGAGAAGGTGAAGGACGGCAGCTTCAATTTCGTCGTGTCCGACTGGAACATGCCGAACATGGACGGCCTGACCATGCTGCAGTCGATCCGCGCGATTCCCGAGATCGCCAAGACGCCGGTGCTGATGGTGACCGCCGAGGCCAAGAAGGAAAACATCATTGCTGCAGCGCAGGCTGGCGCCAATGGCTATGTGGTGAAGCCGTTCACCGCGGCGACGCTGGACGAGAAGATCACCAAGATCTTCGAGAAGCTGGGTCAGTAAGAGGGGCACGACATGTCGACGACTCAGACTTTCAGCAATGAATCAGCCGATCAGATCATCCATCGCATCGGCAACCTCACGCGGATGCTGCGCGATAACATGCGGGAGCTGGGGCTCGACAAGGAAATCGAGCGGGCCGCACAGGCCATTCCTGACGCGCGCGACCGCCTGAGCTACATCGCCGCCATGACCGAGCAGGCCGCCGAGCGTACGCTCACGGCCGTGGAACTGGCGCAGCCGCTGCAGGAAGACCTCGAAGCCCGCGCCAACGCGCTGGACAAGCGCTGGGACGCGTGGTTCGAGACGCCGGTGGAACTGGGCGATGCCCGGGCCYTGGTGCTCGACACGCGCGAGTTCCTGACCGAGGTGCCGCAGAAGGCCAAGGCCACGGGCAGCCACCTGCTCGAGATCATGATGGCCCAGGACTTCCAGGATCTGACGGGTCAGGTCATCAAGAAGATGATGGACATGATCCGCTCGCTGGAGCAGGAACTGCTGCAGGTACTGATCGACAACGTACCGGCCGATCGTCGCGTGGAAGCTCCGCCCACGCTGATGAACGGTCCGCAGATCAACCCCGAGGGCAAGGCCGACGTGGTGTCGGACCAGTCGCAGGTGGACGATCTGCTGGCAAGCCTGGGCTTCTGAAGCCACATCAGGTCATGGCAGGATGCAACGGGACAATCGCGTCGGGCGATTGTCCCGTTTGTTTTTGGAGACGGTCCCGCGAGCACATCGCCGCATTCGCTGGCAGAATGTGATCGCTCCCCGGCTTCGCGGTACCGAGCAGGTCCCGGGCCGGGTTTTTGTGTCGTATCACTGCCAGAGGATACTGTCGCCATGCCAGCCCGTTGCCGTACCGTCTTCGCCCGTCACGTCGTCCCGTTCGCCACGCTGGCCTTCGCCGGGGTCGCCTCCGCACAAACGCTGACGGTGCCGCAGGTCTCGCCCCAGGTTGACAGCACCTATACGCGCCTCGAGGCCTCGCCGGTGGTGAAGAAGCTGCTCGACGACGTGAAGGCAGACGACGCCCGCGCGCTGACCGAACTGAAGACGATGACGGAGATTCCCGCGCCGCCGTTCAAGGAGTCCGCGCGCGCGCAGTATTTCGTATCGCGCCTGAAGGCGCTGGGGCTGACCGATGCGCGCATCGACGCCGAGGGCAATGCCATCGGTATCCGCAAGGGCACTGGCAACGGGCCCAAGYTGCTGATCTCCGCCCACCTCGACACCGTGTTCCCGCAGGGCACCGACGTCACCGTGAAATCGCGCGACGGCAAGCTCTATGCGCCCGGTATCGGCGATGACACGCGCGGCCTGGCCGTGCTGCTGTCCTGGCTCAAGGTGCTCAACGAGAACAACGTCCGCACGGTGGGGGACATCGTGTTCGTGGGCAACGTCGGCGAGGAGGAACTCGGCAACCTGCGCGGCATGAAGGCAGTGTTCCGCGATCATCCCGATATCGACGGCATGATCGGCCTCGAACCGGGCACCGGCGAGCGCGTGCTGACGCAAGGCACCGGCAGCCATCGCTACGAAATTACGTTCCGTGGCCCGGGCGGCCATAGCTTCGGCGCGTTCGGCCTGCCGAGTGCCATCCACGCGATGGGCCGCGCGATCGGCAAGGTCAGCGATGTCCGCACGCCGACGGACCCCAAGACCACGTTCACGGTCGGCACGGTGGGGGGTGGCACATCGGTCAACGCCATTGCCGGAGAYGCCAAGATGGCCATCGACATCCGCTCCAACGGCACGCCGGCCCTGCTCGAAACCGAGAAGCACATCATGTCCGCCATCGCATCGGGTGTGGCTGACGAGAACGGCCGCTGGTCGCCCACCAAGGGCAATGAGATCACCTTCCAGGCAAAGCAGATCGGCGACCGGCCGGCAGGCCAGACCGCCACGGACTCGGTCATCGTGCAGTCGGCCGTGCGCGTGATCAAGGCTAACAGCAAGGAAGCGCCCAGCCTGCGCGGCGGCAGCACCGATGCCAATGTGCCGATGTCGCTCGGCATTCCGGCGGTTATCCTCGGCAGCGGCGGCAAGTCGGGCGGTTCCCACTCGCGCGACGAATGGTTCGATCCGACCAATGCCCATGAGGGTGCGCAGTGGGCACTCACCACGGTGCTCGGGCTGGTCGGCGTGGAAGGCGTGAGCGAGCCCTTGCTCGCCAAGCGGCCGACGAAGTAGGGCGCTGCCCCGGATCGCTGTCAGGCGGGCAGTCCGAAGCGGGTGTCGAACGTCGATGCCACTTCGAGCCGCTGCTTCAGCAATCCGGATTTGAGGTAGAAGTCGGCGGTCTGCTGCTGGATGGCGACGAGGCTGGCATCGATCGGCTGCCATGTCGTATGGCGTCGCTCGAACTGCAGCCGCGCCGCCTCCGGCGAGATGCCGATGATGCGCGCCAGCGTGGCGGAGAACTCCGCCGCGTGTTCATAGGACCAGACCTGGGCGCGCACCACGCGCTGGAGGAAATCGGCCAGGACCGCGCGCTTGGCAGCGAGCGCCGCGTCGGTGGCGGCGAGATAGCTGAGCCCCGACCACAGGCCACGCCCGCTGACGAGTACCCGGGCATGGCCGCTGGTCTCCGCCATGGCCGTGTACGGTTCCCAGGTCGCCCACGCATCGACGGAGCCATTGGTCAGCGCGAGCTTGGTATCGGCTGGAGGGAGGAAGCGGATGTTGGCGTCCTCGGGTTTCAATCCGGCTGACGCCAATGCCTTCAGCGTCACGAAATGGCCAATCGAACCCCGGTTYGTGCCGATGCTCTTGCCTTTGAGGTCAGCCGCGGTCTTCAGCGGTGAATCGGGCCGCACGAGGATGGCGGTGCCATAAGGGTCCGACCGGTTGGCGCCAATCAGCTTGATCCGCGTCCCCGCCGCGAGTGCGAAGATCGCCGGCGCATCGCCAATCGGCCCGCAATCGACCGCCCCCGCATTGAGCGCCTCCGCCAGCGGCGCGGCGGCCGGGAACTCCGTCCACTGGATATCGTAGCCAATGCCCTTGAGYGCATCGGCGGATTCGAGCAGCGCCCGCAGGCCRCCCTTCTGGTCCCCCGCCTTGAGGACAGGGCGCGACTGCCCACGCGCGGTGGAAATCAGCACAGGAGCGGCGGCAAGCATGGCGCCATAGCGCAGGAACTGGCGACGGGAAGCGGTCATCGGAATCCGTTCGAACAAGGCCGGACTGGCCAACAGTCCAAGACCCTACGCCGTGCCCCCGACGATGCGAACGAATGTTTTCGCGCTTTGTTATGCGGGGGCGGGAGCTTCCCGGAACGCCCCGGTCCCCTAGCCATCTCCCGCTACCGCCGCGCCGCCGGTGCGTTCTCCGCAAACGCCTTCACGTCCCGCAGCCGATCCACGATTTCGGCGATGTGTGGCCATTGCTCCAGTTCGATGCCCGCGCGCTCCGCGTTGATCGCTTGGGGGAAGAGGAAGATGTCGGCGATTGTCGGCGTGTTGCCGGCCACGTAGGGGCCGGTGCGGCGGGCGGCGAGGCGGGCTTCCACGGCGGTCAGGCCTTCCAGGATCCAGTGGCGGTTCCACGTCACCACGCCCGTCGCGCCCATCCCGGGCATCTTGCCGAGGTAGGCCGCCACGCGCGGTGGCACCAGCGCGTGGATTTCGCTGGCGATGGCCAGGGCGATCGAGCGGGAGAAGGCGCGGCCCGCGCCGTCCTTGGGCAGCAGCGGTGGCAGCGGGAAGCGCTCGTCGAGGTACTCCACGATGGCCAGCGACTGGGTCAGCAACTCGCCTTCGTCGGTCTGCAGCGCCGGCACCAGTCCTTGTGGATTGATGCCGAGGTAGTCCGCCTGCCGGTTCTCGGCACCGTCGCCCAGGATGCCGACGGTGACCAYCTCGACCTGCACCCCCTTCATGGCCAGCGCGATACGCACGCGCGATGTGGCCGACGAAATCTCGTTCGCGTAAAGCTTCATGCTGAATCTCCTTGGATTGGCCGTCGGGTTACTGCGCCGGTGCCGCTGCCGCTGCCGGTACTGGCGCCGCTGCCGCGCCAGCCTTGGCTTCCTTCAGCAGCGTCTGGATGATCTGCTCGGACTTCTCGTAGTCCCCTTCGCCCACGTGGTAGTGCCGGATGCGCCCGTTCGCGTCGATGAAGTACAGCGCCGGCCAGTAGTTGTTCTGGAAGGCGCGCCAGATCTTGTAGTCGTTGTCGATGGCGATGGGGTAGGTGAGCTTGAACCGCTTCAGCGCGTCGCGGACGTTACCCACGTCCTTTTCGAACGGAAACTCGGGCGTATGCACGCCGATCACGGTCAGCCCCTGGTCCTTGTACTTCTCGGCCCAGCTGCGCACGTACGGCAGCGTATTGATGCAGTTGATGCACGAATAGGTCCAGAAATCGATCAGCACGACCCGGCCGCGCAGTTGCGCCATGTTCAGCGGAGGCGAGTTGAGCCAGGTCGTCGCGCCGTCCAGGGGGGGCGCCGGGGCGTCCGTGCGGGCGGCGCGGGCGTCGCTCAGGCCGGGAAACTGGCCGTTGGCCAGGCTGACGCCGACGGCGGCAAGCGCCGCCAGCGCCATGGCGCCAAAGGTGCGGCGCGTGAAGGAAGAGGGGGTGGTCATGGCAGTGCGCTCCGTTCGGGTGGTGTATGGTCGCTATCAGACACCGTGCGCGTGTACCGGATGTATCGCCCGCCGGCCGCCAGGTAAGGTATTGTCTGCCCGGCTTGGCCAGATACACTGGCATACAAAGGGAAGTGCAACCAATCGCCAGAGCGGGCAAACTCCGCTCATCGCCACTGAAATCTACCAAGAGCGCCGCCAGATGGACGCCCATATCGACCATATCCTTGTTGTTGACGACGACCGCGAAATCCGCGAGCTGGTGTCCACCTACCTGACCCGTAACGGGCTGCGGGTGACCATTGCGCCGGACGGCCGCCACATGCGGACCTTCCTGGAGTCGAACGTCGTCGACCTGATCGTGCTGGACATCATGATGCCCGGCGACGACGGCCTGACGCTGTGCCGCGAACTGCGCGCCGGGAAGCACAAGAGCACCCCGATCCTGATGCTGACCGCCCGCAGCGATGAGACAGACCGGATCATCGGCCTCGAAATGGGCGCCGACGACTACCTCGCCAAGCCGTTCGCCGCGCGCGAGCTGATGGCGCGGATCAAGGCGGTGCTGCGGCGCACCCGGATGCTTCCGCCCAATCTCCAGGTGTCCGAGGCGGGCCGGCTGCTCACTTTCGGCGACTGGCGTCTCGACACCACCGCCCGCCATCTGCTGGACAAGGACGGCACTGTCGTGGCCCTGAGCGGCGCCGAGTACCGGCTGTTGCGCGTGTTCGTCGACCATCCGCAGCGCGTGCTGAACCGTGACCAGCTGCTGAACCTGACGCAGGGCCGTGACGCCGAGCTGTTCGACCGCTCGATCGACCTGCTGGTCAGCCGCCTGCGCCAGCGGCTGGGCGATCACGCCCGCGAGCCGATCTACATCAAGACGGTGCGCAGCGAGGGCTACGTGCTGGCGATGCCCGTCGAGATCACCGAGGCACGCGAATGACCACGGCCGCCCTGGTAGCGCCGCAGTCGCGGGTGCGCTGGTGGCCCGGCACCCTGAGCGCACGGCTGTTCCTGATCCTGCTGGCGGGGCTGGTCATCGCCTATGCGATGTCGTTCACGGTGCTGTTCATGGAACGCTACGTCACCGCGCGCACGGTCATGCTGGGCACGCTGGAAAACGAAGTGGCCACTTCCATCGCCATTCTCGACCGCCTGCCCGCCGCCGAGCGCCCGGACTGGATCCACCGGCTGGACCGGCCGACGTACCGCTACGTCCTCGGCCCKGGCCTGCCGGGCGTGCCCGACATGACCATGCGCGCCAAGGACATCGCCAACAAGATCGAGGAGGCGGCCGGCCAGCGCTTCCCGGTCCGGGTCGAGATGATTCCGGGCGACGGCAAGCGCCTGCAGGCGCACCTGACACTGAGCGACGGCAGCCCGCTGACTATCGACGTCCATCCTGCCATGGCACCGCTGGCGCATTGGCTGCCCTATGTGATGGTGGCGCAACTCGCGCTGCTGGTGCTGTGCAGCTGGTTTGCGGTGCGGCAGGCCATCCGGCCGCTGGCGACGCTGGCCGATGCGGCGAACACGCTCGACCCGAACCAGACCACGCCGCGCATGAGCGAGACCGGCCCGAGCGAGGTGGCCCACGCGGCGGTGGCGTTCAACGCCATGCGCGACCGCATCGCCCATTTCGTGGAGGAGCGCGTGCGCATTCTCGCGGCCATCTCCCACGATCTGCAGACCCCCATCACGCGCATGAAGCTGCGTGCCGAGATGGCCGAGGAGTCTGTCGAGAAGGACAAGCTCATCAGCGACCTGTCCGAGATCGAGCGGCTCGTGCGCGAGGGGCTGGCCTATGCGCGCAGCACGCACGTCGATGGCGAGGCCGATACGCGTATCGACATCGGCTCGTTCCTGGAAAGCCTGGTCTACGACTATCAGGACACTGGCAAGGCCGTGACCATGGAGGAATGCGTGGGCGGGGCGATCGTCACGCGCCCGCATGCCCTGCGGCGCATCCTGACCAACCTGATCGACAACGCCCTGAAGTTYGGCGGCGCGGCCGAGATCGTCGCCCGGCGCGACGCCGATGGCGCCCTGCGGCTGATGGTGATGGATCGCGGCGCCGGCATCCCGGAGGAACAGCTCGATGCSGTGCTCCAGCCGTTCTATCGCGTGGAGGCCTCGCGGAACCGCGATACCGGCGGTAGCGGGCTGGGGCTGGCCATCGCGCAGCAACTGGCGCAGGCGCTCGGCGGCAAGCTGGCGCTGCGCAATCGCGAAGGCGGCGGACTCTCCGCGGAGGTGATCCTGCCTTGATGGCTTGATGCGCCGCGCGGGCGGCAGTTGCATCGTCCCCGCGCTTGCGATCCAATGGGCGCCTTCGCGTGATCACGCCCCTCACCTTGATGTCATCGATGAATGCCAATACAGAAATCCCGGCGCGGCCGCCGCTGCGCGCGCTGACGGCGCTGGAAGGCCGCGTGGTCGCTGTGCTGCTGGAGAAGCAGTACACCGTGCCSGACACCTATCCGCTCTCGCTCAATGCGCTGGCGTCGGGCTGCAACCAGAAGACCGCGCGGTCGCCGGTGATGAGCGTGTCGGAGGACGAGATCCTGACGGCCATCGACGGCCTGAAGTCGCTGAGTCTGGTGTTCGAGGGCAGCAGCAGCCGGGTGCCGCGCTTCGAGCAGAACATGGCCAAGGTGCTTGGCGTGCCGAGCCAGTCGGCGGCGCTGCTGTCCACGCTCCTGCTGCGCGGCCCGCAGACGGCGGCGGAGCTGCGCCTCAACACGGCGCGCCTGCACGCCTTCGCGGATATCTCGTCCGTGGAGGGCTTTCTCGATGAACTCGCCGAGCGCAATCCGGCCCTCGTTATCCGCCTGCCGCGCGCCCCGGGCGAGCGGGAGAGCCGCTGGATGCATCTGCTCTGCGGCGAGGTCAGCGTGGCAGACCTGGCGGCGCCGCGCGGGGCGTCGGCGCCGGAAGGCGGCTCGTCTTCGGAACTCGAAGCGCTGCGCATCAGCCAGCGCGAGCTGGCCGACAAGGTGGCGCGGCTGCAGGCCCTGGTCGAAGAGATGGCCGGGCAGCTCGGCATCGAGGTGGAACCCGGGCGGCYCGGCTAGCCTGCCACCTCCGCCCACTCAGCCTCAGCTCCCCGCTAGATGGCAGTTGCGTTAAACCCGCCGCCCCGCCAACGTGGGGGTGTTGCGGGGAGGAATCAGTCCGCGCGCGCGGGCGCCGTTATCGGCACGGCGTAAAAGGTTCGATGCTATAAAGGGGCGTCGGCCGTCACACGGCCTTGTTTGCCTGCGCCCTTCCGGAATCCTCATGAGCCAGCCCAGTGGCGACATCCAGTCCGCCATGGTGCGACTGCTGTATCGACAGTCGCATGGGGTCCTGTTCGCCAACTTCGTGATTCCGGTGGCCATCGTGTACGCGCTGCGCCACAGCGCATACATCGGGCCGCTGCTGTGGTGGATGGCGATGGTCTATGCCGTCACGCTTGCGCGCATTCTGCTCTCGACGGTGTTCTATCGGCATGAGTCCAGCGCCACGCCGCGCGCCTGGGCTAACCGCTTCGCAGCGATGTCATGGGTATCGGCGGCGTTGTGGGGATGGGTCGGCTCGACCGCGCTGTTCCCGCCGGGCGCCGAGTGGACGGCTTTCGCCTGCATCGTCCTGGCCGGCATGACGTGCGGCGCCGTGCCGGCGCTGTCCGCGCAGCCACGCATCTACGTCGGCATGGTCTTGCTGATGAGCGGCCCGTTCATCGTCCATTGCGCGATGCGGCCGGAGCCTATCTACAACGTTTACGCAGCATTCGGGGTCGCCCTGGTCGTCGTGAACAGCTATTTCAGCCGCGTCACGTATCACACCCTGCTGACCGGGGTGAAGCTGCGCTTCGAGAATCTCGCCCTGATCGGCCAGCTCGAGCATGAGCGCGACCGGGCAACCGCGGCCGACATGGCCAAGACGCGCTTCCTGGCCGCCGCCAGCCACGACCTGCGCCAGCCGGTGCATGCGCTCGGGCTGCTTTCCGCCTCGCTGTCGGCGGTGGCGGAGCGTGGCGATGTCCGCGCCGATGCGGCCACGCAGATCAGCCGGCGCCTGAACGGCACGCTCGACCGCATGGGCGGACTGCTCGACGGGCTGCTGCACGTGTCGCGGCTCGACGCCGGCCTGATGCCGGCACGGCGCCGGCCGTTGTCTCTCGGCAAGCTGCTCGCCGAACTGCGCGACGAGTATGCCGAGCAGGCCAGCCAGCGCGGCAGCACGCTGCGCGTGCGGGTCGCCCAGGCGTGGATCGACAGTGAYCCCGAGCTGCTGCGGCGCATCCTGGACAACCTGTTGAGCAACGCGCTGCGCTACGCGCCGCAGTCGCGCATCGTGGTGGGCGCCCGGCGCCGGCCCGGCGCGATCGAGATCCAGGTCCTGGACAGTGGGCCCGGCATTGACCCCTCGCAGCAGGCGCTGGTCTTCGAGGAGTTCGCCCAGTTGCCCAATGTGCAGAGCGAACACGGGCTGGGCCTCGGTCTCGCCATCGTGCGTCGGCTGGCGGACCTGCTCGGCCATCCCGTGAAGCTGCGCTCCACGCCCGGCCGGGGGAGCAACTTCTCGGTGACCGTGCCACTGGCGCGCGATGTCGAGCCGGAAGCGCCGGCCCTGACCAGCGCCGAAGGTCGCGCCCCGGCGGACCTCCAGGCGCGCTATGGCGTGATGCTGGTCGACGACGATCCCCAAATCCTCGCGGCGCTGGGCGACCTGCTCGCGTTCTGGGGCCACACGGTCTATGCGGGCGCCACGGTCGAAGCCGTCTGCGCCGCCCACCAGCGCGCGCGCATCGCCGGCCCGGCCCCGGTGGACCTGATCCTGGCCGACTATCGGCTGGCCGCGCAGGTGACCGGCCGGCAGGCCATCGCGTGGCTGCGCGAGTACCTCGACACCGAGGTGCCGGGCCTGATCGTCACCGGCGACACGGCGCCGGACCGCCTCAAGGCGCTCCACGCCAGCGGCTTCCGGGTGCTGCATAAGCCGATTGCCGCCCCGTTGCTGCGGCAGGCGATCGTCGAGACGGTACGTGGCGACGCGATGGCCGAGAGCCTCCATTCCGGCTAAGGTCGATTCACAACCAGCAGTTGCTTTTCATGTAATCYACATCACCATTGTTTGTGGAAGTCTGACTACCTACCATGGGTCTCAACGGTAACCGACACGCCGCGACGATCGCAGCGAAGGCCGGAACCGAGCCAACCCAATCCCAGGAGTCAGTCATGTCCGATTCGAAGCAATCCCAAAGCAAGGTCTGGTTCATTACCGGTGCGTCGCGCGGTTTCGGCACGCTGTTTGTCCGCAACGCGCTGGCACGCGGTGACCGCGTCATCGCCACGGCGCGCAATCCCCAGGCCATCGTCGATGCCATTGGCGACCAGCCCGGCCTTCTCGCGGTCAAGGTCGATGTGACCAACGAATCGGACGCCGTCGAGGCCGTGCGCCAGGGCGTGGCCTGCTTCGGCCGGATCGACGTGCTGGTGAACAACGCCGGCTACGGCGTGCTCGGCGCGGTGGAGGAGACCAGCATCGCCGAAGCGAAGGCTAACTTCGACACCAACGTCTTCGGCATGCTCGCCGTCASCCGGGCCGTGCTGCCGCAGATGCGCCAGCAGCGCAGCGGCCATGTCATCAATATCTCGTCGCTGGGCGGCTACTCGGCCTATCACGGCTGGGGCGTCTATGGCGCCTCGAAGTTTGCGGTGGAGGGGCTGACCGAAGCCATGTCCCAGGAGCTGGCCCCGCTGGGCATCCACGCCACGGTGGTCGAGCCGGGCTTCTTCCGCACGGACTTCCTGAACGACAACTCGCTGGTTGCCACCAAGACCGAGATTGCCGACTACGCCGAGACGGTGGGCGCGATGCGCGTCTTTGCTGCTGGTGCCAACCACAACCAGCCGGGCAACCCGGAGAAGCTCGCCGAGGCGATGCTGCAACTCGTGGACAGCGACCATCCCCCGCTGCGGCTGCCGCTGGGCACCGACGCCATCGCCCGCATCGAACAGAAGCACAAGTTCGTGGAAGCCGAACTGGCCGCATGGCGCACCCTGGCTGAGTCGACGGATCACGCGGACGTGGTGCGGTAAGGCAGCCGGGTTAGCGGTCAGGCATGGCCGCCAACCCGCGCTAAGTGAGACGCCGACGCTGCTGACGCGTACCAACGATACGCAGGATGTGAATGACCTCCTCCTGCGGATGCCATGCGTAGACCAGCACGTGTTCGCGATTCAAGAYAATGTGTCGTGTACCAGGCACTTTTCCGGCGGGATACATTGCTGGAAACCTGACAAGCGCTTCGAGGCGATCGGCAATGAGCAGGTTCAGGTTCACGGCGGCCAACCGGTWGTCAGCGGCGATGCGGTGGAACAGGGCCTTGCGTTCCTCCCGTGCGGTCGTTGACCACTCCACCCTCAACGGTCAACTCCCCCGGTTCGAATCGCGGGCGATGCTGGCCAGCAGCGCCTCATTCTCTTCCGCCATTTCCCGCAATACGACTTCGTGCGGCACGCGCGGCCGGGAATCATCTAACCCCGCCTGCACCTGCCCCTTAAACCACCGGTCATAAGCTGCCGCCTCATGGGCCGCGCGCATGCGCTCGGCGGCGTCCAGGCGGGGACGGGCGACGTGGGTGCCAGGCTGGAACGCCGTGGCGTCGACTTCGAATTCTGCTATCTGCATACGGACGAGAAAGTTGACCAACGTGTCGAGCTTCGGCCAGACGCGGACGTTGCCGCGCCGGACCACCAGGGTGCTCTCGCTCGTCCCGTACCGGACCACGATCCGCCAGCCGCCCGTCTGCGCCACCGCGCGTACGCGCTGCAGGCTGCCGGAGGCGGACAGTTTTTCGAGCATCGTCTGGTCGATGGTGGCCGTCTGTGCCGTCATGGCATATCCCCTCAATTGTGATCGATACGGGGAATATGCTACCAAACATCTATTGGCTGGCAGCCGATCCACTACAAAATGCGAGATTTTGCGAAAGCCAGGCCAGACTACCCGGACTGCCGGCAAAGACTGTCGAATTGCTGTTGAGATCACATGTTTGGTGCAATCTTTAACGAAAACACATCATTGCGTGGTACCGGCAAGACATGGCAAGATGGCCGCCCGATCGGTGCCAAAACGACGCCGGAGTGGCCGCCACCGCACCTTTGCCCTAAAGGTCGGTACCCCCCGGGCCGTTAACTCCGCTGCCCCCCTCATTCCTGAAACAGGCACCTGTTTYCCTCCCTTTTCCCCTGAATGCCAGCGCCCCCGGGATTTGATAATCCTCGCTGACGAAGTGCCGCCTGCGCGCTTCGCGTTGGAGCGTCCATGTCCGAGGAAAGCGATCTCGAGAAAACCGAACCCGCMTCACCCCGGCGCCTGGAAAAGGCGCGCGAGGAGGGGCAGGTGGTGCGTTCGCGCGAGCTCGGCACGTTCGTGATGCTGATGACGGGCGTGATCGGCCTGTGGGTCATGGGCGGCACGCTGGGCCGCCGGCTGGACGCCGTGATGCACAAGAGCCTGGCTTTCGAGCCGGCCACCGCGTTCGACACCAACCGCATGCTGTCGCAGTTCGGCATCGCTATCTGGGACAGCCTGCTGGCCTTCCTGCCGCTGCTGCTGATGTTCGGGGTGGCCGCGCTGATGGCCCCGCTGGCGCTGGGCGGCTGGCTGTTCGCGAGCAAGTCGTTCATGCCGGATTTCTCGCGCCTCTCCCCGCTGCAGGGGCTGGGCCGGATGTTCTCCTCGCATTCGCTGGTGGAACTCGGCAAGGCCATCGCCAAGTCGCTGCTGGTGGGCGGCGTGGGCGCCTGGATGGTCTGGCGCAAGCTGCCGGAGGCCGTGGCGCTGATGAACGCGCCCGTGCAGGAGGCGCTGCTGCACCTGATGGAGCTAGTGCTCTACGTGTGCGGCGTGGTGTCCGGCTCGCTGCTGCTGGTGGTGGCGCTGGACGTGCCCTGGCAGCTCTGGACGTTCTACAAGAAGCTCCGCATGACCAAGGAAGAGGTCAAGCAGGAGATGAAGGAAACCGATGGCGATCCGCACATCAAGGCCCGCATCCGGCAGCAGCAGCGGGCCATGGCGCGTCGCCGCATGATGACCGAGGTGCCCAAGGCCGATGTGGTGGTGACCAACCCCACGCACTTCGCCGTGGCGCTGCGCTATGAGGAAGGCGGCATGGGCGCGCCGCGCGTCGTCGCCAAGGGAACCGAGGAAGTGGCCGCTCGCATCCGCGAACTGGCCGCCGAACATCGCGTGCCGATCCTGTCCGCGCCGCCGCTGGCGCGGGCGCTGCACCGGCACGTGGAGCTGGGGCATGAAATCCCGGCGGGCCTGTATACCGCCGTGGCCGAGATCCTGGCCTGGGTCTATCAACTGAAACACTGGCACTACTCCAACGGTCCGCAGCCTTCGGGACCGACGGAGCTGGTGGTGCCGGACGAACTTGCCGTACCGGAAGCCCGCGCATGAACGCACTGACGAATTTCTTCAAYATCCCGGGCCTGCGCTCGGGCGCCCAGCTGAAGGCGCTGGCAGGACCGCTGCTGATCGTCATGATCCTCGGCATGATGATCCTGCCGCTGCCCGCGTTTGTGCTGGACCTGCTGTTCACGTTCAACATCGCGCTGTCCATCATGGTGCTGCTGGTGGGCATGTACACCCGCACGGCGCTGGACTTCGCGGCGTTCCCGGCCGTGCTGCTGTTCTCCACGCTGCTGCGCCTGTCGCTGAACGTGGCCTCCACGCGCGTGGTGCTGCTGGAGGGCCATACCGGCCCGGACGCCGCCGGCAAGGTGATCGAGGCCTTCGGCCACTTCCTGGTGGGCGGCAACTTCGCGGTGGGTATCGTGGTGTTCGCCATCCTGGTGGTGATCAACTTCATGGTGATCACCAAGGGTGCGGGCCGTATCGCTGAAGTGGGTGCGCGCTTCATGCTCGATGCCATGCCCGGCAAGCAGATGGCCATCGACGCGGACCTGAACGCCGGCCTGATCAACGAGGAAGGCGCCCGCAAGCGCCGTACCGAAGTGGCGCAGGAGTCCGACTTCTACGGYGCCATGGACGGTGCCTCGAAGTTCGTGCGCGGCGACGCCATCGCCGGGCTGATCATCATGTTCATCAAYRTCGCGGCCGGCATGGTCGTGGGCATGGTGCAGCATGACCTGGACTTCGGCACCGCGGTGCAYAACTACACGCTGCTGACCATCGGCGATGGCCTGGTCGCGCAGATCCCGGCGCTGGTGATCTCCACCGCCGCCGGTGTGATCGTCTCGCGCGTGTCGAACGAGCAGGACGTCGGCCAGCAGCTTACCGGCCAGCTCTTCTCGAACCCGCGCGTCATGTTCCTGACCGCCGGCATCATCGGCGCGATGGGCATCATCCCCGGCATGCCGCACTTCGCCTTCCTGCTGCTGGCCGGCGCGATGGCCTGGTTCGGCCGCTACATGCTGCGCCGCGACGCCGTGCAGGCCGAGACCAAGGTCCGCGAAGAGCGCAAGCCGGCCGTGGCCGCAGAAGCCGCCGAAGCCACGTGGGAAGACGTGACGATGGTCGACCCGCTGGGCATGGAAGTGGGCTACCGCCTGATCACGCTGGTGGACCGCGGCCAGAACGGCGAACTGCTGGGCCGTATCAAGAGCATCCGCAAGAAGATTGCGCAGGACATCGGCTTCCTGGTGCCGGTGGTGCATATCCGCGACAACCTCGAACTCAAGCCCAACGCCTACCGCATCACGCTCAAGGGCGTGGAGATTGGCAGCGGCGAGGCCACGCCGGGCCAGTGGATGGCCATCAACCCCGGCCAGGTCAGCGGCACGCTGCCGGGCCCGGTCACGCGCGACCCCGCTTTCGGCCTGCCGGCGGTGTGGATCGACGCCAGCCTCAAGGAGCAGGCGCAGGCCTACGGCTACACCGTGGTCGACGCCAGCACAGTGGTGGCCACCCACCTGAACCACCTGATCCAGATGCACGCCTCCGAGCTGCTGGGGCGCCAGGAAGTGCAGTCGCTGCTGGACCGCATCGCCAAGGAATCGCCGAAGCTGACCGAAGACCTCGTGCCGAAGACGATCTCGCTGACCGGCCTGCAGAAGGTGCTGCAGAACCTGCTGGACGAAGGTGTGCCGATCCGCGACATGCGCACGATCCTCGACGTGGTGGCCGAGCACGCCACCAAGGTCAGCGAGCCTACCGAACTCACGGCGCTGGTGCGCGTGGCGCTGGGCCGGGCCATCACGCAGCAGCTGTTCCCGAACAATGCCGACCTGCAGGTCATCAGCCTCGACGCCGGCCTGGAACGCGTGCTGACGCAGGCGCTGGCCAACGGCGGCGGCATCGAGCCGGGCCTGGCCGATGCGCTGCTCCAGCAGGCGCAGGGCGCGGTCGGCCGCCAGGAGCAGATGGGTCTCGACCCCGTGCTGCTGGTGCCGTCCCCGCTGCGGCCGCTGATGGCGCGCTTCCTGCGCCGTACGCTGCCCCAACTGAAGGTGCTGTCGCATGCCGAAGTCCCGGACAACCGCAACATCCGCATTACCGCAATGATCGGCGGCGCGGCGTAAGGAACGAACATGAGCGTGGCGAAGTTTGTGGCGGCCAATGGCCGCGAAGCGATGCGCAAGGTGCGCGAGGCCATGGGCCCCGACGCCGTGGTGCTGTCCAACCGGGCCATCGAGGGCGGCGTGGAAATTGTGGCGATGCGCGATGCGGACCTGGGCGCCGTCAGCGCCACGGCGCAGCCGTACGCGCCATCCGCGTCATCGGCGTCATCGGCATCGATGCTGTCGATGAGCCCGATGGCGCCGCTGTCTTCGATGCCCCCGTCGTCCTCGATGTCTCAGTTCGCACCGGCCCCGATCGCACAGATGCCGTCGATGATGACCGCCGACGCGTCCGACCCGGCCGCGCTGGGGGACCTGCGCGGCGAGCTGGCCTCGATGCGCAGCATGCTGGAGCGCCAGTTCGCCGGCCTGGCCAACACGCCCGCCGGCGTGGCCGCTGGCGACCCGCTACGCGAGTCGCTGTTCGAATGGCTCGTCAACGCCGGCTTCTCGGGCCAGCTTTCGCGCACGTTGCTCGCCCACCTGCCAGTCGGCACGGACCGTCCGGCCGCGATGGCCTGGATCCGCCAGGARCTGGCCCGCAAGGTGCCGGTGCTGGCCGATGAGGACACGCTGTTCGCGCAGGGCGGCGTGCTCGCGCTGATCGGCCCGACCGGCGTCGGCAAGACCACCACCACCGCCAAGCTGGCCGCGCGCTTCGTGCTGCGCCACGGCCCGGGCAAGCTCGCGCTGCTGACCACCGACCGCTTCCGGATCGGCGCGCACGAACAACTGCGTATCTATGGCGACATCCTCGGCGTGCCCGTGCATGCCGTGAAGGACGCCGCCGACCTGCGCTTCGCGCTGTCGGCCATGAAGGACAAGCACCTCGTCATCATCGACACGGTGGGCATGAGCCAGCGCGACCGCAGCCTGTCCGACCAGATCTCGATGCTGGCCGGCGTGCAGGCCCCGATGCAGCGTGTGCTGCTGCTCAACGGCGCCGCGCACGGCGACACGCTCAATGAAGTCGTGCACGCCTACCGCAACGACACCGCTGGCGACGCCGCCGGTATCGACGGCTGCATCATCAGCAAGCTGGACGAAGCCACCCACCTGGGCTCGGTGCTCGACGTGGTGATCCGCCACCGCCTGCCCGTGTTCTACGCCTCCACCGGCCAGCGCGTGCCGGAGCACCTCGAACTGGCTCAAGCCGATGCCCTGGTCGAACGTGCCTTCCTGACGCCGCGCCGTGGCTCGCTGTTCGCCGATGCCGATGTGGCGCGGCGCCAGGCCAGCGCCGCCGAGCCAGCCCAGACCGAGCGTGCCGGCGCCGACGATGTGCTGCGCTCGCTGACCGACAGCGCCAACGCCGTGGGCGTGTGCGTGGAGGAACTCAACGGCGCGCAGTACGGCTTCGACGTGGCCCGCTCGCTGTGGCAGCAACGCGGCGCCGGTGCGCCGGCGCTGCGCCAGATGGCCCAGCAGGTGCGCCTGTCGATGTGCCGCGACGCCAGCCGCGCGTGCGACCGCTACGTGCTCGCTGTGACCGGCACCGCCTCGCAGACCGTGCCGGGTCGCCGCGCCCCGCAACTGCTGCAACAGACGCTGTGGCTGGCCGACCGTGACGGCACGCCGCTGGCCACCACGGTGGTGCCCGCCGGCCGCACGCGCCAGTCGATGGCCGAAGCCGAGGCGGAAGCCGAAGCCGCCACCGTGCGCGCCACGCTGGCCGCCGCCCGCACCGTGGTCAACCTCAATGCCTCGCTGCCGTCCGCCGCCACGCTGGCGCGCTGGCAGCAACTGGGCGAACGCTGGGTGGCCGGCACGCGCAAGACCACGCGCGTGATTGCCGACGGCGCCGCCAACAAGCTCGACACCATTGCCGATACGCTGACCTTCCTCGCCATCGGCGACACCACCTGCCGCGACCGCGACGCCGTGCACTGGCTCGGCCACTGCATGGTGCGCGTGCCCGAAGGCCAGGTGCGCGCCGCCGCCCGTGGCCGTGGCCAGGGGGCCGGCGCCGAGGCCGGCACCGAGGCTTGCCTCGTGGTGTCCCGGCTGGTCGATCGAGAAACCGGCGACATGCTGTCCGTGGACTACGTGCTGTGCGACCCGGCGCTGGCCGACGTGGCCGCCCAGGTGGCCCGCTGGGCTCAGTGGACGCACCACGCGGAAGAGCAGTTCCGCACGCTGCGCCATGCGATGGAGCACTTCGCGCAGGGCAGCGAGGGCAACGGTGCGGGCGACGACGACACGCTCGGCACGCTGGTCTCGGTGCAGCTCGGCCTGACCGCGCTGCGCCTGCAACACAACCCGACGCCGACGGCGCCCGCGTTCCTGTCGCGCCTGGCTGGCCGCGCCACCGCCCGCGTCAATGCGCCGGTGTCCGGCGCCGTGCTCAACGAAGGCATGGGCCGCCTGCTGGCGCTGCTGGACGTGCTCGAGAACTACCCGGGCCGCAACGTGGCTTCGGCCCCGGCCCCGGCATTCGACGACACGCCCGACTCGGCGCGCCAGGCGATGGACGCCCTTGGTGCCAGTGCCGCCCGTCAACTGGCCCCCGCAGGAGAGTAAGCCTTGAACCTGATGGGCTCCGACCAGGCGGAAAGCCTGCGCCGCATGCTGGCACCGCGCGTCACCCGGCGTATCGCCGTGGTGGGCTGCGAGGCCGGCGCCGGTGCCACCACCGTGGCGCTCGGGCTGGCCAACGCGCTCGCCATGCAGGGCGAACGTGTGCTGCTGGCCGATGAAGACCGCGCCGCCGCGCGCGCCACCCGGCTTGCCGGCGCGGCGCCGAAGGCCACGCTGGCCGATGTGCTGGGCGGCCGGATGCCGTTCGACGCGGCGGCGGGCACCCGTGCCGCCAGCGGCGTGGCCGTGCTGCCGGCCGGCAACGTGCCCGCCGGCGCGCAGATCGACGACCGCGCCTTGCCGGGCATCCGYACGGTGCTGGTCGATGCGCAGTCGAGCGAGTCCGGCGCGCTGTCGCCCATGGCCGGCGCGGCGCACAACTTCGTGATCGTGATGCGGCCCGAGGCCACGTCGATCACCGCTGCCTACGCCTGCATCAAGCGGCTGCACCATGAATTTGCATGCCGTCACTTCCAGCTGATCGTCAATATGGCGGACAAGGAAGCGACGGTGATGGCCCTCTCGCGCAACCTGGCCCGCACGGCGAGCCAGTACCTGGGCGTGGAGGCAAGCCTGGCGGGCTACCTGCCGCTGGATCCGCTGGTGGCCCGTGCGCTGCAGCTGGGCCGCTGCGTCGTGGAGGCCTATCCGGCCGCCGCGGCCACCGGCGCGCTGCGCCACGTGGCCAGCGGCATCGGGGCATGGCCGCTGCGCCAGGAAGCAGTCTCTCCGGGGATGGCCGCGGCCGTTCCCGCCTGATACCAGAACAAGAAGTCGCAACAACCGGACCGACACTCAGCCAGCCAGTCCGCCCCGCAAGGAATGTGGGGCGCTGGCACCGAACCAAGTTATTACCGAGAATTCCACCATGTATACGATTCAGGGAAAGCTCGAACAGGCAGACGTGGTCAAGTCACATGCGCCGCTGGTGCGACGGATCGCGTTGCAACTGGCGGCCAAGCTGCCTGCCAGTGTCCAGATCGACGACCTGATCCAGGCCGGCATGATCGGCCTGCTCGACGCTGCCAAGCGCTATGAAGACAACCA
The DNA here is from genome assembly GCF_052114485.1 of Cupriavidus sp. KB_39. Taxonomy (NCBI): domain Bacteria; kingdom Pseudomonadati; phylum Pseudomonadota; class Betaproteobacteria; order Burkholderiales; family Burkholderiaceae; genus Cupriavidus; species Cupriavidus sp. KB_39. The sequence continues at coordinate 100,312 of NZ_JBFREV010000017.1, forward strand.
CGGCGCCCGCTTCGAGACCTACGCGAGCCAGCGCATCCGAGGCGCGATGCTCGACGAGGTGCGCGCCAACGACTGGCAGTCGCGCAGCCTGCGCCAGTTCACGCGCAAGATCGAGCGCACCCAGCGCAGCCTCGAACAGAAGCTCGGCCGCACGCCGATCGACTCCGAGGTGGCCAAGGAACTCGATATGGCGCTCGACGAATACCAGGAGCTGCTCAACGAGGTCTACGGCTGCCAGCTGCTGCACTACGAGGACTTCGAGCGCTCCGGCGAGGAAGACTTCCTGGACCGCCATCTCGGCGTGACCGACGACGGCAACCCGCTGACGGTGCTGATGGAGTCCGGCATGCGCGAGGCGCTGATCCGCGCCATCGACAAGCTGCCCGAGCGGGAAAAGCTGGTGCTGTCGCTGTGCTACGACCAGGAACTGAACCTGCGCGAGATTGGCGCGGTGCTGGAAGTGACCGAGTCACGCGTGTGCCAGATCCGCAGCCAGGCGATTACCCGCCTGCGCAACCAGCTGCGGGGTTTGCTGTAATGCGTGSCTGGCTGTCGATGACGGTGGCCGCRCTCTGCGGCTTCCTGCCGGCGATCCTGTCGGCGCAGGGCTTGACGAAGGCAACGCTCGAAATCGGCCCGTCGCGCCATGCCTGGACTGGCTCGGCGGTGGGCCCGATGATTGCGAACCGGGGCCAGCGCGCGCTGTCCGCGCCGATCGTGCCGGGCGGGGTGCTGCCGCAGTCGGCTGGCGTCATCACCGCGGTGCGCTGGCGTTACAGCTTCACGCGCGTGCCGCCGCCGGACCTGCAGGCCTACCTCTGCAATGCCGACCGCTGCGTGATGCTGCCGGGTGCCGAGGGCAAGACCAACGCCTTCGTTGGCGACGATGCCAGCAAGGGCTTCGTATTCGCCTTCCGCGTGCCGGGCAACGGCGGCCTGGCGCCGTCGCTGCAAGGGCGCAGCAACGAGGTGACGGTCAGCTTCCGCTAACCGTCCCGGGCTTTACATCTGCCGCCTCACGCCACGCGTGTGTGCGTGACGGCCACCACCTTCGCCCATCGCGCGATTTCCGCCTGCAGGAACTGCGCGAACTGGGCGGCGCTATTCCCCACTGGTACCAGACCTTCCCCCTGCAAGCGCTTGCGCATGGCCGGCGCYGCCACGGCCGCGCGGGCTGCCGTCTCCAGTTCCCGCACCATGTCCGGCGGCATGCCGGCCGGGCCGAGCAGGCCGTACCACGAGCTGTAGTCGAAGCCCGGCACGAGATCGGCAATCGGGGCGAGGTTCGGGAACGCCGCCAGCCGCTGCGGGCTGCTCACGCCGAGCCCCTTGAGCTTGCCGGCCACAAGCAGCGGCTGCACTGTGGCCACGTTGCCTAGCAGCAGGTCGGCCTGGCTGCCCACCACATCGGCCACGGCCGGGCCGGCGCCCTTGTACGGCACGCTGACGATGTCGATGCCGGCCTCGTGCTTGAGCATCTCTCCCGCCAGATGGTTGGCGCTGCCCACGCCGGCCACGGCGATGCTCAGCTTGCCCGGCTTCGACTTCGCCAGCGCCACCAGTTCGCGCAGGTTGCTGACGCCAAGGTCCGGGCGCGACACCAGGATCAGCGGCGAACTGGCGATCAGCGAGATCGGCGTGAAGTCCTTGATGGCGTCGAATGGCTTTTTCTCGAACAGCGCCGGATTGATCGCGTGGCTGGTGTAGCTCAGCAGCAGCGTGCCGCCATCGGGGTCCGCCTTGGCCACGGCGATGGCGGCGATATTGCCGGCCGCGCCGCCCCGGTTTTCGACGATGAAGGGATGCTTGAGCCGCTGCTCCAGCTCGGCCGACAGGGAGCGCGCGACGATGTCGGTGCCGCCGCCCGGCGTGGCGCCGACGAGGACTTTCGTGACGGCCGGCGCCGCCCGCGCCAGACCCGGGGGCAGGATCAGCGCCGCCGACAGCAGCGCGAGGAAATCGCGTCGTTCCATGGTTGTCTCCGTATTTATCTTTGTATTTTTTGTGGGGCGATGCTGGCGCCTAGGCCGTGGCGGGCTGGGCGGCTGGCGCCCACGGCATCAGCGGCATGCCCAGTGCGGCGGCCTGGCGGCGCTCGTAGGCGTCGAACTCGGCACTGCGCGCGCTGCCGCGCAGGCCACCCCGCACCGCACCCGCGCGGACGTCGGTGAAGTAGTCGGCCCACTCGTCCGGCAGCGGCTGGGCGCCCGGCACGGCCAGCCAGAGCCGCAGCAGGTGGCGCTTGCGGTCGAACTCCTCGTAGTCCTCGAAATTCGTGCGCGAATGCACAGTGACATAGTTGTTCAGCAGTTGCAGGTCGCCCTGTTCGAGCTGCATCGAGAAGCACAGGCTCGGGTCGGTCAGTAGCGCGTCCAGTTCGTCGAGGGCCGCTTCCTGGGCCGCCGTCAGGCGCGGCACATCGTCGAAGTCGCGCTGGGCGGCCACCACGTTCTTGCGGTTGGTGCGCATGGCGAAGGCCCAAGGATGGTTGCCGAGGATGGTGCAGGCATAGTGCGGCGGCTGGGCGGGGTCCTGCGCGCCCTGGTAGCTGTAGTGGAACGGGGCGTGGAGCACGGCTTCGAGGTCCGGGCGGCGGCGCAGCATGGCGTCGCGCAGGGCGATCGAGCTGACTACCTTGCTTGCGCCGCCGCTGCGGGCCGCGCGGCGGCACAGCAGGCCGACCACGTCGCAGGAATCGGTGTGGAAGTCGAGGCCGGCGTTGGTGTTGTAGCCGCGGCCGTTCTTGCCCTTGTACGCGGCGCCCACGTCGCGCACATCGTTCATGAAGTCGCTGGCGCGGTTCTGCGTGCGCGCCACGCCCATGTGCAGGCCCATGCCCCAGTAGGCGAGGCGGGTCTCGTCCTCGGTCCAGCGGTGCACGGGAAAGCCCTTCAGCAGGCACATGCCCCAGCGGCCCTGCGTGGTGTCGATGGCGCGGGCCAGCGCGTCGCGGGCGGCGGCGTCGAGCGGGAAGTCATCGGCGGTCATCTCCAGCAGCGGCTTGTCCAGCGCGATGGCGTGGGTGAGGGCGGTGTCGAAGCTGGCCACTTCGGCAGCGGAGAGGCGCTGGATCCAGGAGGTGTCGCGGTCGGCATCGGCGGCCAGCCACGCGGTGGGACGATAGGCGGTCATGGGGCGGTGTCTCGGAGTCTTATGGAAGGGACGTCTGGGYGCGGGCGCTGGGGGGCGCCTTGCATGACGTCGTGCAGCCAGTCTAAGCTTCAGAACAGCTAAGAAAAAGTGACGTTCCTTGACGTCGCTGATAAGGAAAACTGATGAAGCTGGAGACCTTCGCCACCCTCGCTGCCGTGATCGAGGAGGGCTCGTTCGCGGCGGCTGCCGCCACGATGCACCTCACGCCGAGCGCGGTCAGCATGCAGATGAAGCARCTGGAGCAGTATGTCGGCCAGCCGCTGTTCGATCGATCCGGCCTGCAGGTACGGCCCACCGCCGTGGCCCGCGAGGTGGCCGCCGCCATGGAGGGCGGGCTGCGCTACCTCCATGCGCTGCGGCGCCGGGTGTCCGTGGCCGTGGAGGGTTCGGTGCGGCTCGGGGTGATCGAATCGATCCAGCCGGTGCTGCTGCCGGGCACGCTGCGCTACCTGCGCGAYCACTACCCGAAGCTGCGCGTGCGGCCGGTGCGCGGCCGCAGCGCCGGGCTGCTGGATCTGGTCAAGGCGGGGCAACTCGATGCGGCGGTGGTGGCCCGGCCCGAAACCGGCCGCCTGGCGAGCCTGCGCTGGCATCCGGTCGGCACGCGGGAGATGGTGCTGATCGCCCCGCCGGACGCCGGGGAGGCCAGCGCGGCCGAGCTGCTTGCCCGCTACGACTGGATCCGCTACGACCGCGCCACCGTCACCGGCGCCATGGCGGCGCGGTACGTGCACGGGGTGATGCCGGAGAAACGCAGTGCGATGGAGTTCGACAGCGTCATCGCCATCGTCGCCATGGTCAGCGCGGGGCTGGGCGTTTCCGTGGTGCAGTTGATGGACCCGACGGTCTGCGACCGCTACCCGGTGCGGCGCGTGCGGCTGGGGGCCGACGCGCCGACGCTGCAGATCTCGCTCGTGTCGCGCAAGGCGGACGAGGACAGCCGGGTGCTGCAGGCGCTCACGGAGGCCGTGGAGCGCACCTTGCTGCGGGCGTCCGCTAGGCGTCCACGATGACCTCGAAGCCGCCGAAGATCATGCGCTGGCCGTCGAACGGCATCGGRTCCATGCCTTCCTTGAGCCGCTCGTCGGCCATCGCGGCGGCCATGCCCTTGTCGCGCGCCTCGCGCGACGGCCACAGGATCCACGAGAACACCACCGCCTCGTCGTCCTTGCGCTGAACGGCCATGGTGAACGAGGTGACCTTGCCTTCCGGCACGTCGTCGCCCCAGCACTCCACCACCTTCAGCGCGCCGTGCTCCTTGAACACGGTGGACGCCTTCTGCGCCACCTGCCGGTAGGTTTCCCGATTGGCCGTCTTCACGGCCAGCACGAATCCGTCGATGTATGCCATGGCACTCGCTCCGCTGGGTCTTGGGCTTATCACCATAGACCATGGCCGTGACGTATGACGAATAGTGCCTATTTAGGGGGCGATGCAGCGCCGCCGCAATTGGCGAGGAGCGCCAGCAAGGCCTCCAGCCCCACCGGCTTCACGAGGTGGGCGTCGAAACCATGCGCGCGGGTGCGGTCGCGGTCGGCGGCCTGGCCCCAGCCGGTCAGCGCGACCAGCATCACCGGGCGGTCGCGCCAGGTCTGGCGGATGCGCGTGGCCACCTCGTAGCCATCCATCGACGGCATGCCGAGGTCCAGCAGCACCACGTCCGGCCACCATTGGGCGAGGGCCTCCAGCGCGCTCGCGCCATCGTAGGCCACCGTGGCGGTCGCGCCGTACATGTCCAGCAGCATCGCCACGCTGTCGGCGGCATCGCGGTTGTCGTCCACCACCAGCACGCGCACCGGCTTGGGCAGCGAGCCGGGCCGGCTTTTCGCGTCGTCAGCCGCGGCGGGGCCATCGCTGGCCGGCAGCGAGACGGTGAAGGTGCTGCCGAGCCCCAGCCCGGGGCTGGCGGCCTGGACGTCGCCGCCATGCATCTGCGCCAGCTTGCGCGTCGTGGCGAGCCCGATGCCGAGCCCGCCCTGCGAGCGCGGCGCGTTCTTGTCGAACTGGCCGAACAGCGCGAACAGCCGCCCCAGATGCCCGGGCGGGATGCCGATGCCGGTGTCGGCCACGGCGGCGTGGATGCCGGCGGCGTCGCGCCACGCGTGCACGTCGATGCGTCCACCAGGGTCGGTGTAGCGCACCGCGTTCGCCAGCAGGTTGCCGAGGATCTGCGCCAGCCGCACCGCGTCGCCGAGCACCGGCAGCGGGGTGTCGGCCGGCTGGAGCGTCAGCACGTGGCCCGCCTGGATGGCGGCGGGGCGGGCGGCCTCCACGGCATTGCGCAGCACGTCGGCGAAGTCGAGCGGCTCAACCTTCAGCTCGATCACGCCCCGCGTGATGCGGGAGACTTCCATCAGCTCGTCGATCAGCCGCATCATGTGCTCCACCTGCCGGTCGAGCATGGCCTGGAGGCGCGGCGCGTCCATCCGGGTGGCAGCGGCGGCCTGGAGCTGGAGCGCATTGTGGATGGTGGCCAGCGGGTTGCGTAGCTCGTGGGCCAGCGTGGCGAGGAATTCGTCCTTGCGGGCGTCGGCCTCGCGCAGGATGGCTTCGGCCTGCTTGCGCACCGTGATGTCGAGCGCCGTACCCAGCACATTGGCTTGATGCCGCCGGCGACCCTCGCCCTCGAACTCGACCTGTCCATTGGCCGCGTGCCAGTGCTCGCTGCCATCGGGCCAGAGGATGCGGTAGTCCACCTCGAAGCCGCCGCCACCACTCTCGTCGGCCGTGGCGATGGCGGTTTCCACGGCCTGCAGCAGCCGGGGCCGGTCATCGGGGTGCACGCGCTGGAGGGTCTCGGCCAGCGGCATGACTTCGGCCTCGCCGCCGCCGCGCAGCTCGCGCATGCGCGCATCCATATAGACCAGCCCGGTTTCCGTGTCCTGCCGGAAGGTGCCGAGCCGGGCGATGGCCACGGCCAGTTGTGCCTGGGTTTCGGTCTTGCGCAGCGCCGCCTCGGCCTCGCGCCGGGCGGTGATGTCGCGGAACAGGACGCCGACCAGCGGGCGCACCCCATCGCCCACGCGGAAGGCGTAGACCTCGAACCAGCGGTCCAGCGCGCGCGCCTGCTCGACGAAGCGACGCGGATGGCCGCGCAGCGCCACCTCGCCATAGATCTCGAACCAGTGGGCCTCGTGCCCGGGTGCGAGGTCGCGCATATTGCGGCCCTGCGCCTGATGCAGCCCGGTCTGGGCCTCGAACACGTGGTTGACGGTGACGAAGCGGTAGTCGATCGCCCGGTCGCCGTCGAAGATCACCTCGATGACGCAGAACGCCTGGTCGATCGCGTCCGCCAGCGCGTGGAAGGCGGCGCTGTCTAGGCCGGCGGCGGCGAGGGCATGCGGGGATTCCTGCACGATGTGGCTTGCCTGGTGGTCAATGCAAAAACGGCCGGCACCACGCATTGCGCGGGTCCGGCCGTTCCGGCGATTCCGCCCCGGGTGCCGGGGCGGAGGGAGCAGTCATCAGCCCTTCACGGCCTCCAGGGCCGCGTTGAGCGTCTTGCTCGGGCGCATCACCGCGTCCAGCTTGTCGAAGTCAGGCTTGTAGTAGCCGCCGATGTCGGCTGCCTTGCCCTGCACGTCCGACAGCTCGCCGACAATGGTCTTCTCGTTGTCGGTCAGCGTCTTGGCCAGCGGTGCGAAGGTCTTGGCCAGTTCGGCGTCGTCCTTCTGCGCGGCCAGTTCCTGGGCCCAGTACATGGCCAGGTAGAACTGGCTGCCGCGGTTGTCGAGCTGGCCGGTCTTCGGCGACGGGCTCTTGTTGTTGTCGAGCAGCTTGCCCGTGGCGGCGTCCAGCGTCTTGGCCAGCACCTTGGCGCGGGCGTTGCCGGACTTGATGCCCAGCTCTTCCAGCGACACGGCCAGGGCCAGGAACTCGCCCAGCGAATCCCAGCGCAGGTGGTTCTCTTCCACCAGCTGGGCCACGTGCTTCGGAGCCGAACCGCCGGCGCCGGTCTCGTACAGGCCGCCACCGGCCATCAGCGGCACGATCGACAGCATCTTGGCGCTGGTGCCCAGTTCCATGATCGGGAACAGGTCGGTCAGGTAGTCGCGCAGGATGTTGCCGGTCACCGAGATGGTGTCCAGGCCGCGGATCACGCGTTCCAGCGTGTAGCGCATGGCGCGCACCTGCGACATGATCTGGATGTCCAGGCCGTTGGTGTCGTAGTCCTTCAGGTAGGTTTCCACCTTCTTGATCAGCTCGGCCTCGTGCGGACGGTACGGGTCCAGCCAGAACACGGCCGGCGTGCCCGAGTTGCGGGCGCGGGTCACGGCCAGCTTCACCCAGTCGCGGATCGGGGCGTCCTTGACCTGGCACATGCGCCAGATGTCGCCCTGCTCGACCTTCTGCGTCAGCGCCGTCAGCACTTCATTGGTGGCGTTGTCGACGATGCGGGCCTCGCCGTCTTCGGCAATCTCGAACGTCTTGTCGTGCGAGCCGTACTCTTCGGCCTTCTGCGCCATCAGGCCGACGTTCGGCACCGTGCCCATCGTCACCGGGTCAAAGGCRCCGTTGGTCTTGCAGAAGTTGATGATTTCCTGGTAGATCCGGGCGAAGGTCGATTCCGGGATCAGGCACTTGGTGTCCTTGGTGCGCCCGTCGGCGCCCCACATCTTGCCGCCGATACGGATCATGGCCGGCATCGAGGCATCGACGATCACGTCGTTCGGTGCGTGCAGGTTCGAGATGCCCTTGGCCGAATCCACCATCGCCAGTTCCGGGCGATGTTCGTGGCAGGCGTGCATGTCGCGGATGACTTCCTCGCGCTTCGACTCCGGCAGGGCCTCGATCTTGGTGTACAGGTCCACCAGGCCGTTGTTCACGTTCACGCCCAGTTCGTCGAACAGCTTCTGGTGCTTGGCGAAGGCGTCCTTGTAGAAGACCTTCACGGCGTGGCCGAACACGATCGGGTGCGACACCTTCATCATGGTCGCCTTCACGTGCAGGCTCAGCATGACGCCGGTCTTGCGCGCGTCTTCCATCTGTTCTTCGTAGAAGGCCAGCAGGGCCTTCTTGCTCATGAACATGCTGTCGATGACTTCGCCGTCCAGCAGGGCCACCTTCGACTTCAGGACGATGGTCTTGCCGCTCTTGGTGACCAGTTCCATGCGCACGTCACGTGCGCGGTCCAGCGTGATCGACTTTTCACCGTGGTAGAAGTCGCCATGCTTCATGTGYGCCACGTGGGTGCGCGAAGCCATGCTCCAGTCGCCCATGCTGTGCGGGTGCTTGCGGGCGAAGTTCTTCACGGCGGCCGGTGCGCGGCGGTCGGAGTTGCCTTCGCGCAGCACGGGGTTCACGGCGCTGCCCAGGCACTTGGAGTAGCGCTTCTGGATGGCCTTTTCTTCGTCGTTCTTCGGATCTTCCGGGTAGTCGGGGATCTTGTAGCCCTTCGACTGGAGTTCCTTGATCGCGCTGACGAGCTGGAACAGCGAGGCGCTGATGTTCGGCAGCTTGATGATGTTGGTGTCCGGCAGCAGCGTCAGGCGGCCCAGTTCGGCCAGGTTGTCCGGCACGCGCTGCTCTTCGGTCAGGAATTCGGGGAATTCGCCCAGGATGCGGCCAGCCACCGAGATGTCGCTGGTCTCGACGTTCACGCCAGCCGGGGCTGCGAACGTGCGGATGATGGGCAGGAAGGCACTGGTCGCCAGCAGCGGAGCTTCGTCGGTCAGGGTGTAGATGATGGTTGGCTGCTGGGTACTCATTGCTTATCTCGCATCAAGAATCAGGTTGGAAAATGCCCCGGGTGGGTCACAGCCGGGGGCAAGACCCGAATTTTGCCTTATTTTTGGTGTCGGGAGGGGCGAACCATTGCGGTTTTTGCGCGGATGTATGCAAAGGCATTCAGATGTCGAAGTCGTCTCTGTCGCGCATCAAGCCTGCAAGTCCGTCAATTGTCGGCCATCTTCCTTCAAATTGCCGACTGACGGCTAGGTGTGGAACCCTTGCGGCGCAGGGTCCACGCYGGAGCGCTCCACGGCGGCAATGACCTGGGCGCCGAACAGCAGCAGCGTGGCGGCAATCTCCAGGCTCAGCAGCACCACGATGGCCGTGGTCAGGGAGCCGTACACCCGCCCCACCTGCGACAGCGTGGCGAAATACCAGACCAGCACGTGGCGGGACACCTCCCAGAGCACGCAGGCGAAGACCGCCCCCACCAGCGCATGGCGCACGGACAGCCGGCCCACCGGCATRACGAGGTAGATCGAGGTCAGCAGCAGGATCTCGCCGGCCAGCCCGAGCAGGTAGAGCAGGGTGCCGGACAGGCGGTCCAGCGACCATTCATGGCCGAGCACCTCCAGGTGCCGTTCGCCGATGGTCTGGAGCCCGCCCGCCACCAGCGTCACCACCAGCAGTCCCACGCTCAGCACGAGGATGTAGCAATAGGGCAGGATGGCCGAGACGAGGAAATGCCGCCGCCGGATGGCCACGCGATGGATGAAGATGACCGACATGGCGTTCTCCAGCACGGTGAAGGCCAGCGAACTGAAGAAGATCATCGTCACCAGCAGCACCCAGCCGAGGGCGCGGTGGTCCATGAAGCGCGCCAGTTCGGCCACCAGTGCGCGCGACTGCCCGGGCAGTAGCCATTCCAGATAGCGCGCCAGCGTATCGAGCAGCCGGGCCGGCTCGATCACGTGCGACAGGCCAATCAGCATCAGGATCAGCAAGGGCACGATCGACAGCAGCGCGTAGTACGCCACCGCCCCGGCCAGCAGCAGGCCCTGGTTGGCGCGGAATTCCCGGAGCGTGGTCAGGATGAAACGCCCGGGGTGCTGGAGGACGTGCCGGATGCGGGTGTCGAGGATGGGCATGGGAGGCAAGGAGGCGTCACAGACCAATGTGGCCCATCGGCGGTGCCCCGGCAAGGCGAGTTTGTCCGACACGGTGCCCGGGGCTGTACACGGTGCTGTACAGATCGGCCCGAAAGTCATGCCGATCTGTATCCAATCGACGCTGGCCCCCGTCCCTATAATGGCCCAATCCCCCGAAGTCGCCCTTTTTGAAGGAAATCCGACATGCTCGACTGGCACGACCTGGCCTTTTTCGCCCTGGCGGCCCTTGTTCTGGTGCTGACGCCGGGGCCGAACATGATCTATTGCGTGTCCCGCGCGCTGTGCCAGGGCCGAGCGGCGGGGCTGGTCTCGCTGGCGGGCGTGCTGCTCGGGTTTGTGGTCCACCTGATGGCCGCCGCGCTGGGGCTGACCGCGCTGCTGATGGCGGTGCCCTTCGCCTTCGATGCCATCCGGCTGGCCGGCGCGGCCTACCTGCTCTGGCTGGCCTGGCAGGCGGTGCGCCCCGGCGGCGCCGCGCCGTTCCAGGCCCGGGCGCTGCCCGACGATCCACCGCGCAAGTTGTTCAGCATGGGCTTTGTCACCAATCTGCTGAATCCCAAGGTGGCGATGTTCTACCTGTCGTTCTTCCCGCAGTTCCTGCATCCCGAGCAGGGCTCGGTGCTGTGGCAGAGCCTGCAACTGGGCGCGGTGCAGATCGGCGTCAGCGGCGCGGTGAATTTGCTGCTGGTGATGGGGGCGTCCGGGATTACCGCATTCCTGTCGCGTAGCGAGCGGTGGTTGCGTGCGCAGCGCTATGTGATGGGAACCGTACTTGGCGCGCTGGCCATGCGCATCGCGCTGACAGACCGGAAGTAGCCCGATTCAGCGCGTGGCGTAGGGAAAGTGATGCTGCGCCGCCATCTGGGACAGATGGTCGCGCAGATGGCCCAGTTCGGCCGACAGCTGCAGCGTCAGGAACGCGAACGAGCTATGGCCGATGGACGGATCGTCCGGGTGCGGCGCCGGCAGGGTGATGTTCTGGCGAACCATGGACTCGTCGCCGGCTTCCAGCGCGCTGGAAATTTCCAGCAGCAGGTCGCGGATGCAGTGCTCGTCCCCGCAGGCATCGATGCTCTCGGGCGGAATCGTCGCCAACATCTCCAGCGCGCTGATGCACACCCGCGCGCAGTGCTGGACCTCCTCCAGATCCGCCGGCAGCGTGCCGGTTTCCTTCGCTACCGAGGGGATCAGGCTGCGCAGYTGCACCAGCGGCGGGCCCAGCTTCATCATGGCCTGCTGCCGCTCGCTCTCATCCGCAAAACCCCGTTCGATCTTGGCGTGCACGGCCGCACAGGCGCGCAGCAGCCCGGCCAGCTTGAAACGCCACGAATATGACGCATAGGCCGGCAGCGCGAACGAGAACACCAGCGCGATGGCCGTGCCGATCATCACATCAACCGTGCGCCAGAGCGCGTCATAGACGTTCTGGTCRCCGTGGCCRGCCGTGATGACCACCGTAATGCCAGCCAGCAGCGCGATATATCCCCCCTTGCCGACCGCATGGTAGGCCGCATACCCGCACGCCACGGCGATCAGCAGGTAGGTCAGCAGCGGAATGCGGAAGTAGCTTTCCTGGAGGATCAGGAAGAGGCCGACGAAGGCGCCGATCAGCGTGCCCACCCCGCGCTCGGCGGCGCGGCGGCGGATATTGCCGTGATGCTGGAGCCCGCCAATGACCACGAGCACCGTGATCGACGCCCATTCGCCATGCGGCACGTTGATGCCGGTGGTCAGCGCGATGGACACCAGCAGGGCCAGCGCCACGCGCGTGGCGTGGAAGATGCGGGCCTGGCGGAATCGGCGATCGGGGTCGAACAGCGCGCTTGTTGTATTTCGCAGGGCCTCAAGCATGGGGGCGATCACCTTCAGGGGGGGCCGGGACGCTTGTAGTGTATAGAGCCCGGCGCACGATCCGCAACATGGGCCGCCGCTTCCCTGGCGCTGGGGGTTCCTGGCCGCCATCTGAAGTCATGCAGATCTCATTGAAGTTTATCTAAGCGCACTTTCGAACTTGTCATATTCGATGATGCGAGCCTTCGCCGCATTGTGCTGGCTGCGCCGCGCAGCAGCCGATGCAGCCGTCGCCTTGCCTTCATCCTGTGTCGACATGCTCCGATATGCGCAACCCCTCGCCGTCGCCGTCCCGTACCGTCTCTGTCCGTTGCGCCGGTCTGCCCACGTTGATGGGTGCACCGGCGCTGGTGTTCTCGCGGYTGTCCGGGACGGAGCGGCTGTGCGAGTTGTTCGAATACGAAGTGCAGCTGAAGACGCCCGACGCCCGGTATGCGCCGTCCGGTCCGGCGGCGAACCTCGACACGCAGGCCCTGCGCGGCCAGGAACTGACGGTGGCCATCGAACTCGATGGCAGCGGCACCGGGCCAGTTGGCCGCACCGGCGTGGGCACGCGGGAGATCACGGGGCTGATTACCGACGTGCGTGGCCCGATCCCGCAAGGCCGGCAGATCGCCTACTGCCTGACGCTGCGCCCGTGGCTCTGGCTGGCCACGCTGACCACGAACTTCCGCGTCTTTCAGCAACAGACCGTGGTCGGGATCCTCGAAGCGCTGCTCTCCGCCTACACCTTCCCCATCGAATGGCGCCTCGACGTGGGCCGCTACCCCAGCCGTGAATACCAGGTCCAGTACGGCGAGAGCGACTTCGATTTCTTCCAGCGCCTGACCCAGGAGTGGGGCATTTCCTGGCACATCGCGCACAGCGATGGCAAGCACCGGCTGGTGCTGACCGATGCCAACAGTGCCTTCGCGCCATACACCAGCCTCGCCTACCACACCATTCGCTGGCAGCGCAGCGCGGACCGCATCGACGAGGAGTGCCTGCACGCGTTCGTGCTGCACGACCGCCTCGTGTCCGGCCAATGGGCCAGCTCCGACTACGATTTCGTCAAGCCAGGCGCGGATCTGGCGGTGCGCTCGGCGGCGCCGCTCGATACCGCGCATGCCGAGGCAGAGATCTATGAATATCCGGGCGACCATGGCCAGCCYGCCACCGACAACGACCCGTGGCGCGAAGGCGGCCATCTCGCCCAGTTGCGGATGGAGGCACTCCGCCAGCACGGCAGTCGGGCGAGCGGACGCGGCCACGTGCGCGCGATGGTGCCCGGATGCACGTTCAAGCTGAGCCATTTTGTCCAGGACAAGGCCAATCGCGAGTACCTGATCCTCGGCACCGATCTGGAGATCGAGGATGTCCCCGAAGTGTCGGGCATGGGCCAGCAGTGGCGTTGCGAGGTCGCCTTCACGGCGCAGCCGACGAACGTGCTGTTCCGGCCCGAGCGGACCCAGCCCAAGCCGCGCACSAGCGGCCCGCAGACCGCCACGGTGGTMGGGCCGGAGGGCGAGGAGACGTGGACCGACGCGTACGGGCGCATCCGTATCCAGATGCATTGGGACCGGMTCGGCCAGCGCAACGCCAACAGCTCATGYTGGGTGCGGGTSTCTTCGGCGTGGCAGGGCAATCGCTTCGGGGCGGTGCACGTGCCGCGCATCGGCCAGGAGGTGGTGGTCGAGCACCTGAATGGCGATCCCGATTGTCCTATCGTCACCGGCCGTGTACCGAACCGTCTCAATATGCCGCAGTGGCCGCTGCCGGCGCAGCACGCGCTRTCCGGCTTTGTCAGCAAGGARTTGCATGGCGAGCGGGCCAACGCCTTTGTCCAGGACGATACCCAGGGAGAAATCCAGACCCAGCTGCAGAGCGGCCATCAGACCTCGTGGCTGGGCCTCGGCTTTCTGACGCGCGTGCTGCACGGCGCCGGGCGCAAGGACAAACGGGGCGAGGGTTTCGAGCTGCGCACAGACGGGCAGGGCGTCGTGCGCGCCCACGGCATGCTGCTGACCACCGAGCGACGTGCCAACGCCCGGGCGCATCACAAGGACATGGGCGAGACCGTGGAGCGGCTGGCCGTGGCGCGCGCGCAGCAGGAAACGCTGGCCGAACTGGCGCAGCAGCACGCGGCGCAGGACGCGGCCGACCAGGCCGACCACGCCGAAGTGGCCCGCGCCATCCAGCAGCAGAACGAGGACATCCACGGCACAGGAACTGCCAATGCGGATGCCGGCAGCTTTCCGGAACTGTCCGCGCCGCACCTTGTGCTGGCCAGCCCGGYCGGCATCGAGGCCACCACGGCGCGCTCGACGCAYCTCGCTTCGGGCGAGCATCTGGCGCTTACCAGCGGTGGGCATACCAGCCTTGCCGTGGGCAAGCGGCTGCTGGCCAGCGCGAGCCGGGGAATGCGGATCTTCATCCAGAGCATGGGGTGGCGGCTGGTGGCGGCCGGCGGCGACATCGACCTGCGTGCGCTGCGCGACAGCATCAACCTGCTGGCCCGGCTCGGGATCACAGCCACCGCCGACCGGATCACGCTGTCGGCCCGGCAGGAGCTCGTCATCAGCGGTGGCGGCAGCAGCACCACCTATGGCGCGGGCGGCATCACGCATCGCACGGGCGCCGCGTATGTCATTCGCACCGCCAGCTATGCCCTGATCACCGCGCAGCGCGGCGCCGTGGCGTTCCCGCCGGCGCGCAAGCCCGGGCAAGGCAATCTCGAACTGTTCAACCGCTACGCCAACCACACCGGCATCGGCGGGGAGTTCCGCGTGGAGGATGCCTTGGGCAAGGCCGTGGCCGGCCGGCTGAACGCTCAGGGCTTCGCGGCGGTCAGTGGGCTCGCACCGGGCCCYGCCACGGTGAGCTTCGGCAAGGACCCCGCCGATACCTGGGTCGAGGCCAGTCATGTCGGCCAGCCGGAATGGCCACCGCGCGTGGCGCGAACGGAGGAAGACAGTGCGGTGGCCCAGAGCGCCGCCGGGCTTGTCGCGGAACAGGTGCGCGCTGCCGCGAGCCGGGCCAGCGAGCTTGGCCAGACGCTGCAGAGCGCGCGACAGCTCGCCGCGGCGGTCAAGACTATTCCCGATGGTTTGGCGGAATTCGGCCTGTCCGGCGCCCAGTCACTGCTGGGCCAGGCAGTGCCGACGTCGATGCCGGTACCGACACTGGCCAAGGCCGTATCGCATCCCACGCGGCCTTCGATCGCCACGCCGGGGTTTGTTTCCTGATTCCCGCCGAAGCCCATCCATCGCCAATACCCCGAGCCATGCCAGAACCGAGACCTTCACCCGCTCCGCGCCCGCCCGAGACAGCAGTGGCCCCGCTCAATACCATCGACGTGGAAGATGTGGGCCGGGGTGCCGCGCAGGTCGATGCGTGGCTGCGGCAGGCCAGTGGCGGGCTGGTGACGCTGGCGCGCATCCAGACCGTGGCCGGTGGCTTGCCCGTGCTGGGCAACATCATGGCACTGGTCGATGCACTCAACGACATCTTCGTGCTGATGCGCAGCCGCTCGCGCGATGTGCTCGACTGGGCCAGCCTCGGGATCAACCTGATCGGCGTGCTGCCGTTGCCACCGGGCATGGCAGCGGCACGCATGAGCCTGCGGCCCACGCTCGCACTGGTTCGTCAGGAACTGCGCCAGGCTGCCACAGCCACACTTGGCGATGGGCTGATCGAGGTGCTGGTCGGACATTTGAACGCCACCATCATCGGCGAGCTCGACGACTTTGTGCAGCAGGCGCAGACGAAGCTGGGCGCCATCCTCGACGATGCCGGCGCGTTGGGCGAGAGGCTGCTGGGCGAGATGGCCGGCGGAATGGAAGCCGTCGCGCTGGGCCAGCTGGATGCCGCCGGCAGTGCGCGGTCGGCCCGCACGCGAGCCGGTGTTGCAGCCGGGCAGTGGCTTAACGATCCCCGGGCGGCCATCAGTAATGTCTTTGGCGCGGTGTGGGATGCCCACAAGGCGGCGGGCAAGGCGGGGGCCAACAAGGCGGTGCGGCTCGCGATGCCCGAGAAGATGCGGCAGCAGGTGGCGGCCAGCGCGGGCGCCTTGCGCGAGATGGGCCCGACGCTGCGGGCGCAACTGGCGAAGTTGGCTGATCCGCGGGCCGCGCACAGCCTCGGCTGGCTGCTGGCGATACTTGCCCAGGCGGTGGCGCGCTGGCGCCAGAAGCGGCGCGCCGGCCAGAGCGCCAATGTTCACCCGAAACACACCAGCGAGGCGCGGCAACGCGCGCAGGATGGCGAGCTGGGCGCCATCGGCCGTCAGGCGCCAGCACGGGGCAGCCCGGGCTGCCGGAACTGCCCGGCGCCGTCCGGCAGCCGGCGCAGCATCAGCTTCGCCACCGGCGACGAGACGCTGTCGCACACCGATTTCATCCTGCCGGGGCAGCTGCCGCTTGCCTGGACGCGTACCTACCGCTCAAGCCTCGCCGCCTACGACACCGGTATATCGAACCAAAGCGGCGCGCGTTGGATCACCCCGTACACCACCCGCTTCGATCGGGCGTCCAAAGGCGTGGTGTATCACGCGGCCGATGGCCGCAGCCATGCCTATCCGCTCCCCGAGATYGGCAAGTTCCACCACGATCCGATCGAGAACATCACGCTTGTGCGGGTGTCGGAGAACACGCTGACGCTCGCTCGGGGCTTCGAGGGTCAGGAGACCTATCGCCTTCACGGGCAGCGCTTCCGTCTGACCGGCATCGAGCTGCGCAGCGGCGCGGGCGTGGCGCTGCACTATGACCATCGCGTTCATGGCGACACTGTGTTGTCGGACGTGATCGCCTATCAGGGAGCGGCGACGCTGGCGCATATCGGCATCCGCCCCGACGCGGCCGGGCGCATTGCCGAACTGTGGCAGATCGTCGACGGCCAGCTCGTGCGGCAGCTCTCGCGCTATACCTACGACGACGCGGGCGATCTCGTGATGGCGCAGGACGAGAACGCCGCCCATTGGGACTACACCTACCGGCATCACCTGCTCACGCGCTACACGGACCGCACCGGGCGCGGCACGAACCTGCAGTGGCACGGCGATGGCCCGGATGCACGGGCCGTACGCGAATGGGCCGACGACGGCAGCTTCGACACCCGCCTGGCGTGGGACCCCGACATCCGCGTGACCTGCGTAACCGACGCGCTCGGCCATGAAACCCGCCACTACTACGACATCCTCGGCTACACCTATCGGATCCGGTATCCCGACGGACTATCCGAATGGTTCTTCCGCGACGAGGCCAAGCATGTCGTCAGGCATGTGCATGGGGACGGCGCCGTGGACCGGTTCGCCTACGACGGACGCGGCAACCTGCTCGAGCACCTGCGCCCGGACGGCAGCGCGGTGCACTACGCCTGGGACGACGCCGATCAGCTCATTGGGATCCGGGACGCCGAGGGTGGGCTGTGGCAGCGCCGTCATGACGACCGGGGCAACCTGATCGAGGAGACGGATCCGCTCGGACACAAGACCGAATACGCCTACAACCAGGCAGGCCTGCTGGTGGAGATCCTCGACGCCCGGGGCGGGAGGAAGCAATTGGCCTACACCGCCTCGGGGCAGCTCGCCAGCTACACCGATTGCTCGGCCAAGACCAGCACCTGGCAGTACGGCGCACGCGGCGAACTGGTGAAATTCGCCAATGCGGCAGGCGAGGCCACCCAATACCAGTACGAGGGTGGCCAACTGGCCAGCGTCAGCCATCCCGATGGGCGCGCGGAAACCTTCGAGCGCGACGCGGAAGGTCGTTTGCTGGCGCATACCGATGCGCTGCGCCGGCGCACGACTTGGCACTACGGCGAGGCCGGCCTGATAGCGGGGCGCACGGACGCGGCGGGCCGCATGCTCGGCTACCAGTGGGACAAGCTCGGACGGCTCATTACACTCGTCAACGAGAACGACGCCAGGACCGAGTTCCACTACGACCCGGTGGGGCGCCTGCTTGAGGAAACCGGCTTCGACGGCAAGACGACGCGCCACTACCATGACCCGGCTACGGGCAGGCTGACAAGGAGCGTCGATGCCGGGCAACTGCAAACCACGTACGCGTTCGATGCCTCTGGTCGCCTGATTCGCCGCGAGGCCGGCCGGCTGGATCGACAAGGCCAGGTCGGGCGCAGCGAGGCCGAGACCTTCGCCTACGATGGCAACGGCCGCATGATTCTGGCCGAGAACGCGGACAGCCGCCTGCAATGGTTCCACGACGCCGCGGGCAATGTGGTGCGAGAACATCAGCACTACCGGTGCCTGGAGCAGCCGCTGGTGGCGGTCTGGCGGCACGAGTTCGACGCGCTGCACCAGCGCATCGCCACGATCCGCCCGGACGGGCACCGCGTGGCCGTACTGACCTACGGCGCGGGCCACGTGCACGGCGTGATGCTTGATGACCGCGAACTGGTCCATCTTGAGCGCGACGACTTGCACCGGGAGGTGCTTCGCACACAGGGCAATCGGCTCTCCCACGCGCAGGCGTACGATCCGGCGGGGCGGCTG
>NZ_JBFREV010000018.1:0-114062 GCF_052114485.1 Cupriavidus sp. KB_39
CAGTATTTCCGCTTTCCGCCATTGGCCGAGCAAATCAAGGCGGCCGCCGCAAAGCAGATAGCCTGGGGCCGCGACCCGGGCGAGCATGGCCCCATCCACCTGTTTGTCGTCACCAATGCGAGCGACGAGGGCATCGGCCCCGGCACGGTCAACACCTACCGGATGCTGGAGGCCCTGGGCCGCGCCGACACCATCCCCGGTGTGGCGAAACTCGAACGGCAGGACAAGCGGCGCGAGGCCTTGCAAAAGGAATATGACGAGGCGGTCGCGGCGGAGAAGCAAGCCCGTGGAGCCATACAGGGCGCCGAGGGAATGCGCCCGTATGTGGACGCAGCGATCACCGTGAAGAAGCTGGCGGAAGCCGTCGAGAACCTGAGGCAGGCGCGAGAAAAGCAGGCGGAACTGGTCGACCAGATGAAAGCGCCCCAGGAGGCCATCGCGCCGACCGAAATCCCCGGCCTGAAGGTCCACGTCTGCACGCTGGTCGCACCGGATTCTCCACCCGGCAAATGGGAGCACGTGTACGTGCATTCAAAGCTGATGATTATCGACGACGTGTTCATGACGCTGGGCTCGGCGAATATCAATACCCGCAGCATGGCGGCGGATAGTGAATTGAATATCTGCCATGAACATACGGGGGTGACCGGGCCGTTGCGGAAGCGGTTGTGGGAGATACATACGGGTGGGAATGGGGCGCAGGCGGATGTGAGGCAGGCGTTTAAATGGTGGGGAGATATAATAAAGAAGAACAAGGAAAGGGCGGTGATGAAAATGGCTCCCATAGYGTCCTTGATCGAATTCTACCGAGAAGATCCTAAGCGGACCTATCTGGATTGACAAATGCGATCCTTATTCTTAGTAACTATGACGTCGGTCTTGATGGCATGCCCAAAGGAGAATCCCATGCAAACCGTTGCAGATTTATCTAGCGTCCGAACCAATCTCGCCTTTGAATGCGTTATCGAGGCYGACCATCTTCCAGTACTCGACGCGGAGGCCGACAAGCTTTTTCGGTACGCCCGCTTCCTTGAGAAATCAAAGGGCCCGAAAGAGTACGACGAAGTGGCTCGCTACTATCGGATCGCGGCTGCCCACGGGCACTATAAAGCCAACAATAACTTACAGCAGTTGGTATCACACGGTCTCGCGTCATCACCTTTCGCACAAAAGGAAAGTATCGACCTCGCCGCACAGTTAATCGATGCAGGCGTACCCTCGGGGTACTACGATATTGGCTATTACTTGAACCTGGGCTATGGACTCAAGCAGGACAGAGAAATGGCGCTGCGGTACTTTCGCAAGGCGGCCGATCTTGGTAGCGCGAATGCCCAGGCATATGTGGCGGAGTTGCTCGCGCCGTTGGACAAAGCCCCGGAGATCGCGCGGAACATGCGTCAATGTGCTGCAGGCCAGGGGCACGGCGCGGCAGCACATACGTTGGGAATACATTTGAGCACCGCTGAGAAATACTCGGATGCGCTGAGTGCGTATCAAAAGGGCGTGGCAGCCGGAAATGTACTGTCTGTTCTTGCCCTCGAACAGGGATTCAAAGGGGTTCCAGCCGAGGATATGCACTATCTCGCCCTGCCGCACGATCCCGAGCGCTCCCGCCGCTATGAGCAAATCGGCAAATTCCTGGACCGCTACGACGGCCAAAACCCCAAGCTCCCCGACATCGACAACATCGTCCCCCTGCCCCCGGCCAAACTCCCGCCCTGGGACGGTACCTTCCAATGGCAAAAGGAACAGGAAGCCGCCGAGCCGCCGCCGAAGCCGTCCGACGAGTTCATCCACCGCCTGTGCAAGGCCAAGAACCTTGACCCCGCCACGGGCCTGCCCATTCCACCACCGCCCAGGGCGGCGCTGGGGACCCTTGCCGCCACGGGCGAGCCGTGCCCTGAATCCGGGAAATGGTGCGCCACCGGATTCAGCCACCGATGGGAGGCTACGCAGGTCTTCCGCAAAGGCAAGCCGATGCCCCCGCTAGTCCTCACCAGGCACCGCATCTTTGACTGGCTCGATGATGTTCTCGGCGTCCGCTATGTGGAACTGCCCGTGACCTGGAAACTGACGGCCTATGACGAGGTAGTTTGATAGCCGTCCCCTCCACCGCAGGCGGAAGAGGGGACGCAACCGCTCAATACTTCCAGAACATCTGCTGCAGCGCCTTCGGGTCGTTGGTCTTGGTCAGCGCCAGCGCCATCAGGATGCGTGCCTTTTGCGGCAGTTGGTCGTCGGTGACGATCCAGTCGTATTTGTCGTCTGGCTGCTCGGCGTTGCGTACCACCACGCCGCTGCCCGTGCGGGAGGCGCGCACGATCTGCACGCCCTTGGCGCGGGCCGCCTTGAGCGGTTCCACCATGTAGTCGCCCACGCTGCCGTTGCCGGTGGCGGCATAGACGATGGCCTTGGCGCCATTCTTCACTGCCGCGTCGATGCTGGCCGGGTTCACGTTGCCGTAGGCGTAGACCACAGCGACTTCGGGCAGCTTGTCGATCTTGTCGATATCGAACTCGGTCTGCGTGGTGTGCGGGCGCGCCAGCGTGCGGTAGTACAGCGTGCGGCCTTCCACCACATAGCCGAGCGGGCCGAACGGCGAGCGGAAGGTCTCGGTCTTGAACGTGTTGGTCTTGGTCACGTCGCGGCCGGTGTGGATCTCGTCGTTCAGCACCACCAGCGTGCCCTTGCCGCGCGACTCGGGCCGGGAGGCCACCAGCACCGCGTCATACAGGTTCAGCGCGCCGTCTGCGCCCAGCGCCGTGCCCGGGCGCATCGAGCCGACCACTACCACGGGCTTGTCGCTCTTGAGCGTGAGGTTCAGGAAGTACGACGTTTCCTCGATCGTGTCCGTGCCGTGCGTGATGACGATGCCGTCCACGTCCGGCTGCTTCAGGAGTTCGGACACGCGCTTGCCCAACTTCAGCAGGCGCTCGTTGTTGAAGCTCTCCGAGCCGATCTGGAAGACCTGCTCGCCCTTGACGTTGGCGACCTTCGAAATCTCGGGCACCGAGGCGATGATCTTGTCCACCGGCACCACGGCCGACTGGTAGGCCGCTGTGTTGGTGGCCGATGCGCCTGCGCCGGCGATGGTGCCGCCCGTGCCGATGATGACCACGTTGGCCTTGCGCGCCTCGGCAGGGGCGGTAGTGGTGGTGGCCGGGTCAGCGCCCGGGGCCGGAGCCAGTTGCGCGTGGGCCAGGCCGGACATCAGCCCGGCGGACAGCAGCAGCGCGGCGATGGGTGTCGCCATCGGCTTGGCAAGCGATTTCAGGCAGGTACGTTGCATGATGCTCCTCATGTCGGCAGGTTCGGGCGTCTTGTGGAAGCGCCGCCCCGTGTCTTCGATTCATGGACTCCGTCCGGCGTCGGACGGAGCGAGCACTATACCCACCGGCGGCGGTTGCGTCGACAACCGTCATCGCCCGCAAACGTATGCCCCATAAGACAAAGCGGCATCCTCCCCGGGGGAAGGATGCCGCTTTTTAGAGGTATTGCGAGTTGGGAGACGAGTCGGGCGAAACGGTCAGAACGCGTCGCCCGGCACGCGCACCCAGCCTTCCATCAGCACGCGTGCGCTGCGGCTCATGATGGCCTTGGTGACGGTCCACTGGCCATCGGCCTGGCTGGCCTGCGCGCCCACCCGCAGCGTGCCGGACGGGTGCCCGAAGCGCACCGCCTCGCGCTCGCCGCCGCCGGCTGCGAGGTTGACCAGCGTGCCCGGCACCGCCGCCGCCGTGCCGATAGCCACCGCCGCCGTGCCCATCATGGCGTGGTGCAGCTTGCCCATCGACAGCGCGCGCACCAGCAGGTCCACGTCGCCAGCGTTGACGGCCTTGCCGCTGGACGCCGTGTACGAGACCGGCCGCGCCACGAACGCCACCTTCGGCGTGTGCTGGCGCCGTGCGGCCTCGTCGATGTCGCGGATCAGCCCCATGCGCTTTGCGCCGTAGGCCCGGATGGTCTCGAACATCGCCAGCGCCTTCGGATTGCCGTTGATGGCGTCCTGCAGCTCGGTGCCGGTGTAGCCGATGGCGTCGGCATTGACGAAGATCGTCGGAATGCCGGCGTTGATCATCGTCGCCTTGAGCGTGCCCACGCCGGGCACCTCCAGGTCATCGACGAGGTTGCCGGTCGGGAACATCGCGCCGCCGCCATCCTCGCCTTCCTCGGCGGGGTCCATGAACTCCAACTGCACCTCGGCGGCGGGGAAGGTCACCCCGTCCAGTTCGAAGTCGCCGGTCTCCTGCACCGCGCCATCCGTCACCGGCACGTGCGCGACGATGGTCTTGCCGATATTGGCCTGCCAGATCCGCACGGTGACCACGCCGCTGCCGCTGCGCGGGATGCGCGCGGCATCGATGAAGCCGTTGCTGATGGCGAACGGCCCCACGGCGGCGGAGAGGTTGCCGCAGTTGCCGCTCCAGTCGACGAACGGCTGGTCGATCGACACCTGGCCGAACAGGTAGTCCACGTCGTGGTCCGGCCGCGTGCTGGCGCTGATGATGACCGTCTTGCTGGTGCTCGACGTAGCCGCACCCATGCCGTCGATCTGCTTGCCGTACGGGTCCGGGCTGCCGATGACGCGCATCAGCAGCTTGTCGCGCGCCGCGCCGGGCACGCGCGCGGCCTCGGGCAGGTCCTGCAGGCGGAAGAAGACGCCCTTGCTGGTGCCGCCACGCATGTAGGTGGCGGGAATCTTGACTTGCGCTACGTGAGTCATGCTTCGTCCAGTTTCCGGTGAATTCCCATCAAGCCGCGGCACGCGCCGATTCCAGGAAGTCCTGCGCGAACCGTTGCAGCACGCCGCCGGCCTCGTAGATCGACACTTCCTCGGCGGTGTCCAGCCGGCACTGCACCGGCACGTCCACGCGCTCGCCGTTCTTGCGATGGATGACCAGCGTCAGTTCGGCGCGCGGCTTGCGGGCGCCGACGATGTCGTACGTCTCGGTGCCGTCCAGGCCCAGCGTGGTGCGGTTCACCCCCGGCTTGAACTCCACCGGCAGCACGCCCATGCCAATCAGGTTGGTACGGTGGATGCGCTCGAAGCCCTCGGCCACGATGGCCTCCACGCCGGCCAGCCGCACGCCCTTGGCCGCCCAGTCACGCGACGAGCCCTGGCCATAGTCGGCCCCGGCCACCACGATCAGCGGCTGCTTGCGCTCCATATAGGTCTCGATGGCTTCCCACATSCGCACGACCTTGCCTTCCGGCTCGATCCGCGTCAGCGAACCCTTCTTGATCGTGCCATCGACCACGGCCATCTCGTTGATCAGCGTCGGGTTGGCGAAGGTGGCGCGCTGGGCGGTCAGGTGGTCGCCCCGGTGCGTGGCGTACGAGTTGAAGTCTTCCTCGGGCAGGCCCATCTTCGCCAGGTACTCGCCAGCCGCGCTGTTCAGCATGATGGCGTTCGATGGCGACAGGTGGTCCGTCGTGATGTTGTCCCCCAGCACTGCCAGCGGCCGCATGCCGCGCAGCGTGCGCTCGCCGGCCAGCGCGCCTTCCCAGTACGGCGGACGGCGGATGTAGGTGCTCTGGGCGCGCCAGTCGTAGAGCGGGCTCACGGCCTCGCCCTGGTCCACCGAAATGGCGAACATCGGCTCGTAGACCTTGCGGAACTGCTCCGGCTTCACGCTCTTGGCGACGATCTCGTCGATTTCCTCGTCGCTCGGCCAGATGTCCTTCARGTAGATCGGCTTGCCGTCGGCGTCCTTGCCCAGCGCATCGCGCTCGATGTCGAAGCGGATCGTGCCAGCGATGGCGTAGGCCACCACCAGCGGCGGCGAGGCCAGGAACGCCTGCTTGGCGTACGGGTGGATGCGGCCGTCGAAGTTGCGGTTGCCGGACAGCACCGCCGTGGCGTACAGGTCGCGGTCGACGATTTCCTTCTGGATCACCGGATCGAGCGCGCCGGACATGCCGTTGCAGGTGGTGCAGGCGAACGCGACGATGCCGAAGCCGAGCTTTTCGAGATCGGGCAGCAGCTTGGCTTCCTCGAGATACAACTCGACCGCCTTGGAGCCCGGCGCCAGCGACGACTTGACCCACGGCTTGCGCGTCAGCCCGCGCGMGTTGGCATTGCGGGCCAGAAGTGCCGCTGCAATCACGTTGCGCGGGTTGCTGGTGTTGGTGCAGCTCGTAATGGCGGCGATGATGACGGCCCCGTCGGGCATCTGGCCCGGCACGTCATCCCACTGGCCGGCGATGCCGCGCGCGGCCAGGTCGGACGTCGGCAGCCGCTTGTGCGGGTTCGACGGGCCGGCCATRTTGCGGACCACGGTGGACAGGTCGAAATGCAGCGTGCGCTCGTACTCGGCGTTGGCCAGCGAGTCGGCCCACAGGCCGGCCGTCTTCGCGTAGGTTTCCACCAGCGCGACTTGCGCGTCTTCCCGGCCGGTCAGGCGCAGGTAGGCCAGCGTCTGCTCATCGATATAGAACATCGCGGCCGTGGCGCCGTATTCGGGGGCCATGTTCGAGATGGTCGCGCGGTCGCCCAATGTGAGGCTGGAGGCACCTTCGCCACGGAATTCCAGATAGGCACCGACCACCTTTTCCTTGCGCAGGAACTCGGTCAGGGCCAGCACGATGTCGGTGGCGGTAATGCCGGGCTGGCGCTTGCCAGACAGCTCCACACCGACGATGTCAGGCAGGCGCATCCACGAGGCGCGGCCCAGCATCACGTTCTCGGCCTCCAGGCCGCCCACGCCGATGGCGATCACGCCCAGCGCGTCCACGTGCGGCGTGTGGCTGTCCGTGCCCACCACGGTATCGGGGTAGGCCAGGCCTTGCTCGGCGTGGATCACCGGCGACATCCGCTCCAGATTGATCTGGTGCATGATCCCGTTGCCCGGCGGGATGACGTCCACGTTGCGGAACGCCTTCTTGGTCCAGTTGATGAAATCGAAACGGTCTTCGTTGCGTCGGTCTTCGATGGCGCGGTTCTTGGTGAACGCATCGGGATCGAAGCCGCCGCATTCCACGGCGAGMGAGTGATCGACGATCAGTTGCACCGGCACCACCGGGTTGACCAGCGCGGGGTCGCCGCCCTGGTCGGCAATGGCATCGCGCAGGCCGGCCAGGTCCACCAGCGCGGTCTGGCCCAGGATGTCGTGGCAGACCACGCGTGCGGGGAACCACGGGAAGTCCAGTTCGCGCTTGCGCTCGATCAGTTGTTGCAGCGAGGCGGTCAGCGTGGACGGGTCGCAGCGGCGCACGAGATTCTCGGCCAGCACGCGCGAGGTGTAGGGCAGCTTGTCATAGGCGCCCGGGTGGATGGCTTCCACGGCGGCGCGCGCGTCGAAGTAGTCCAGTTTGGTGCCGGGCAGCGGCTTGCGGTAGGCAGTGTTCATGGCGTGGGGTGGTTATGGAGCGTCCGTGGCGGGCGGCGCGGGGCAGGGGGCCCCGCGCTGCACCGGTCAGCGCTTCTCGATCGGCACGAACTTGAGGTTCTCGGGCCCCGTGTAGTTGGCGCTCGGGCGGATGATCTTGTTGTCGATCCGCTGCTCGATGATGTGCGCGGCCCAGCCCGAGGTGCGGGCGATGACGAACAGCGGCGTGAACATCGCCGTCGGCACGCCCATCATGTGGTAGCTCACGGCGCTGAACCAGTCGAGGTTCGGGAACATCTTCTTGGCATCCCACATCACCGTTTCCAGGCGCTCGGCGATGCTGAACATCTTGGTCGAGCCGGCGTCCTTCGACAGCTTGCGCGCCACTTCCTTGATCACCTGGTTGCGCGGGTCGCCCGTGGTGTACACCGGGTGGCCGAAGCCGATCACGACTTCCTTGTTCTCCACGCGGCGGCGCACGTCGGCCTCGGCTTCGTCCGGGGTGTCGTAGCGCTTCTGGATCTCGAACGCCACTTCATTGGCGCCGCCATGCTTCGGGCCGCGCAGCGCGCCGATGGCGCCACAGATCGACGAATGCATGTCCGAACCCGTACCGGCGATCACGCGCGCGGTGAAGGTGGAGGCGTTGAACTCGTGCTCCGCGTAGAGGATCAGCGACGTTTGCATCGCGCGTTCCCACAGCTTGGACGGCGCCTTGCCGTGCAGCAGGTGCAGGAAGTGGGCGCCGATGGAGTCATCGTCCGTTTCCACCTCGATGCGGCGGCCGTTGTGGCTGTAGTGGTACCAGTACAGCAGCATCGAGCCGAGGCTGGCCATCAGCTGGTCGGCGATATCACGCGCGCCCGGCGTGTTGTGGTCGTCCTTCTCGGGCAGCACGTTGCCGAGGACCGACACGCCCGTGCGCATCACATCCATCGGGTGGGCGCTGGCCGGGACCCATTCCAGCGCCGCCTTGACGTTGGCGGGCAGGCCGCGCAGGGACTTCAGCTTGGCCTTGTAGGCGGCCAGTTCGGCCTTGGTCGGCAGCTTGCCGTGCACYAGCAGGTGGGCGATTTCCTCGAATTCGCAGGTATCGGCGATGTCCAGGATGTCGTAGCCGCGATAGTGCAGGTCATTGCCGCTGCGGCCCACGGTGCAAAGCGCGGTATTCCCCGCGGTCACGCCGGACAGGGCGACGGACTTCTTGGGCTTGGGCGTGGCGAGCGGTTGAGCTTCGGACATTGTGGGTCTCCTTGTTGGTCTGGGTGCTGATGGGTACTGATGGGTGCAGATCGTTGTAGATCGAGGCGGATGGTGTCGGGCGGGCTGGCTTACTTGGCCTTGCCCTGCGCGAACAGCGCGTCGAGCTTCTGCTCGTAATCATGGTAGCCGATGCGCTCGTACAGTTCGGCGCGGGTCTGCATGGTGCTGACGACGTTCTTCTGGGTGCCGTCGCGGCGGATGGCCTCGTACACGTTCTCGGCGGCCTTGTTCATGGCGCGGAAGGCGGAGAGCGGGTAGAGCGACATCGCCACGCCCACGCTGCGCAGATCGTCGAGCGTGAAATACGGGGTGGCGCCGAACTCGGTCAGGTTGGCCAGCACCGGCACGCGCACGGCATCGACGAAACGGCGGTACATGTCGAGGTCGGTCATGGCTTCGGGGAAGATGGCGTCGGCGCCGGCTTCCGCGCAGGCCACGGCACGTTCGATGGCCTTGTCGAGGCCTTCCACGGCCAGCGCGTCGGTGCGGGCCATGATGACGAAGTTCTCGTCCGTGCGGGCGTCGACGGCGGCCTTGATGCGATCGACCATTTCGCCCTGGGTGACGATTTCCTTGCCCGGACGGTGGCCGCAGCGCTTGGCGCCAACCTGGTCCTCGATGTGCATCGCGGCGGCGCCGAACTTGATCAGCGAGCGCGTGGTGCGGGCCACGTTGAAGGCGGAAGCGCCGAAGCCGGTATCCACGTCCACCAGCAGCGGGGTGTCGCAGACGTCGGTGATGCGGCGGATGTCGGTCAGTACGTCATCCAGGTTGGAAATGCCCAGGTCAGGCAGGCCGAGCGAGCCCGCGGCCACGCCGCCACCGGACAGGTAGATGGCGCGATAGCCCGCGCGCTTGGCCAGCAGCGCGTGGTTGGCGTTGATGGTGCCGGGAATCTGCAGCGGGCTTTCGTCGGCCAGGGCCTGGCGGAAGCGGGCGCCGGCGGAGCGGGCGAGTTCGGAGGCGGAAAAGGTCATGGGCGTGTGCTTGGAGTGTTCTGGAATGGCATTGAGAGCGGCCAGATAGAGCGCAAGGGGTGTGCCATGTGGTGGCTGGCTTCGCTGGATGGCCATTCAGATAGATAGATATCGTTAATAAACAACTATCTACGCCGGTAATCTCAACCATCGCGTCAGGTCCGACATAGTCGCTTTCATCACATTCACATTTCAAATATGAAATGCAAGTCGTTCAGGATTGAAAGATCGAACCATCCCGCGCACAATGCAACCGTCTACACGGCCGTTCCCATCATGAGTCTCCTGCCTTCCTCCGCGCCCCTCCACGCGCCCGCCATGCCGGCCGGCGGCCGTCCCCGCATCTGGGCGATGGGCATCAGCCGTCTCTCGCGCGCCTTCGCMGAATTGATCCCGGCCTACGCGGCCCGTGCGGAGTTCCGCATCGTCGGGCGGGCCTTCGAGGCCGCCGCCAGCGCCATCAACCGCGAGGTGCGGGAGGGTCGCGTCGATGTGGTGGTGGCGGGCGGCTCCAACGGTGCCTATCTGCGCCAGCATGTGGATGTGCCCGTGGTGCTGGTCAAGGTGACCGGCTTCGACGTGATGAGCGCGCTGGCCACGGCGCGTCGGATTTCGCCGAAGGTGGCGCTGGTCACCCATGCCTCGACCTACGCCGAAGTCGACGAATTCGTGCGCGCGTTCTCGCTCGACATCCCCCGCTACACCTATCTGACCGAGGATGACGCCACGGCACGTGTGCGGGCGCTCAAGGAAGAGGGCATCCGCGTGGTGGTGGGGCCGGGCATGGTGACCGACCTGGCCGACAAATACGGCTTGATGGGCGTTTTCCTATATTCGGGCAATGCGGTGCGGCTGGCGCTGGAAGATGCGATCGAGGCGGCGCGGCTGCGGCGTATCGAATCCACCCGGCGCGACTACGTGAATACGATCCTGGCCCACCTGAACGAAGGCGTGGCCGCCGTGGACACTGAAGGCCGCGTGCAGGCGTTCAATCCGGCCATGGAACGGTTCCTCGGCACCCCGACCGGCGTGGCCGTAGGGCGCAAGCTGTCCACGCTGGCGCCGGGCCTCGCGCTCGACGCCGTGATGGAAAGCGGCACCCGCGAGCTGGAGGCCATCCACCGGCTGGGCGACCGCATGGTGGTGGTCAACCGCATTCCCATCGTCGGGGAAGCCGGCACCACGGGCGCGGTGCTGACCATTCAGGACGCCAACGCCATCCATCGCGCCGACCGCAACCTGCGCTCGCGCGCCCGCGCCCGCCCGGCCGGGGTGCGCTACAGCCTGGACGACCTGGCCGGCGCCTCCCCGGCGATGAGCGACCTGCGCGCGCTGGCGCGGCGCTACGCGCTGGTCGATTCCACGGTGCTGGTTGGCGGCGAGAGCGGCACCGGCAAGGAAGTGCTGGCGCAGGGCATGCACGACGCCAGTCCGCGCCGCGCTTTCCCGTTCATCGCCGTGAATTGCGCGGCGTTTCCCGAGTCGCTGCTCGAATCCGAACTGTTCGGCTACGAGGAAGGCGCGTTCACCGGCGCCCGGCGCGGGGGCAAGGCGGGCTTGTTCGAATCGGCCCACAACGGCACGTTGTTTCTCGACGAGGTGGGCGACATGCCGCCAGCGCTGCAAACCCGGCTGCTGCGCGTGCTCCAGGAAAAACAGGTGCTGCCGATTGGCGGCATCGAGGCCGTGCCGATCAATGTGCGCGTGATTGCCGCCACGCACCGGGACCTCGCCGCGCGGGTGCGTGAGGGCACCTTCCGCCAGGATCTCTACTACCGGCTCAACATCCTGCGCATTGAAATGCCGCCGCTGCGCGAGCGCGTGGCCGATCTGCCCGATCTCGCCGAACTGCTATACCGGCGCGCGCAGGAGCGGCTCGGCACCAAGGCCCCGCAGCGACTGCCCGCGACGGTGCGGGAGCGCCTGACCCGCTATGCCTGGCCCGGCAATATCCGTGAGCTGGAGAACGTGACGGAGCGGATTGCCGTGCTGGTGGCAGGCGCCGAACTCCAGCCGGCGGCGTTGCAGCGCGAGCTGCAGGCGGCYGTGCCGGAGCTGTTTTCTTCGGAGAACGGCGAGGGGGCGCCAAGGGTGCCGATGGAGATGGAGATGGCGATGCTGACCGCGCCATCGGAAGAGAGCCGCTCGCTGGCCGGCGTGGCCAAGGCGAGCCAGGCGGAGCACATCCGCCGGGTGCTGGCCGAATGCGGCGGCAATCGGACGGCCGCCTGCGCCCAGCTTGGGATCAGTGCCACCACGCTCTGGCGTCGGCTGAAGGAGGGCTGACCAGAACATCGATCGGCCTCTTCGAATCTTAAATTTTTCAATTAACCGCCGAAATTTTGCCCCACCACCGAAAGTTGGGCTGGCAGGGCATGCGGTCGGTCGGTCGGTCGGTGAGTTAGTCAGCCAATCAGCGGATCACACATCGTCCGCAAGCCGGACGCCCGTGAACTGCCAGCGCTGGTGCGGATAGAAGAAGTTGCGATAGCTGGCCCGGATATGGGATTCCGGCGTCACGCATGAGCCGCCGCGCAGCACCATCTGGCTGCTCATGAATTTGCCGTTGTACTCGCCTACCGCGCCCGCGCTCGGGCGGAAGCCGGGATAGGGCAGGAAGGCGCTGGCCGTCCATTCCCAGACATCGCCGAACATCTGGCGCAAGGCTCCCGAGGTGTTCTGCCGATCCGGCAGCGGCCGCAGCGTGCGGCCTTCCACGAAATTGCCGGTCGCCGATAGGTTGCGCGCCGCGTGCTCCCATTCGGCCTCGGTCGGCAGCCGGCGCTCGGCCCAGCGCGCGAAGGCGTCGGCCTCGAAGAAGCTCACGTGCGTGACTGGGCTGTCCGCATCCACCGGCTGCATGCCGCGCAGCGTCATCTGCCACCACGTGCCGTCGCGCTCTTCCCAGTACAGCGGCGCCTGGATGGCGTTGTCGCAGACCCAGCGCCAGCCATCGGAAAGCCACAGCCCGGCCGTCTGGTAGCCGCCGTCCTCGATGAATTCGAACCATTGATGGTTGCTGACCGGATGCGAGGACAGCGCATACGGCTGCAGCAGCACGTTATGGCGCGGGGTTTCGCAATCGAACGCGAAGTCATCGCCGGCATGGCCGATGGCCACCACGCCGCCCGAGAACTTCAGCCACTCCGGCGCCGGGCGCGGATCGGCGATGACCGGCGCGGTCAGCGCGGGCGCATATGCCGGACGCAGCGGATTCTGGGCGAACAGATGCAGGATGTCGGTCAGCAGCAGTTCCTGGTGCTGTTGCTCGTGATTGAGGCCGAGCGTGACCAGCGCGGCTTCCGCGTCGGTCTGGGCATCGGTGAGCAGCGAGAGCATGGATTCGTCCACGGCTTCCCGATAGGCCAGGATCTCGTCCAGCGACGGCCGCGTCAGCAGCCCCCGGCGCGGACGCGGATGCCGCGCGCCGACTGCCTCGTAATAGGAGTTGAACAGGTAGCGGTACTGCGGATCCACCGGCTCGTAGTCCGGGATGCGCGCGGCGAGCACGAATTCCTCGAAAAACCACGTCGTATGGGCCAGATGCCATTTGGCAGGACTGGCGTCGTCCATGGATTGCACGGTTGAGTCGGCGTCGGAAATATCCGCCACCATGGCTTCCGTGGCGGCGCGCACGTGCCGGTACTGGCCGAGCAGGGCGGGCTCGTGCGGTGGATGATTGGCGGCGGCAGGCAACAGTGCAGAGGTCATGCAGGCTCCCAGGGACGACTCGAATGCGACGCGACGGCAGGCCGATGGGAATCGACCCGAATCCGACCCATGATAGACCCGTTCKCCCGGCGGAGCGAGCCGGGGGAAGGTGAGGCGGGCCGTAGGCCGATGCCTACACCCGGCGGCACGCGTGACGCACCGCCGCAAGGCCCGGACGCAAAAAAAGGGCCGCGCCCGGAAGGGCGCGGCCTGGAGGAAAAACCGGTGCCAAGGGAGGCGGCACCGTTACCACGGAGGAGCGGAAAGCAGTTCTGGCAGCAGATCAGGCAGCGGCGCGGGTGGCGTCGTTCAGCGCGGCGATGGCCGTGCGGGCGGCGCTCAGGCCAGCTTCGCGGCTGTCCGGGCCCATGGCCAGGCCGTGGGCGCGCACGATCGAGATGTCGGCGATGCCCAGGAAGCGCAGGACCGTATCGACGGTGATTTCATGCAGATCCAGCGCGTCGGCGTTCTGGCGTACGCCACCACGGGACGACACCACGATGGCGCGCTTGCCCTTGAGCAGGCCTTCCGGGCCGGCTTCGGTGTAGCGGAAGGTGCGGCCAGCTTGTGCCACGCGGTCGATCCACGCCTTGAGCTGGCTCGGGATGCCAAAGTTGTATTGCGGTGCGCCAATCACGACGACGTCGGCAGCCAGCAGTTCGGCCAGCCAGGCTTCGGTGCGATCCAGTTCGGCTTGCTGCACGGCGTTCAGGCCATCCTTCGGGCCGCCCAGCACGGGCAGCAGGTTGCCGGTCAGGTGKGCCGGGGCGTCCTGGTCCAGGTCACGCACGGTCACCTTGGCGCCGGGGTTCTTGGCGACCAGGTCGGCCACCACGCTGGCGGTCAGCGAGCGCGAAACGGAGTTGTCACCAAGGACGCTGGAATCGATCTGCAGGATGTTCATGTCTTTCTCCACTAGGGTTCGGTTGGATGGAATGAAAGATAGCGGCTGGGCATTGGTGCCGGTAGTGAGGCAAAATGCAAATAATTGTTCTACCTTCGCAACGACCTGCGTCCTCAACGCCCCCAATCGCCGCCATCGCCTCACCGGAGACCCGGATGCAAGACCTCAATGACCTGTCGCTGTTCGCCCAGGTGGTACAACACGGCAGCTTCTCGGCCGCGAGCCGCGCCAGCGGCGTGCCGAAGTCGCGGCTTTCCCGCCGCATTGCCCAGCTGGAGCGCGACCTGGGCGTCCAGTTGCTGCGCCGGACTACACGTCAGGTGCGCGTAACGCCACTCGGCGAGCAGTACTACGCCCGCTGCCGGGACATGCTCCAGGCCGCCGAAGCCGCGCGGGAAGTGATCGAACATGCCCGCGAGCAGCCGGGAGGATCGCTGCGCATCAGCTGCCCGGTGGCCATCGCCCAGATCCTGCTCGCCCCGTGGATCGGCGGCTTCATGCGCGCCAACCCCGGCATCAAGCTGGAAATCGACGCCACCAACCGGCGCGTRGACGTGATCGGCGAGGGCTACGACCTGGCCCTGCGCGTGCGCGACGTGCTCGAGGACTCCAGCCTCGCCGTGCGTACCTTCGGCAAGGGCGAATTGCGGATGGTGGCCAGCCCGGCGCTGCTGGACAGCATCGGCCGCCCGCGCACCCCGCAGGCGCTGGAAGGCATGCCCGGCGTCGGCCAGCGGCCGCACGATGGCAAGTTCATCTGGACGCTGTTCGACAAAGCCGGCGAATCCGTCCATATCCAGTACGACCCCAAGCTCGTCTGCGACGAATTCGCGCTGCTGCGCGAGGCCGTGCTGGCCGGCGTGGGCGTGGCCATGCTGCCGGGCATGTATTGCCGCGACGAGATCGCGCGCGGCGACATGGAAGTCGTCCTGCCCCAGTGGGATTTGCCGATGGGCGTCCTCCATGCGGTGTTTCCGTCACGCAAAGGCGTGACGCCGCCGCTGCGCCGCTTCCTCGATTTCCTGGCCGAGGTACTGCCCGAGACCGCCCGCCGGGTGGGCATGATGACGACGGGCGTCATGCCGATGCACGCGGCGCCGCCTTTCGCGGCGCCTCCGCCGTTGGCCCCGTCTTCGACCATGCTTTCGCCCCCGAAGGACGAGCCCCAGCCCTGACCTCGCCATCTGGGCATTGYGCCTTTACCTTCACGCCGGTACACACTAAGGTACTTGTGCGGCGCCCCGGAGGGCGGGGGCCGTACCCCCGTTTCCAAACCAAGGGCAAGGAGGCGCAGCAATGAGTCGCACGCAAGGTTCGCAGGACCTGGGCAAGGCCGTTATCCGGATCGTGTTGGGCGTGTTGATCCTGCTCCACGGCATTGCCAAGCTGATGGCGGGACCCGGCTTCGTCATCCAGACGGTGACCCAGGCCGGGCTGCCTTCCTATGTGGCCTACGGGGTCTATATCGGCGAGGTGGTGGCGCCCATCCTGCTGATCATCGGCCTATGGACGCGGCCGGCGGCGCTGATCGTGGCCATCAACATGATCTTCGCGCTGGCACTGGTGCATGCGGGCCAGCTCAATATGATCAACAAGAACGGCGGCTGGGAGCTGGAGTTGCAGGGCATGTTCCTGGCCAGCGCCATCGCCGTGGCGCTGCTGGGCGCGGGCCGCCTCAGCGTGGGCGGCGTCGACGGCAAGTGGAACTGACATCATGCGCACCCATCTCCCGACCCAGATCGTGAGCCGCGCCCGGGGCGTATTCGGCGCTGCGGCGCTTGCCGCACTCGCCGGCTGCGCCACCGGCCCGGATATCCGCACCGACTACAACCGCACGGCGGACTTCTCCGCCTATCGCACCTTTGGCTTCGTCGCCCGGCCCGGCACCGACCGACAGGGCTACGAGAGCCTGACCACGCAATATCTGAAGACGGCGGTCCAGCGCGAAATGACGGCGCGCGGCTATCGGTATACCCAGCAGTCGCCGGACCTGCTCGTCAACTTCAACGCGCGGCTGCGCCAGAAGGTGGTCAGCGACCCGGCGCCGATGCCGCCGCCCGGCTACATGGGTTACTACGCCTATCGCGGCGGCATGTACGGGCCGTGGCCGGGCTACGGCTTCTACAACGACACCTACGTGTATACAGAAGGCACGCTCAATATCGATCTGGTCGATGCCCGGAAGAACCAGTTGGTCTGGGAGGGCGTGGCGCAGGGCGATGCGAGCCGCGTGGATCCGCAGGACAGCCAGCCGGCGCTGGACGCCGTCGTCACTCAGATTTTCGCGAAATATCCGTTCCGGGCGGCGCCGTAAGGCCGGCCCATGCCGGCGCCGCGGCGAGGAAATCGTCCGGCGCCAGCGGGGCCGACCACAGATAGCCCTGTCCCAGATCGCAGCCAAGCGACGCCAGCGCCGCGCGCTGCGACACCGTTTCCACGCCTTCCGCCACGCATTCGCGCCCCAGGTCGCGCGCCAGCGCAATCACGTGCCGGCAGATCGCCGTACGCTGGTCGTCCCCATCCACATGTTTGACGAACGAGCGATCCAGCTTGATCTGCGTGAATGGCAGATCCGCGAGTAATTTCAACGTGGCGATGCCCACGCCGAAGTCGTCGATCGCCACGCCATAGCCCAGCAGCCGCAACTGGTTGAGCGCCACGGACAGCGCCACGGTGTCCGGCACCGGGAATTCCTCGGTCAGTTCGATCACCAGTTGCCGGCGGGGCAGGCCGGCGGCGGCGACCATCGCGTCCAGCCTCGGCAGCGTCTCCGGCCGGCAAAGCGTGCGCGCCGAGGCGTTGACGCCCAGCACGATCTCCAGCCCGGCTGCGCGCAGGCGCCGATGCATGGCCACGCAGGCATCAATCGCCATAAAGAGGATGGGGTCGGCGGCGTCGAGCATTTCCAGCCGGGCGATGAAACGGTCCGGCGGCACGTTGCCCAGCGTGGGATGGCGCCAGCGGCACAGCGCCTCGGCCCCCGCCAGCCGGCCCGTGGCGAGGGCGAACTGCGGCTGGAGCACGATGTGGAGGCCATCGGGCACGGCGGCGAGCAGGGTGGCATCGTCGGGCGTCGCCGCGTCCGGCCGCGCGCCATCGCCCCGGGCCGCCTCGGCCAGGATGCCAGCCAACTCGGCCTGCTCCAGCGGTTTGCGCAGCGCGTGTACCGCACGCAGGCCGAGCGCTTCGGCCAGACGCTGGTGCGAATCGAGGATGTCGGCATCCTGCGCGGTCATCCAGACCCAGGCCGGTGCCGTGGCCGCGAAAGCCCGATCCCCGCGCCGCGCCAGCTCGGCCATCAGGCCCGGGCCGTTGAGCCGGGGCATCGCGATGTCGCAGAACACCACGTCGAACGATTGCGCGGTGAGCCGGTCCAACGCGGTCGCGCCATCGTCGGCTTCCACGATCTGCGTCGCGCCGAGTGCGCGCAGCATGTCGGCGGCCACSGCGCGCTGGAATGCGTGGTCTTCCACCAGAAGAATGCGCAGCGTGGAAATCGGCGAGGTCATACGGAGAGGSGGAGGRGAGAAGAACGTTGCGGCGATGGTACTCCCGCGTCGTCGCTGGTCATGCAGAGTCAGAGAATCCTCTGATTTTTGGCAATTGGCCGGGATTGGCGCCATCCGGGGCGCTCAGACCCGCTACAATCGCTGCCCGTAGTTTTGACGTTTTCATATTCATCATGGGTCTGGGCTGGTTCGGATTGTCGACCTTCTGGCTGTTGCCGCTGGCATGGCGCACAGCAACGCGCGCGCTCGCCGGCGACCGCCGGCCGTTTGGTCGTGGCTCGCTGCGGGTGTGGCTGGGTACGCTGCTGGTGCTGGGCGCCAGCGCCACGCTGGAGTCCCTGACGGCGGCCGAAGGCGAGGGCGCCGGCGGCGCCGTGGGGCACGCGCTGGCGGGGCTGGCGTCGAACCTGCTGGGCTGGACCGGCGCGCTGCTGATGATGCTGGCCGTGCTAGGGCTGGCCGCACCGATGGTCTTTGGCGAAACGTGGCGCAGCCTGTTCCTGCTGCGCAAGCCGCGCGCGCAGGAAGATGCGCCGCGTCAGCCGGCACGTCCCGCCGCACGACCCGAGTCCCGGTCCGATGCCGGCGCATTCGCTGGCGCGGCAGCGTCGCCGTCGATGGCCGCTGGCCGCGAGGGGCTGGACCGTTGGGAAACCACGTCCCTGCCTACCCATAGCGCCGCCGGCTGGAGCCCCACGCCCCCGCGCACCAAGCAGATCGAAGCCGTCTCCGCACGCAAGCAGCCCGCATGGCAGCCGCCCCCGCGCACGCGCCAGTCGCCGCCGCAACCGGGCGAGATCTGGCTGCATCACGCCGATTCGCCCGGCGCTGTGAAGGCCGCGCCCGCCAAACCGGCGCCCGTGATGCCGCCGCCAGCCGCGAAGCCGGCGCCGGTGTCGCCGGCCCGGGCCGGTGTACCCAACCCCGCTCCCACCCCTGCGCCACAAAAGCCCGCCGCGCCGCGCGCGACSGTGGTGAGCAGCCCRTTCCGCAATCCCGCGYTGGGCCTGCGCTCGGCCATCACCACGCTGCCGGAAGCCGCACAGGCTGCGACGGTAGCGGCGGCGGTGGCGGCGGCCCCGTCCGACGTGGCCGTCATGGAGCCGCCCGCCGTCACGGCGACGATGCCGATGGAGCCCGAAGTCGTGGCACGCGCGGAAGCGATCGTGAACGGGATCGACGATCTCGCCACAGTGGATACCGTGGATACYCCCGCGCCTGCYGCCGTCCCCGCGACACCCGACGCACCCGTGACGATGGCCGCGATCCGCCAGGAGGCCTTGGARYTGCTGGCCGAACTGCGCGCGCTGGCGGGCCSGGCAGGGCAGGAAGYGGCGCCCCATGCAGTGGCAGAAACAGTGGCAGAAACGCCCGTTGCCGAGCCAGAAGCGGTGGAAGAGCCCGTGGCGGCAGTGCTTGCCGAGCCGGAAGCCGCACCGGAGCCCATCGCTGAACCCCAACCCGAGCCAGAGCCGGAACCCGAACCCACGTTCTCCGTGGCGGACGCCGTGGCATCCGCCGATTTCGTCATCGAAGCGCCCACGCCGTCACCAGCCGCCGCCGAGGCATCGGAAGACGATGCAAGCGACGACACCAGCGACGACGTCCCGCCCGCGTTCGACGCCAACACGCTGGTCCAGCCCGCGCCCAAGCCGCGCATCGTGCTGCCTGCGGTGGTCGGCCGGACCGTGCCGCTGACGCCGGCCGCTGCGCCTGTAGCAACCCCCGCCCCGGTCACCCCGCCGCCGCCCCGTATCGTGGATTACCGCCTCCCGAGCGCCAGTCTGCTCGAAGCGGCCGTCGAGAACGGCGAGGAAGTGTCCGAAGAACATCTGCGCGAAACGGGCGAACTGATCGCCCAGCGTCTGGCCGAGTTCAAGGTGCCGGTGTCGGTGGTCGGCGCCAGCGCCGGGCCGGTCATCACGCGCTTCGAGGTGGATCCGGCCATGGGCGTGCGTGGTGCACAGGTGGTGGGGCTGATGAAGGACCTCGCGCGCGCGCTCGGCGTGACGTCGATCCGCGTGGTGGAAACCATTCCCGGCAAGACCTGCATGGGGCTGGAGCTGCCCAATGCCAAGCGCCAGATGATCCGGCTGTCCGAGATCGTGGCCGGCGCGGCGTTCCAGGCGCATGCCTCGCGGCTGGTGCTGGCGATGGGCAAGGACATCACCGGCAACCCCGTGGTGACCGACCTCGCCCGCGCGCCGCACCTGCTGGTGGCCGGTACCACCGGCTCGGGCAAGTCCGTCGCGGTCAACGCGATGATCCTGTCGATGCTGTACAAGGCCACGCCGGAAGACGTGCGCCTGATCATGATCGACCCCAAGATGCTCGAACTGTCCGTGTACGAGGGCATTCCGCACCTGCTGGCGCCCGTGGTCACGGACATGAAGCAGGCCGCGCACGCGCTGAACTGGTGCGTGGGGGAGATGGAAAAGCGTTATCGGCTGATGTCCGCGCTCGGCGTGCGCAATCTGGCCGGCTACAACCAGAAGATCCGCGCGGCCGAGGCGGCCGGCGAGAAGGTGCGCAACCCGTTCTCGCTGACGCCGGACGCGCCCGAGCCGCTGTCCACGCTACCGCTCATCGTGGTGGTAATCGACGAACTGGCCGACCTGATGATGGTGGCCGGCAAGAAGATCGAGGAACTGATCGCCCGACTGGCGCAGAAGGCGCGCGCCGCCGGTATCCATCTGATCCTGGCCACGCAGCGGCCGTCCGTGGACGTCATCACGGGCCTGATCAAGGCCAATATCCCGACGCGCGTGGCGTTCCAGGTGTCGTCGAAGATCGATTCGCGGACCATTCTCGACCAGATGGGCGCCGAAAGCCTGCTGGGGCAGGGCGACATGCTGTTCCTGCCGCCCGGCACCGGCTACCCGCAGCGCGTGCATGGCGCGTTCGTGGCGGACGACGAGGTGCACCGGGTGGTGGAGCACTGGAAGCAGTTCGGCGAGCCTGACTATGATGAAGCCATCCTGGCCGGCGACACGCCGGAAGGCGCCACCGACCTGTTTGGCGAGACCGGCGGCGAGGGCGAATCCGACCCGCTGTACGACGACGCGGCCTCGTTCGTGCTCAACTCGCGGCGGGCGTCGATTTCCGCCGTGCAGCGCCAGCTGCGCATCGGCTACAACCGTGCCGCACGGCTGATCGAGCAGATGGAAGCGGCGGGGCTTGTCTCGCCGATGGGCCGCAACGGCACGCGCGAGGTGCTCGCCCCGGGCGGACCCGAGTAACGCCCCGGCAGGCCAGGCGGAGGAAACCAGCGATGACACCGATCCACGGCAACCTGCTGCAAGACGTGCCGGCGAACGCGCCGGGCGAGGTGTTTACCGCGCTGACCCAATGGCCGGGTGCCGGAGATGTGCGGATCGAGCGGATCGTCTCCAACGGGCAGGCCAGCCCGCCCGGCTTCTGGTACGACAACCCCGAGGACGAATGGGTGGTCGTGGTCAGCGGCAGCGGCGCGGTGGAGATCGAGGCCGGCGCCACGCACACGCTGGGCGCCGGCGACTGGCTGCACCTGCCGGCCCATTGCCGCCACCGCGTGGCCTGGACCGACGCCGCCCAGCCGACGATCTGGCTGGCCGTGCATGTTGCACGCCAGCCCTCCGGCGACCAAYCCCCCGGCCAATCCGCCARCCAGGCTGGCCCAACTTCCTGATCCACTGCCGTTATGATGTCGGGACATCCCCACGCGGAGCCCCGGCTTGCCTGCCTCGACCCAGCGTTTTCCCACCGCATTCCCGCTGCTCGTGGCGTGGATGGCGCTCATGGCGGCCCTGCTGTGCGCCCGCCCTGCCCAGGCCGAGCCGCTGCGCGTTGGCTCCAAGCGCTTCACCGAGTCGTACATCCTCGGTGAAATCCTGACCCAGACTGCCGCCGCTGCGCACAGCGAGGCGCGCCATCTGCCGGGCCTGGGCAACACCGCCATCGTCTTCGAGGCGCTCAAGGCGGGCAGCATCGACCTCTATCCCGACTACACCGGCACGCTGGCCGGCGAGATCCTGAAGCTGCCGCCGGGGGCCACGCTGGCCCAGATCAACGCGGCGCTGGCGCCGATGGGCCTTGGCGCGGGCATCCCGCTGGGCTTCGAGAATACCTATGCGATTGCGGTGGCCGACGCCCGCGCGGGCAATCTGCGCAAGCTGTCCGACCTTGCCGGCCAGCCCCGGCTGCGGCTTGGCCTGTCGCACGAGTTCCTGGGCCGGGCCGATGGCTGGCCGATGCTGGCGCAGCGCTATGGCCTGACGCAGCGGCCGGTCGGCATCGACCATGGCATTGCCTACGAGGCGCTGGCCGAGGGGCAGATCGACGCCACCGACATCTATTCCACCGACGCCAAGATCCGCAAATTCCACCTGCGCGTGCTGGAGGACGACCGGCATGTCTTTCCACCTTACGAAGCCGTGATCGTCTATCGGCTCGACGCGCCGCGCCGGCATCCGGCCGCATGGCAGGCGTTRCAGGGRCTGGCCGGCCGGATCAGCGTGACGGACATGATCGACATGAATGCGGCGGCCGAGATCGATGGSGAGTCSTTCGSGGCCATCGCSCGGCGGTTCGTGGGCGGGGCGGGGGTCGCGTCGACGGGGGAAAAGAAGGGCGACCGGCGCGATGGCCTCGGCGGGGTGCTCTGGAGCGCCGATACCTGGCGGCTGACCGTGCGGCATCTGTCGCTCGTCGGCGGCGCAGTAGGGGCGGCCACGCTGCTGGGCGTGCCGCTCGGGATTGTCGCGGCGCGCCGGCGCCGGCTCGGGCAGGCGGTGTTGGCCGTGGTGAGCGTSYTGCAGACGATTCCCTCGCTGGCCC
Source organism: Cupriavidus sp. KB_39 (assembly GCF_052114485.1). Taxonomy (NCBI): domain Bacteria; kingdom Pseudomonadati; phylum Pseudomonadota; class Betaproteobacteria; order Burkholderiales; family Burkholderiaceae; genus Cupriavidus; species Cupriavidus sp. KB_39. The sequence continues at coordinate 22,508 of NZ_JBFREV010000018.1, forward strand.
TGCTSGCCATGCTGATCCCGCTGCTGGGCCAGATCGGCGTCTGGCCGGCCATGGTTGCGCTGTTCCTCTACGCGCTGCTGCCCATTGTCAGAAACACCTGTACTGGATTGCAACAAATCGCGCCGGGCATGCGGGATGCGGCGCGCGCGCTGGGCTTCCGGACCGGGCAGGTGCTGCGCTATGTGGAGTTGCCGCTGGCGATGCCGATCATCCTGGCCGGTGTGAAGACGGCCGCCATCATCAGCGTGGGCACGGCGACCATCGCCGCCTTCGTCGGGGCCGGCGGCTACGGCGAGCGGATCGCCACCGGTCTGGCGCTCAACGATTCCACGCTGCTGCTGGCCGGCGCCGTGCCGGCGGCGGTGCTGGCCCTCGTYATGCARGGCGGCTTCGGGCTGSTGGAAGCCTACTGGGCCTGGCGTCGCCGTGCCTGAATCGTCGGGCTTCGTCGGCTATCGGCCGGCTTTCGCCAGTGTGCCCAGTGTCTTCACCGCAGCCTCGGCCGTCTCGTTCCAGGCGTGCCCGTAGTTGATCCGGATGCAATGGCGAAAGCCCTGCCGCGCCGAGAACACCGGCCCCGGCGCAATGCCGATACCCGCCGCCCGGGCCGCCTGATGCAGCGCCAGCGCGTCGAAGCCTTCGCCCAACTCCACCCACAGGAAATAACCGCCGTCAGGCCGCGATACGCGTACATCGTCGGGGAAATACCGGCCAATGGCGTCGATCATCTGCCCCTGCTGCATTTCCAGCACATGGCGCAGCCGGCGCAGATGCTTGTCGTAGCTGCCATGGCGCAGGTATTCGGCCAACGCCAGCTGCGTGGGCACGCCAGCGGAGAGCGTAGTCATCAGCTTCAGATGGCGGATGGCTTCGCCGTAGCGCCCGGGCGCCASCCAGCCGATGCGGAAACCCGGCGCCAGCGTCTTCGAGAACGAACTGCAGTGCATCACGAGCCCTTCGGTGTCGAACGCCTTGGCCGGCAGCGGGCAGCGGTTGCCGAAGTACARCTCGCCATAGACATCGTCCTCGATCAGCGGCACGCCGTGGCGCGCGAGCAGGGCCACCAGCGCGCGCTTGCGGTCCTCGGCCATGCTGGCGCCCATCGGGTTCTGGAACTGGGTCATGAACCAGCACGCTTTGATGCGATGGCGCCCGAGGGCGGCCTCCAGTGCGTCCAGATCGAGGCCATCGACGGGATCGACCGGAATTTCCACCGCCTTGAGCCGGAGCCGCTCCAGCGCCTGGAGCGCGGCGTAGAACCCCGGCGATTCAATGGCCACCACATCGCCCGGCTCGGTCACGGCCATCAGGCAGAGGTTCAGGGCGTCGAGCGCGCCGTTGGTGACGATGATGTCGTCCACCGGCTGCGGCGCGCCGGTGCCGAGGTAGCGCAGGCCGATCTGCTGCCGCAGCGCGGCATTGCCCGGCGGCAGGTCGTCCACGCTGTTCCACGGATCGAGTTCGCGGCCGGCGCGCGCCAGCGCCTTGCCCAGCCGCTCCCACGGGAACAGCTCGGGCGAGGGAAAGGCGGAGCCGAACTGCACCAGATCGCGCTCGCGCGCGCCGTCGAGCACGGAGAAGACCAGCCGGGAGACATCGACCTCGGTCGACACCTTCTGCGGCGCGTGCGCCCGGGGCGCCGGCAGCACGCGGGTGGCCGCGCCCGCCACGTAGTAGCCGGATCGCTCGCGCGCCCGCACCAGCCCGCGCTCCTCGAGCCGGTAGTAGGCCTGGAAGGCCGTGGACGGGCTCACGCCATACTGGGCCACGGTCTTGCGGATGGAGGGCAGGCGCGTGCCGGGCGGCAGCGTGCCGTTGCGGATGTCGGCGGCCAGTGTCTCGGCCAACGCTTCATAACGTTTCATGCTTTGGKAATCGGCGCAAATCTGATACGGTAAAAAGTCATGCGGCTGATTCTGTTCCGTTTCGGGCTCAGGCCGCAAGATGTCGGGTCCAATCCGTCCCCATGCAGTCCGATTACAGGATGCGCCCCATGCGATGTTTCGGAAGGTGGTTGCCGGCCGCCCTCGCCGCGCTTGCGGCCTTGACCGTGATGAGCGTACTGACCGCGCTGCCCGCGCGGGCAGCGGCGCCGGCGAGCGCGCCGTCCCCGGAGCAGATCGCACGCGGCCGCTACCTGGCCGGCATCGCTAACTGCGCCGCTTGCCATACCAAGGAGGGCGGGGCGCCCATGGCCGGCGGTCTGCCGCTGCGCACCGGCGCCGGCACGGTCTATTCGACCAACATCACGCCTGACGCCGCCACGGGCCTCGGCGAGTATTCGCTCGATGATTTCGACCGCGCCGTTCGCCGCGGCGTGGCGCGTGACGGCAAGCACCTCTATCCGGCCATGCCGTACACGTCCTATGCGCGCATGACACGTGACGACGTGGCGGCGCTCTACGCCTACCTGCGTGCCGAGGTCAGGCCGGTCAGCCAGTCCAACCCGGACGCCGAGATGCGCTGGCCGTACAACATGCGCTGGCTGCTGGTGCCCTGGAACTGGCTGAATTTGCGCGATGACCCCGTGCGTACCGATGCCTCCAAGGGCGCCGCCTGGAACCGGGGCGCCTACGTGGTGCAGGCCGTGGCGCACTGCGGCGCCTGCCATACGCCGCGCGGGCSGCTGTATGGGGAGAAGGGMCTGGACGAGCGCAGCCGGCATTTCCTGGCTGGCGCGTCCGTCGAAGGATGGTCGGCCACCAACCTGACGGGCGACCAGATCACGGGCCTCGGCGCGTGGACGAAGGCGGACGTGGCCGAGTACCTGCGCACCGGCCGYAATGCCCACGCCACCTCGTTCGGGCCGATGTCCACGGTGATCGCCGCGTCCACGCAGCATATGGCGCCGGGCGACCTGGACGCCGTGGCCACCTATCTGAAGTCACTGCCCGGCACGCGCGGCGAGACCCAGCCATTCCGCTACGACCCCACCGTGACCACGCTGCTGGAGCAGGGTCGATTCGATGCGGCCGGTGCGCGCCAGTWCGCCACGTTCTGCATGCCCTGCCACAACGCCAGCGGACGTGGCTTCGCGCGGGTGTTTCCGCCGCTGGCGGGCAACCCGACCGTGGCCGATCCAGACCCGGCGTCGCTGATCAACCTGCTGCTCGAAGGCGCCGTCACCGCGCGCGTGAGCACCGCGCCCACCGATTACCACATGCCCGGCTATGGCTGGACCATGGAAGACCAGGAGCTGGCCAACCTGCTCACGTTCATCCGCGGCAGCTGGGGCAACCGTGCCGCGCCCGTGACGGAGGCCGCCGTGGCCGCCCGCCGGCGCGAACTCGGCACGCCCACGCCCGAACCCGCACGGCCTCCATCGCGCTGACGCCATGACGATCACTCGCAGAGACTTCCTCAATGGCGCCGCGCTGACCATCGCGGCCGGTATCGCCCCGGCGGGCTTGGTGCGTGCACAGGCCACGGCGGCCGGCTACCCGCCRKCGCTCACCGGGCTGCGCGGCAACCATGCCGGCACGTTTACGCTGGCCCACGGGCTGGCGCGCGAAGGCACCACATACCCGACCGTGCTGGCGCGTGAGTCGTATGACCTCGTGGTAGTGGGCGGCGGCATCAGCGGGCTGGCGACGGCCTGGTTCTATCGCCAGAAGTTCGGCGCGGACCGGCGCATCCTGATCCTCGACAATCACGACGACTTCGGCGGCCACGCCAAGCGCAACGAATTCACGGTGCGCGGCAAGACGCTGGTGAGCTATGGCGGCAGCGCCGAGATGCCGCCATCCGCCACCGACAGCGCGGCCATGCGCACGATGCTGGCCGGGGTGGGCATCGACATCCGCACCGCGCCGGCACCCGGCCCGGGCGACGCTTATCAGCGCCGGGGGATGGGCCGCGCGGTGTTCTTCGACGCCGAGCACTTCGGCCGCGACCAGTGGCTCGCGGGCGATCCGTTCGCAGACGGGATCGATGCCCGGAACGCCGCCAGCCAGCCGCCCGCCGACGGCATCGCCCATTTTCTCGATGCCGCGCCACTGCCCCCGGCAGACCGGCAGGCGCTGCTGCGGCTGGCGCAGGGCGGGGTGGATTACCTCGCCGAGATGAGTGGGACCGATCGCACGGCCTACCTCCAGCGGACGCGCTATGCGATCTTCTTGCGCGAGAAAGCGGGGCTTGGCCTGCCGGCCGTGCGTTTCCTGCGCAGCCGCAGCCACGATGCCTATGCGCTCGACGCGGACGGCATCTCGGTGGCGCAGGCTATCGCCATCGGTCTGCCGGCGGGGGCGGGCATGCCCAAGCCGGTGCTCGATCCGCGCCTCGGCAAGTCGCCAGCCTCGCGGCTCTGGTTTGCCGATGGCAACGCCACGCTGGCCCGGGCGCTGATCCAGGCGCTGGTGCCGGGCGTGTCCCCGGCATCGCGTGGTGGCGCGGGGCTGGCCGATGCCCGCTTCGACTATGCCCGGCTGGACCGCGACGGCAGTCCGGTGCGCGTGCGCCTGAACAGTACGGCGGTGGCCATCGAACCCGATGTGCGCATCACGCGCGTGACCTATGGCTGGCAAGGCAACCTGCAACGCGTGGAGGCGCAGCACGTGGTGGTGGCCGGCTACAACATGATGGTGCCGTTCATCCTGCCGACGCTGCCGGCGCCGGCCAAGGCCACGCTGCGCGCGTGCGTGAAGGCGCCGCTGGTGTATACGAAGGTGGCGCTGGACGACTGGCGCGCCTTCGAGACCCTCAAGGCGTGGCGCATTCATGCGCCGACCATGGCGTACTCGGACCTGTGGCTGGAGGCGCCGGCTGGTGCTGCGGCCGATCCGGCCAATCCGGCGGTGCTTCACATGCTCTACGTGCCCACGGTGCCGGACAGCGGCATGAGCGCGCGCGAGCGCTTCCGCGCCGGTCGCGCCTTCCTGCTGGGCACGCCCTTCGACGCCCTCGAGCGCGAAATCCGCGCCCAACTGGACCGCATGCTGGCCCCGGGCGGCTTCGCTTCATCGAAACAGATACGTGGGATTACGCTGAACCGCTGGGCGCATGGCTACAGCTATATGCCGGGCGGGCTGGCGCCCGACGACGCCTCGCTGCAGGCCGCGCTGGAACAGGCGGGGCGAGGGGTCGGCAATGTGCGGATTGCCGGCGCGGACAGCGCCGGCAGTGCATCGGTGACGGGCGCGGTGGATACCGCGTGGCGCGCCGTGGACAGCCTGTCTCGCCCCGCAGCCTAGCGGGGCAGGAGCGGGAGGCGGGCGGCTCCGGTCAGTTGCCGGTGACGAACTTCTGGAGCAGCCGGCGGAATTCCTCGAATTCCTSCTCGCTGAAGCCCTTCAGGTGATGGTTCAGCACCTCGGGCGCGATATCGGGGATCTGCGTGGCGACGGCCTTGCCTTTCTCGGTCAGGATCAGATTGACCACGCGCCGGTCGTCGATGCTCCGGCTGCGCTCCAGCAGCCGCTTTTCCTCCAGCTTGTCGAGCATGCGCGTCATCAGTCCGCTGTCGATGCCGAGCAGCTTGCTGATCTCGAACGGCGTGGTCGCCATGCCGCGGTTCAGCGACAGCAGGATGCCCATCTGCTGGCCATTGATGTCCAGCGGACGCAGGGCCGAATCCATCTCCAGCAGCAGGCTGTTGCGCGCCTTGTTGAGATGGAAGCCGATGCTCTGTGTGAGCTGGAAGTTGTCTTTGGTGTAGTGGTTCACTGCGCTTACCCCCTCTTGCATCCAATCGATCAAGCCGCGCGACGGCTCGCCAGCGCGTGAGCGCGGCTGATACGGCCGTCTGTTCTTTGCCTTCGGTGGCGTGCGCGCATACGCGGTGCGCGCCGGGACATGTGCCCCATGCCATGTCCGCAGCTAGTCTGGCAAATCTTGTAAAAAATGTGAATTCAATTTTATTGTGATTTGATGTAAATGCCGCTGGTATCTAAATTGCCGCCCAAGAATAATCCCCTAGATAATCACCCATCCGGGTGGCACGATTTCCATCGAGATAATGATGGATGACCCAAGCGGGTAAGTTGCAAGGTACGGCATCGACACTCGCGCAGGGCGCCTGGAAAAGAAAACTAAACACGCGCGCAAGAACGTTCATATCGGCGATCCGGTCATGGAGGCGCAGGCTACGTTACATTCGCCGCAGGGCGTCGCCCCATTTAGCACGCCAGCTCATCGATGAGAGCCACCATGCATCCTTTCGCCCGGGCCTCGATGGCGGGCCTGATTGCGGCCGCCGCATCGGTSGGCCATGCCCAACCGGTGCCGGACGCGCTGGTCCCTTCGCAGGCACAGCCACCAGCCGCCCCGCCAGGCAAGTCGGAAAAACCGCCGCTGTCGTTCTTCGACCCCGAGGACGGCATGCTCGACATGAGCGATTTCCTGCTCCACCACAAGGGCGCGCTGCCCGTGCCGACCATCATCACGGAGCCGGCCGTCGGCTATGGCTTCGGGCTCGGGCTGCTGTTCTTCTCGCAATCGCTGGCCGACCGGGCCGCCGAGGCCCACGCCAGCGGCGAGGGCCCTGCGCCACCCAATATCACCGGCATCGGCGGCGCCTATACCGAAAATGGCACCTGGGCGGCCGGGCTCGCGCATTTCCATACCTGGCAGGGCGACCGCATCCGCTACCTCGGCGCGATCGCCAAGGTGAGCGCGAATCTGGAGTATTTCGGCTTGTCGAACCAGCCGCGTCACTATTCGCTGGACGGGGTTTTTCTGGTGCAGCAGGTGCTATTCCGCGTGGCCGATTCGCACTGGTATGTCGGACCGCGCTATACCTATTTCGATTCCACGGCCACGTTCAAATTCGGCGGCAACGCCCCGGAAGTGGGGGGAGTGACCAGCGAACAGCGCATCGGAAAGGGTGCACTCGTGGTCGATTATGACTCCCGCGACAATATTTTCTTCCCGGGCAAGGGGATTTATGCCGAATTCGAGGCCCAGTTCGCGCGCGGGGCGCTCGGCAGTTCGCAGGACTTCAATATGTATAACGCCCGGGGTTTCACCTGGCTGCCCATCGCCCGCACGCTGATCCTGGGGCTGCGCGCCGACACCAAGTTCTCGACGGGTGATGTGCCGTTTTATGCACAGCCCTATGTCGACCTGCGCGGCGTACAGGTAGGCCGCTACCAGGACCGCAACGCCGTGGTTTCCGAGGTGGAGTTGCGTTGGGACGTCACGCCGCGCTGGTCGGTGCTCGCCTTCAGCGGGGTGGGCAAGGCCTACGGACGYTGGAACGACTTCTCGGACGCCAGCACCGTGGTCAGCGTGGGCACCGGCTTCCGCTATGTCATCGCRCGGAAGCTGGGGATTTCGATGGGGATCGACATCGCCCACAGCCGGGACCAGAACGCCTTCTATATCCAGATGGGCAGCGCGTGGCGCTGAGTGGCTGACCACGCACCGCCCATCCGCCCTGATCCTTACACGGCCGGGAAGTCCAGTGTGGTGTCGTTCAGGCGATTGATCATATTGGTGAAGAGGATGGCGCCGACCGCGTGCACCGCCTCCACGATCTGCGTGTCGTTGAAGCCGGCGGCGCGCACTGCCTCCACGCTCGCGGCCGGCAACGTGCCGCGCGTGCCCACCAGTTCGAGGACGAAGCGCACCAGCGCGTCGGTCCGGGCGTCCTGCGGATAGCTGCCCTGGCGCAATTGGCGCGTTTCCTCAGCGGTATAGCCAGCCAGCTTGGCGATCATCGTGTGGGCGGCCACGCAGTAGTCACAACCGCTGTGCTCGCTCACGGACAGGTTGATCGCTTCCCGTTCACGCGCAGAGAGTGAACTTCCCTTGACGACTTCGCCGGCCTGCAGCGTCTGCGCCAGCACGGCCGGCGCGTTGCTGCCGATGGTGGCGTACATATTCGGCACCTTGCCGAGGCCCTTGCGGATGGCGCCGAACAGTTCGGCGGTCTGGCCGGTGGCTTGCTGGACGGGGGCGGTATGGAGACGGGTGGTCATGATTGCAACTCCTTGCTGATGCGATGGGTGAGAGTTCTGGGTTCCTTGCTGCGGAGACACCGTTGCGTGGCGCTTCCTTGGACTCCATAGTAGGGGCGTCGACGATCCGAATGGACTAGAATTCACTCAACTATTTGCTCAATCGTCTCAATGGATAGTCTCAGCGAACTCGTACGCCTGCTCGCGCCATCGGGCACCGTGGACCTGCATTGCCGCGTGGCGGGGGTCTGGTCGACCTTCAACGCCCAGGCYGCGCCGGGGCACGTGCCGTATCACGTGATCCTCGAAGGTGAGATCGAGATTGCCGTGGGCGATGGCCGCCTGCGCGCCACCGCCGGCGACGTGCTGCTGTTCCCGCATGGCGCCGCCCACACGCTGATCGGCCTGCAGGCCGGCTCGCGCGCCGTGGCGGCGTCGCGCCATTTCAACGGGGTGGTCACCGAAGTCACCGTGCCCGGCGCCGCCGCGCCGCTGGACATCCTGTGCGGCACCTTCGTGCTGGGCAGTTCGGCCGATGTGCTGCTGCGCACGCTGCCGGAGGTGCTGTGCATCGGCACCGACGATCCCAACCTYAACGGGAATGCGAGCTGGCTGCGCGGGCTGATCGGCATGATGCATGCCGAGGCGGACCGGCCACGGCCGGGTGGGGCGGCGATTGTGGCGGACCTGTCCACGGCGCTGTTCACGGTGCTGCTGCGGGCCTTGATCGATCGGGGCGGGGTGTCGCGCGGGCTGATCGCGCTGATGGCGGACGCCCGCATGACGCGCGTGGTGGAGGCGGTGGTGCGGGCGCCCGAACAGCCGTGGACCGTCGATAGCCTGGCCGCGCTGTGCAACGTCTCGCGCGCGACCCTGGCGCGGCGCTTCAGCCAACTCGGCGGCATGACCCCGCTGGAACTGGTGACCACGCTGCGCATGGATCGCGCCGCCCGGCTGCTGCGGCAGGACGGGCTCTCCGCCGCCGCCGTGGGCGAGCAGTGCGGCTACGCCTCGCAGGCCGCGTTCGGCCGCGTGTTCGCCCAGCATTTCGGCATCGCCCCGGGCGCGTACCGGCGCCAGCATCGTGCGCGCCGGGCCGCCGACGATTGATCGATGTGAGCCATGATCGACATTTTTGCTGTGGGAGGTGAYCCGTCACGAACATGCGGCACGCGCCCGCTGGCGGGCAGGGCCCCGCGTTGACTAGACTCGACGGAACGACAGGAGTCTCCAGGAGGGCTGCGCCATGGCCGCACGTTCCATCGCCTCGCTATCCATCAGCTTTGGGCTGGTGTCGATTCCCGTGAAAGTGTTCTCGGCCACCGAGAGCAAGTCCGGCATCAGCTTCAACCTGCTGCACAAGGGCTGCGGCTCGCGCCTGCGCCAGCAGTACATCTGCCTGAAGGAAGACGTGGTGGTGGAGCGCGCCGAGATGGTCAAGGGCTACGAGTTCGAGAAAGACCGCTACGTCACGTTCACGCCCGAGGAGCTTTCCGCGCTGGAAGAGGCCGCGCAGCAGACCATCGACATCGTCTCGTTCATGCCCGCCGGCGCCATCGACCCGATCTACTACGACAAGCCCTACTACCTGGGCCCGGACAAGCGCGGCGCCAAGCCGTACAACCTGCTGGCCGAGGCCATGCGCAAGACCAAGACCTGCGCGCTGGCCAAGTGGTCTTGGAAGGGCAAGCAGTACATGGTGCAGATCCGCGTCGGCGACGATGGCCTGATCCTCCAGCAACTGCTTTATGCCGACGAAGTACGCGACATGGCCGACCTGCACGTCGAGGAGACCGACGTGCAGCCCGCCGAACTGGCGCTGGCGCAGCAGTTGATCGAGCAAAACTCGGTGAAGGGCTATGACGCCTCGGCCTATACCGACGAGGAGAAGCAACGCATCCTCGAGCAGATCGACAAGAAGATCTCCGGCAAGAAGATCACCGTGGCGGCCGAGGCCCCGGCGCCGTCCGGCGGCGAGGTCATCGACCTGATGGAGGCCCTGCGCAAGAGCATCGGCGCGAACAAGCGCCAGCCGGCGGCGGCCAAGAGTGCGGGGAAGGTTGCCGCCCCCGCTGCCGAAACCGCGCCACGCAAGACCGCCCGCCGTGCCGCTGCGGCGCCGGCCAAGACCGCCGCCGAGCCAAAACGCGCTCGCAAGCAGGGCTAGCGCGATGACGGATGCGTATTGATGGATGACTACTCCATGCGCGATGTCCAGGGCGTTCTGGGCATTTCGCGCACCGTGGTGACGGCGCTGATCGCCGCTGGCGTGATCGCCCCCCGGCGCGGCGCGCGCCAGGCCTATCGGTTCACGTTCCAGGATGTGGTGCTGCTGCGCACGGCCCAGTCGCTGCGCGATTCGCGTATTCCCACGCGCCATATCACGCGCTCCCTGAAACGGCTGCAAGGGCTGGGCGAGGGGCGGCCGCCTACCGGCCTGCGCCTGTCCGCCGTGGGCGGCGACGTGACCGTGCAAGACCGCCAGGGCCGCTGGCACGTGGACACCGGCCAGTTCGTGCTCGACCTGGACGCGGCCGGCAGACCGCCGCACCCATCGGGCAATATCGTCGATCTGCGACACGCGCGCGCACCGGCAGCGCCGTCCCCCTCGGTCGGCGACACCGATCCCACCGGCTGGTTCGAACGCGCCGTGGCCAGCGAGCAGCATGACGACGCCCCCGGCGCCGAAGCGGCCTATCGTCAGGCCGTAGCGGCGGCGCCGGACTACCTCGACGCCTGGCTGAACCTGGGCTGCCTGCTGAGCGAGCAGGGCCGCCATGCCGATGCCGTGGCCAGCTACCGGGCCGCGCTCGCGGCATTGCCCGCGCAGCCGTTGCTGCACTTCAACCTCGGCGTGGCGCTGGAAGACGCCGGCGCGCCGCGCGAGGCGCTGGAGAGCTACCACGCGTGCATCGAACTGGCCCCTGATTTCGCCGATGCGCATTACAACGCCGCGCGGCTGCACGAGGCCCTCGGCGACCCGCGTCGCGCCATCCGGCATTACAACCAGTACCGCAGGCTCGAGCCAGTGGACTAAACGCCACAGCGACGCGCATGTAGGCGCTTGTCGGACAGCATTGAAACGGCAGGCCGGCCCACAATCAGCGGACAGTCCAGGTTGGCGGAGGGGAAGTCTTGGGCATGGCATGGCGCGACCGCTTCGAGGGATGGTCTTTCTCGCCCGTCACGTGGCTGGTGTCGTTGGTGGTGTGCGCCGTGACCACGGCGAGTGCGCTGTGGGTGGGGCAGCAGTATGCCCAGCAACTGGTGGATCGCCGCGAGTCGATCGTCGCCCAGGACGTGGTGGCCGCCATCGAGCGCATCATCGCCACCGTCGAGCGCGAGGGCGCCCTGCACGTGGCGCCGCTGGCCGGCCGGCCCTGCGCAGAGATCGGCCGCCCGCTGCGCGAGCGCGAAAGCTACATCCCCTATGCGCGCGCGGCGGCCGTGGTGGCCAATGACGTGATCTATTGCTCGTCGGCGCGCGGCGAGATCAAGGTGCCGCTGAGCTGGTATTTCGGCGATAACAAGGCCGCCGCGCGACAGCAGCGCATCGTGCTGGTCGGCCGCACGCCGTTCCGCGAACAGGCGCCCGCGCTGGTGCTGTACCTGCCCAGCGCCACCGAGCCCTCGCAGGGCGCGATTTTCCTGATCGACGGCACCTACCTCGTGGACACCCTGGCGCACGGCAAGGAATTCGGCGCCGGCACCATCGCCCTGAGCGTCGGCGAGGCCACGATGGACCAGGACGGCACCTACCGCGACGCGCCCACCGCCATCCCACGCAGCACGCTAGCCCGCTCCACCGCCTATCCCCTCACCGTGGCGGTGGCGGCATCCCCGGCGTTCTCCTCCGAGCTGTTGCACCGCTACGCCCTGTTCATCGGCGCCATCGGGCTGCTGCTCGGGCTGCTGGCCGTGGCCGGCTTCCTGGCCGTGGCCGCGCCGAAGCGGCTGCTGCTCCAGGCCGTGCGGCAGGGCCTGCGGCGTGGCGAGTTCCATCTGGCCTACCAGCCGATCGTGGCGGTCCGCACGCGCGAGACCATCGGCGTGGAAGCCTTCCTGCGCTGGCGCCATCCGCGCTGGGGCATGATTCCGCCCTCGTCGTTCATCGAAACCGTGGAATCGACGGCGATGATCGACGACATCACGCGCTTCGTCCTGCATCAGGCCGTGGACGACATGAACCGCTACCGCCCGACGCGCGCGCTCCATGTKGCCGTGAACGTGGCGCCGCTGAACCTGCGGCGCAAGGGCTTCGCGGCGGAACTGGCGGCATTGCAGGCATCGATGCCGGACGGCTCCGGGCTGGTGATGGAAATCACCGAGCGCCACCTGCTGGCCGACCACGGCGCGGCCATGGAGGCGTTCGACCGCCTGCACCACGCCGGCATCCGCCTGGCCGTGGACGACTTCGGCACGCGCAACAACAACCTCGACATGATCCGCAACTTCCCGTTCGACTACCTGAAGATCGATCGGCAATTCACCCAGGACGTCTCCCCGGACGGCCGGGCCCTGCTGCGCAGCATCGTGGCAATGGCCCACCACTTCCGGCTGGTGGTCATCGCGGAAGGCATCGAATCAGAAGCACAGCACGCCTTGCTGGCCGAAGTCGGCGTCGACTGCGCCCAAGGCTACCTGTACCGCCGCCCGGCCAGCGCCCGGGAGATCCTGGGGGAYGGGGAGGTGCAGGAGTCGAAGGCGGTGGTGGCGGCTTAGGTGGTGGCGCAGGGGGGCCATCACATTTACTTCAAAGGCAGGTCGACCGTGGCCCGCTGAAGCTGGTCGGCGCGCCAGTGGTTAAGCTCGGCCTCACAGGCCAACCGCCAGATTTCCAACGCGTTGCCAATCGCGCCGCCGCCCAGCGCTGCGGCAAGCGAGCACTGATCCTTGCGATAGGTGGCAAAGGCTTTCGTGCTGGCAGCCAATCGCACTTTTGCGAAATTGACGTATTTGGGGTCTTCATCCCATCCGGCAAGTCGGCCACTGGCCTCCGCCTCGGCAGCCTTCAATGCTTTCCGACTTTCGTCGACTTTCGCCACAAGGCATTCGCGCATGCCAGCCTGCGAATACGCTCCGCACGCTTCGCGCAAGGTCCGCTCGTTGACCGTGGCAGCGGGCGCCGCGTAAACCGGCATTGAACCAAGTGCCAGCCATAGGGCGACGAATCTTATTGCGCGCATGATGTCGGAGTGCCTCTCAAAAGCGATGTCATATCAAGCCGGCCATCCTATTCAATTGCGCGATAGCGGCCAATGACACCCGACAAACCTCACCCCTCCGCCCCAATCATCCAGCACGCCACATCCAGCCTGACTGTCTCGCCGTGCACGTACGGGTCGAACGCCGGGCGTACTACGTCGATGATGGCTTTCTGCCGGGTTTCGTCGAGGTTGGGGAGGATGCGGCCCAGGGGGCCGAGGCGGGTGATGTAGGTGAGCAGGTCTTTTTCGGCGAAGGTGCAGGTGACGTCGATGGGCTGGAGGTCGATGTCGTGCCAGCCRCTGTCTTTTAGGATTTGTTCGACGCGGGCGGCGTTGGCGAAGGCGAACTGRCCGGGGGCGTTGGGTTGGCGCGGGGGCAGTTCGGGCAGCAGCGGGGCGGCGGCCTGTTCGGCGGTGGTCATGAAGGGGTTTTCGCCGGCGCTGCGCCAGGCGATGACGCGCAGCRSSCCGTTGGGGCGGAGGGYYTGGCGCAGGTTGGCGAAGGCGCGCACCGGGTCGTCGAAGAACATCACGCCGAAGCGGGAGATGATCAGRTCGAAGCTGGCCGGGGCGAAGGCGTGCGTCTGGGCATCGGCGAGGATGAACTGCGCCGGCACCTGCTCGCGGGCGGCGCGGGCCTGGGCGGCGGTGATCATCGGGGCGGAGATATCGATCCCGGTCGCATGGCCGGCCGCCCGGGCCACGGCCACGGTAGTGCCGCCGGTGCCGCATCCCACGTCCAGGACGGCGCGCGCCTGATGCTCGGCGGTGGTCCGGGCCAGCAGGTCTTCGAACGGGTGGAACAACTGGTCGAGGATCGCCTGGGCATCGACCCAGGCATTGCCGGCCGTGCCATTCCATAGCGCGGTCTGGGAGTCATCGGTCGGGCGGGTGGCATCCATGCGGGTCTCCGGGTGGTCTGGCGTTGTCTGCACGCGTCGAAGCCAGCAATATGCCAGTTGCGCCGCGCCCCGCCGGATGCCCTCACAATCGAAATGGCCGGAATTCTTGACTTATCGTTCCAGAACGCCTAGATTTCACCCATGGCCAGACCAAGAGAATTCAACAAGGACGAAGTCCTCGACGCGGCAATAGGCGTGTTCGGGGAGCATGGCTTCGCGGGTACGTCCACCGAGATGCTGACCGCCGCCATGAAAATCGGGCGGCAGAGCCTCTACGCCACGTTCAACGATAAATGGCAACTGTATTGTTCCGCGGTGGAGCGCTATGCCGGGGCGGAAACGCAGGCGCACATTGCCACGCTATACAGCAATGCCAAGGCTTTCGAGGGCATCCAGCGGATGGTCGAACGGGTGGTAATCCACGCCGGCGMGCCGTGTCTGGGCGTCAGTTCGATCAGCGAGTTTGGTACCGAGCGCGCGGACCTGACCCAGATTCGTCATGATGCGGCGAACGTCCTGGCCAAGGCCTTTACCGCCAGAATCAAGGAAGCACAGGTTGACGGCGATATTGCAGCGGATCTCGATCCGCATCACATCGCCGGATTCCTGCAGGCGAATTTCGCTGCCATTCGGCTCGCTGCCCGTGCTGGAGCCGGCGAGGCGGAATTGCGCACCTTTGGAAAGCTCACGCTGAAAGCGCTGCGGTGAGCTGTTTTTTTTCTCTATTTTGGAACGAACGTTCAAAAAAGGATGACAAATGAAAGTCGTAATGCTGAATAGCCCGGACGTGATCGATGTGGTCGAGGCGCCCATCCCGGTGCCTGGAAAAGGGGAGGTACTGGTCGAGGTTGCCGCTTCGGGCGTGAATTTCATGGACATTGGCGTCCGGCGGGGGGAGTTCTGGACGGAAATGCCTTACCCGAAGGCGCTGGGCGTCGAAGGTGCCGGACGGGTGGTGGCCACCGGTGAAGGCGTCGAYGACATCCAGCTCGGTCAGCGCGTGGCCTGGGCTTACGCGCCCGGCAGCTATGCCGAGATGGCCGTGGTCCCGGCAACCTCCCTGGTGCCCGTGCCCGATGGCATCGACGATCGGACTGCTGCCTCCATCATGATGGCGGGGCTGACCGCCAGCCACTTCGCGACCGAGTTCTATCCCGTGCAACCTGGCGACGTCGCGCTCGTACACGCGGCGGCCGGTGGCGTTGGGCTGCTGCTGACGCAGATCATCAAGCTCCGGGGCGGCCGGGTGATTGGCCGCGTATCGTCGGAGAGCAAGGCGGTGATCGCGCGGAATGCCGGAGCGGACCACGTCATCGTGGACAAGGCTGGCCAATTTGCCGAAGAGGCCGTGCGCCTGTCCGGCGGCGAGGGCGTGCACGTCGTCTATGACGGCTCCGGTCCCGCGACCTTTCAAGGGTCAATGGATTCGCTCCGGGTTGCAGGGACGTTCTGCTGGTTCGGGCCGGTCCTGGGTGGCCCCGGTCTCATCGACATCATGAGCCTGCCGAAGAGCGTCAAGCTTGGCTACGCGGTCTTCGCCCATCATGTGCGTACGCCGGAACGCCTTCGGGCGCACGCGGCGCAGCTCTTCCGGTGGGTCCTCGACGGCAAGTTGCGCACGACCATCGGCGGTGTTTATCCGCTGGCGGCCGCCGCGCAAGCCCATGCCGAMATGGAAGGGCGGGCGACCACCGGCAAGCTGCTCCTGGTGCCGTGAACGTGCCTATTGCATCGCGCTCCAGAGGGCAGGCAGGCGCGGCAGCGTGATGGTGGCGCGCGTGCCGCCTTCCGGRCGCGGGGTCAGGTCCAGTTGACCTTGATGCGCGTCCACGATGGCCTTGCAAATGGTCAGGCCCATGCCCATGCCGTTCGGCTTTGTGGTGAACAGCGGCTCGAAGATGCGGTCCGCCAGTTGCGGATGGAAACCTTCGCCGCCGTCGTCGATGTCAATGCGCAGCACGTCTTGCGAGGGGCTGCATGCCAGCACCAGCAGTCTTTCGCCAGCCGGCTGCCCATGCATGGATTCCGCGCCGTTGATCAGCAGGCTGATGATGGCCTGTTGCAATTGCACACGTTCGCCGCGTACCTGCGTCGAAGGCGGGAATGCATCGAGGCGCAAATGCACGTTCATGGCATCGAGCGTGCAGGCGACGATCTCTGCCGCCTCTCGAACGGCCTCGCCGAGGTCGAAGGCGGTGAAGGTCGGCTCGACCTGGCGCGCCTGCGCGCGCAGGCCGCTGATGATGGTGCGGGCGCGCATGGCGCAGGCGGAGATGTGCGCGAGCATYTCSCGGGCGGCATCGATGTTCGGGGTGCTGCGATCGAGCCATCTCAGGCCGGCCCGGGCAGAGGAGTCGAGGGCCGAGACGGGCTGCGCAACTTCGTGCACGATCGACGCCACCATCTCCCCGAGCGCCCTGAGCTGGCTGGCACGCGCCAGTTCCGAGAGCGTATCGCGCATTTTTTCCTCGGTACTGCTCAGCCGCGCGCCCTGCACCGAAAGCGCGTCATGAAGGCGCGCGTTTTCCAGGGCGAAGCTGGCCTGCAAGGCAATGATCTCGACCACGGCGATCTTTGCCGGGGTAAAGGCGCCTGCCGCGTGCCGGTGTTCCAGATACAAGGCGCCGACCGCCGCGCCATCGCACCGCATCGGCACGCAGACTACGGAGCGGGGCGCGCAACGTCGGACATAGTCGTCGACCCCCCAATGATGCGCGGCGCAGGCATCGTGGAGCGCCAGTCCGCTCTGCATGTGGATGGCYGTCGACAGGATGGACAGCGGCAGGTCGGCCATRGGCAGGGGCTCGGTACAAAAGGCCTGGGCGTCCGATGCCGTGGCGCTGGCTACGGTCTCCCAGCTGTCTGCGTGCACGACCGCGATAAAGCCCCACGTGGCCTCCGTGCTTTGCATGGCGGCATGGAGCAGGGTGCCCAGGCGCCTGGCCGGCATGACCTCCGTGGCCAGGGTCCGGGAGGCCCGCCGTAGCGTGTGCATGTCAAGGTCGGGTAGCCATGACGATGGGGGGCCATCGAKTGYTGGCGCGGTTTCGGCGGCGCTCCTCTCGGAGGCCGGTTTCCAGGCCGGCGCGGTGCGCCGGGAATTGTCGAGTTCGTTGTTCATTCTTCTTGCCTCTCGCCCACCTGTCGTGGACCCCGTTCAACCTGGATCCATTCACTTCATGTAGTGAACGCTCCATTAACCAACGTTAGCACATCGGCGTTGACAATGACAGATGGAAATCTGATGAGGTGTAGATTCCAGCTCGCCTAACCGAGGTGACTATTGATTCTAAGCTGTTGAACTACAACGGTATTTCGTCGCTATCTTGCAACTGCTTTTAGGGCCATGTATGATCATTCACTCATGTAGCACTCACTGTATGAAAATTGCAGTACGAGTTCTGGTCGGAGAATGTTGGTGCGGCGGATCGGCATGCCGCCACCATAGGAGTGATATGACCCCAGCAGGAAAAAAGGCTGTGCGCGGAACCGGCATCCGGGAAGCGACGGCGCAAGCCACCCGCGACAAGATTCTTCGCGCGGCGACCAAGGTCTTCGCTCGATACGGCTACGAAGGCGGCAGCGTGGAAAAGATCTCCAGCCTGGCGAAGTCTTATGACCGGATGATCTATTACTACTACGGGAGCAAGGAGGGGCTGTTCGTCGCGGTGCTGGAAGACATCTACCGGCGAATGGACGAGGCCGAAGCCAAGGTGGCGCCGGATCCGGCGAGGCCGGTGGAGGCGCTCGAGATCCTGATCCGGTTCAAGCTGGACTACTACCGGCGCAATCCCGAGTTCGTCAATCTGCTCAACACGGAGAACCAGCACAAGGGCCGGCATGTGTCCAAGCTGGAGCGCCGGGGCGAATATTCGGCGCATGCGGTGCAGATCGTGGCCCGGATACTGGCGAGTGGCGCCGAGCGGGGTCTGTTCCGCCCGGACCTGAATGCGCGCGATGTGTTCCTCCTGATCGCATCGGCGGCCTATTTTTATACGTCGAACCGCTACACCTTGTCGGTGTTCCTTGGCGAGGAACTGGATACCCCGGAAGCGGTGCGCCATTGGGAAGAATTTGTGATAGATAGTGTGTTGCGCGCCGTCCGCGCGGATGCCCCCGCCCCGGCAATGCCGCCTTCCGCCCCATAGCCATGAACTATTTCCGTGCCCACACCGTGGAGGAAGCGCTCGCAACGCTTGCGGATGATCCACGGCGGCGTGTGGTCTGCGGCGGAACCGATGCCTTCGCCGATCTGGCGCTCGTGCCGGCCCGGTCGGAATGGGTGGACATCAGCCGCATCGACGCCTTGCGCCGCATCGAGCGGTGCGATGGCTGGGTGCGGATCGGCGCCGCCAGCGCCTGGGAATCCGTCGCACTGACCACGTGGCTGCCGGTGGCGCTCCGGGACGCGGCGGCGGCCGTTGGCTCGCTGCAGATTCGCGTCCAGGGCACCGTCGGTGGCAACCTGTGCCACGCGTCGCCGATTGCGGATGGCGTGCCGCCCTTGCTGTCGCTTGATGCGCAGGTCGAACTGGCGAGTGTCCGGGGCGTGCGGCGGCTGCCGCTGCACGAATTTCTCCTGGGCGCCCGTCAGGTCGCCCTGAAGGCCGATGAACTGCTCGTCGCCATCCTGTTTCCGCTGCCGGCCGACGCGGACCGCACGGCGTTCGTCAAATGCACAAATCGTGACGGCTCGGC
The DNA here is from genome assembly GCF_052114485.1 of Cupriavidus sp. KB_39. Taxonomy (NCBI): domain Bacteria; kingdom Pseudomonadati; phylum Pseudomonadota; class Betaproteobacteria; order Burkholderiales; family Burkholderiaceae; genus Cupriavidus; species Cupriavidus sp. KB_39. Next base: position 41,210 of record NZ_JBFREV010000018.1, read on the forward strand.
CCTCGCCGTGGTATCAGCCGCCGTGCGGCTGCGCATGTCCGCAGTGAACACAGTGGAGGACGCCGCCGTTGCTGTCGGCGGCGCCTCGGCGGTCGCGCTGCGGATGCCGGCACTGGAGGCGTCATTGCTGGCGCAGCGGCCGGAAGCACTGCGCGACATCATCGACGGCGCCTCGCTTGCAGCCCTGTCTCCGATAGAAGACTGCCGCGCGACTGCCGCCCATCGCACCCATCTCGCACGGCTCGCCATCATGCGCGCCTTGACCCATTGCATCGAGGAGGCCGCTCATGGCGTATCTGCTGGATGACATTTCCCTTTCCGTTCCCAACGCAGGCGCTGCCGGCGAAGCACCGACGCCGCCCGGAGAAGAGGGCTTCGAACTGAACGGCAAGCGCCTGCCGCTGCCAGCGGACCAGTCCCAGCGCCTTCTCGACTACCTGCGCRCCGGGCTGCGGCAATTCGGCACGAAGGACGGCTGTCGCCAGGGTGACTGCGGAAGCTGCACGGTCCTGGTGGATGGCGAGCCGCGCTATGCCTGCCTGACCCCCGTGGGGCAGGTGGCGGGTCGCCGCGTCGTGACCGTCGAGGGACTGGCCGAAGGCACGCAGTGTGGCGCGCGGCTCCAGCAGGCGTTTCTCGCGCATCAGGCGGTGCAATGCGGCTTCTGCACGCCGGGCATGCTGATGGCGTCGGCGACGGCGATCGACGCCGGCCGCGTGACCGATCGCGCAACTGCCCGTGCCGCCATCGAGGGCGTGCTGTGCCGGTGCACCGGCTACCAGAAGATCGTGGACGCCGTGACCGAAGTCGGTTGCGGCAGCGGGGTGCGGCGTTGCMCCCCCCCGCCATCCGAAGGCCCCGCCGTGGGCGTGCCCCTGACTCGGCTGGATGGGCCGGAGAAGGTCGATGGGAGCCAGCGCTTCGGCGGCGACGCTTACCCGGCCAACAGTCTGGTCGTGCGCGCGGTCCGCAGCCCCCATCACCGTGCGCGTTTCGCGTTCGGCGACCTGAACGCGTTCGTCGATGCGCATCCCGGTGTGCATCGCATCCTGACCCATGCCGATGTCCCCGGGATCAATCTGCATGGTGTGGCCACCCCGTACGCCGATCAGCCTGTCCTGCCGGAAGCGGAGACGCGGCACTATCTCGAAGCGGTAGCGCTGGTCGTCGGCGAGCGCGAGGCGATCGAGGCCCTGTCCCTGGCGCGCTTTCCCGTGGCGTGGGAGCCCCTCGCGCCGGTTCTGACCCCCGCRGAAGCYGTAAGCGAAGGCAGCCCGCAGCTCCATGCCAACCGTCCGGGTAATGTGCTGATCGAAGGGCACGTACGCCGCGGCGACACCGGGCGCGCGATTCAGGACGCCCGTCACGTGGTGAGCGCCACGTTCAACTCGAGTTTCGTCGAGCACGCCTACCTYGAGCCGGAGGCGGGCTGGGCGCGGCGCGTCGGCGACATGATCGAGATTCACTCGTCCACCCAGGCGCCGCACCCGCATCGCGGCGATCTGGCCCGTATCCTTGGCGTGCCGCCCGAGCGGGTGCGCGTGGTGGCCACGGCCGTCGGCGGAGGCTTCGGCGGCAAGCTGGACATGACGGTCCAGCCGCTGCTCGCCATCGCGGCGTGGCACCTCGACAGGCCCGTGGCCATGGTGTTCTCGCGCGAAGAATCGATGGGCACCTCGACCAAGCGCCACCCGGGCCGCATGACGTCTACCATGGCCGCCGATGCCGATGGCCGGTTGTGCGCGGTGGAGTTCGAGGGCGATTTCAATACCGGTGCCTTTGCCTCCTGGGGCACCGCTGTGGCCAATCGGGTGCCGGTGCACGCTGGCGGCCCGTACGTCCTGCCGCACTACCGTGCGCACACGCGTGCCATCCATACCCACATCACCCCCGCCGGGGCGTTCCGTGGCTTCGGCGTGCCGCAGACGATGATGTCGCAGGAGCAACTGATCGACGAACTTGCGCTCGCGGCGGGCATCGATCCGCTGGAGTTTCGGGCGAAGAACGCCCTGCGGCCCGGCGACTCGTTGCCGACCGGGCAGGTGCTCGACCACAGCGTGGAGCTGGTCGAATGCCTCGACGCGCTGCGTCCGGCATGGCAGGCGGCACGGAGCCGCATCGCCAGCCTGAACGCAGCCTCGCCCAGCCATATTCGCCATGGCGTCGGCATCGCCGCGTTCTTCTATGGCTGCGGCAACACGGCGTTGCCGAATCCTTCCACGGTACGCTTCGGTGTCCGGCCGGACGGCACGGTGGTCCTGCATCAGGGCGCGGTGGACGCGGGGCAGGGCGCGAACACGGTCATTCCCCAGATCGCCGCCGACGCGCTCGGTGTTCCGGTCGACCAACTACAGTTCATCGGGCCCGACACGCATCTCACACCGGACTGCGGCCGCACCTCGGCGTCGCGCCAGACCTTCATCACGGGCCGCGCAGCCTATCTTGCCGGTACGGCCTTGCGCCACCGGCTGCTGGCGCTGGCAGGCGCGGCGGCCGATGCGAAGATCCGGGTCAGTGCGAGCGGCATCGCCATCGACGATCATGCCCTGGATCTTCGGACGCTCCCGGTCGACGCCCACGGCTATGTCGTCGCGGCGGAAGAGCGTTTCGATCCGCCCATCACTTCTCTAGATGCCGCCGGGCAAGGCAGTCCCTACGCGACCTATGCGTTCGGCGCCCAGATGGCGGAAGTGGTGGTGGACTGCGAGAGCGGACGCGTCCGCGTGCTGAAAGTGGTGGCGGCGCATGACGTGGGCCGCATGGTCAACCCGACGCTGCTCGAAGGGCAGGTCGAGGGGGCGGTGGCGCAGGGCRTCGGCATGGCGTTGATGGAGAAATACCACCCGGGCCGKCACAACAATCTGCACGATTACCTGATTCCCACGGTGCACGACATGCCCGAGGTCCAGTCGATCTTCATCGAGGCGCCCACGGCCATCGGCCCCTACGGGGCAAAAGGCATTGGCGAGCCGGCATTGGTGCCCACGGCGGCCGCCATCCTCAATGCCATCCATGATGCGATTGGCGTGCGGATCCGCGAGGCGCCTGCTACCCCCGATGTCATCCGTCGCGCGCTTGCCGCCCGCGACGCGGCATCCGGCGTGCCCCGATAGTTCCTTCGAACGGCCTAGACAATGACAACAAAAAACATTGACCAGCCCGCGTTGCCGAGCCCATCCAGCCTGGACTGGTATGCGGAACTGAGCCCGCAAGCCAGGCGGACGTTCCTGGCATCGTTCATCGGCTGGGCCACCGATGCCTTCGATTTCATGGTGTTCAGCTTTGTCCTCGCGTCACTGATCGACGTCTGGGGACTGGACCGGGGCCAGGCAGGGCTGCTGGGCACCGTGACGCTGATCTTCTCCGCGATTGGCGGATGGATCGCGGGCATGCTGGCGGACCGCTACGGCCGGGTCAAGGTGTTGCAGGGCACAATCCTCTGGTTCTCCGTCTGCACGTTCGCGATCGGCTTCGCGCAGAATTTCGAGCAGATCTTCGTGCTCCGTGCCTTGCAGGGGCTCGGCTTCGGCGGGGAATGGGCCGTGGGCGCCGTGCTGATCGGGGAGATCATCGCCCCGAAGCACCGTGGCAAGGCGGTCGGCCTGGTGCAAAGCGGCTGGGCGGTCGGCTGGGGGCTCGCGGCGATTCTCTACAGCATTGCGTTCTCGGTGCTACCCGAGTCGCTGGCGTGGCGCAGCTTGTTCTGGGTGGGCGTCCTGCCCGCGCTGCTCGTCCTGTACGTGCGCAAGCACGTGCCGGAGCCCGAAGTGTTCGCGACGGCGGCCGAGGCAAGGCGACAAGGGGTCAAGCCCGCTTCGATGTGGGTCATTTTCTCGCCGGCGTTGCTGCGCCGGACCGTGCTGGCCGCGCTGCTGTGCACGGGCATCCAGGGCGGCTTCTATGCGATGTCGACATGGCTGCCCACCTACCTGAAGCTGGAGCGGCACCTGTCCGTGCTGAACACCGGCGGCTACCTGATGGTGATCATCGTGGGCTCCTTCTGTGGGTATGTCGTCGGCGCCTATCTGTCCGACTACTGGGGGCGCCGGCGCAACTTCATCCTGTTTGCGCTGCTGTCGATCGCCTCGGTATACCTCTACCTGACGCTGCCCCTTTCCAACGCGGAGATGCTGTGGCTCGGTTTCCCGCTGGGCTTCGCGTCCTGCGGCATTTTCAGTGGGGTCGGCGCCTACCTGACGGAGTTGTATCCCTCGGAAAGCCGCGCCAACGGGCAGAGCTTTACCTACAACTTCGGGCGCGGCATCGGCGCCCTGTTTCCGAGTCTGGTCGGCATGCTCAGCCACTCCACGAGTCTTGCCATGGCCATCGCCATTTTCTCGGGGGCCGCGTACGGCGTGGTGCTGCTCATGGTCTTGCTGTTGCCCGAGACAAAGGGGCAGGCGCTGGATACCGTGTAGACCCATACCTTGGTATGGATGCGCGCCTGCCGGCGTATGTCAGAGCATTCCAGACTCACTTCTTCTATAGCGCACCGTTTCCGACCATGACTGCCCCCCACCATGCTTCCACGGCTTATCCGCAGGTGCTCGCCCAGGGCACGGTCCATATCGTGGACGACGACGAACTGATGCGCAAAGCCCTGACCAGCCTCCTGGAGTCCATCGATCTGCAGGTCCGGGCGTTCGGGTCCGTGGAGGACTTTCAGCGCGCGCCGAAAGTGATCGGCCCCGCCTGTCTYGTGCTCGATGTCCGCCTGCGCGGGCAAAGCGGGCTCGCGTTCCAGAAGTCGGCAATGCAAAAGGGCCAGCCGCACATGCCGATCGTCTTCATRAGCGGCCACGCCGATATCGCCATGTCGGTGAAGGCCATGAAGGCYGGTGCGGTCGATTTCCTGGCCAAGCCGTTCCGGGACCAGGACATGATCGACGCCGTCATTGCCGCGCTGGAGCGCGACATGCAGCAGCTTGAAACGGAGCAGTCGTTGCGCGGGCTGCGACGGTCCTGGGATACGCTGACCGCCCGTGAGCGCGAGGTCCTCCGGCATGTCGTGGCCGGCATGATGAACAAGCAGATTGCCGCGGCCATGGGCATTGCCGAGATCACCGCGAAGATTTATCGCGGCCACGCGATGCGCAAGATGAACGCGCGCACGGTGGTAGAGGCCGTTCAGATCATGCGCGCGCTGGGCGAGGCGCGCGCTGCCTAGCCCGGCCACCGGCGAAGCGTTCGCGTAAATGAAGGTTTAGGGACCGCCATCTCACCGGATGATGGCGCCTTGCACCGCGTCATGGTGATATTCCGCAGCGCCGTTTGGTTGACGGCGAACGGAGAATGCCAATGACTATGGAACCGGGAGCCCTGACGAGTGTGCTCCTGCTCGGATGCGCCGGATTGCTGCTCTTTGCACTGGTTTGTGCGCAATGGATGTACCRGCGATGCAAGGCGCGAGAATCCGAGCTGCTGACCATGCAGGCATCGTATGCGCATGACTTGCGCACGCCGCTGACACGCATGCTGCTGCGTTGCGAGATGATCGACGACGCGCCGCTGCGTCACGCCATGGAGCGTGATCTCGACGAAATGCGGGAACTCGCCGAAGCCAGTCTGTCCTGCGCGCGCATGCAGAGCGGCCTTGTACRGCCGCTGCGGAGCGTGGACGCGGATAGCCTCCTCGACGTGCTGGTCCAGGACTATCGGGATGCGGGCTGCGCACTGGCGCTGGAAGGGCAGGTGGGACGCCCGATCGTCACCTGTCCACACGCGYTGCGCCGCGTGCTGGTCAACCTGATCGACAATGCGTTTCGCTATGGCAGCGTTGTCCGCATCGCCGTTCGCATGGAGAATAGGCGCCTGCATCTGGCTGTGATCGATTCCGGACCCGGGATCGCGCCATCGGAGCTGGATGCCGTGTTGAGGCCATGGTACCGGTCGCCGCACACCGCCAGCCGGGGTCCGGGCAGCGGCTTGGGGCTGGCCATCGCCCTGCGACTGGCCAAGGCCATGCGTGGGGAGTTGAAGCTACAGAATCGGCGCGAGGGCGGCCTGGAAGCGAGCTTGTCGCTGCCGCTCTGAGCGGCGCGGATTCACTGGGGAGGCAGGATTTTGAAGGAAGACACATCGGCGGCAGCATTCGTCGCACGATTGACGGCGCAGGGCACGACCCGCGTCACGGAAGCGGCCGGGTGCCGCATGGTGTGGCGCCGCTTTGGCAGCGGGCCGGATGCGCTGCTCGTGCACGGCGGCCACGGCAGCTGGCTGCACTGGGTGCGCAATATCGAGGCGCTGGCGGCCCGCCATACGGTCTGGGTGCCCGATCTGCCCGGCTACGGCGTCTCCGGAGACCCGGTGGGGACCGACATGCCGGCGCTGGTGGAGGCCGTGGTGGCGAACTTCGCCCAACTGCCCGATATGGGCGATGTCGATCTGGTCGGCTTCTCGTTCGGCGGGCTGACGGCCTCGCATCTGGCCTCCCGCCTGCCCAACGTGCGCGGGCTGGCGCTGCTGGGGCCGGGTGGCCACGGCGGCRCACGGCGGCAGACCATCGCGCTGGTCGACTGGCGCCGCGCCGAGAGCCCCGAGACGCTGGCGGCGGCGATGCAGCAGAACGTCGCCGCGTTCATGATCGCGGACCCCGCCAAGGTGGATGCGCTGGCGCTGCTCGCCTACACCGAGTCCTGCCGCGACACGCGCTTCCGCAGCAAGCAGATTTCACGCGCCGGCGGGCTGCGCGCGGCGCTGGACCGCTTCGGYGGRCCGGTGCTGATGGCCTTCGGGGAGCACGACGTGACCGCCGATCCGCCAGAGGTGCTGGCAAGCCTGATCGACGGGCGGGAAGGCCGGCGCGGCGAGATCGTGCCCGGCGCCGGCCACTGGGTCCAATACGAGGCCGATACGGCCGTCAACGCGCTGCTGCTGGCGTGGCTGGCGCGCTGAGCGGACGATAAACGTAGACTGGYCCGGTCAGCCCGAGCTGAACTTGGACCACCCCGCGCCACCCCGGCCGCCATCGGCACGCCCGGCCAGCTTCACCGGCCCGCAGCAGGCACACCCTGCACCATGGCCCGCCAACTCCGACGGCACGGCCCCCGGTGCCCCCGCCAACGCSGGCGCGGCCACCAGCGCCCGCGCCGCAGCCTTGCCACAGTGCGGGCAGCCAACCGGCTCGTCCCGCTGCGCCATCGGCCGCATCAACGCAAAATCGCCGCAATCGTCACACCGGTAGTCATAGGTGGGCATCGCTTCTCGCTGGGTCGGGAAATAAGAGGGGTTCAGCTTACGCCAGGCCTTGTGAAACGTCGATGGCGGGGAACCCGGGCGGTTAGGGGCCAGATGCGTTTCCCCCGCTGACCTATCCTGAAACCATCCCGGGCTCAGCGGCTTGATGCCGGGTGGCGCATGCGTTCCTGTCCTGATTTGTCCGGGCATCGTYCGTCGGCGTTCCAGGCCGTGCTTTCTGCAGGCGTGATGCCATGTCCACGTACTTTCTTCCCGTTCTGGTTGCCTTGGCGACGCTGGGGGTGTCCGGGGCGGCCGGCGGGGCGCCGGCGCCTTCGCAGGGGCAGCCGTCTTCGGCGTTGTCGGTGACGTTCATCCATCCCGAGACCTATACCGATGCCTCATGGTCGCAGTCGTATGGCAGTGACCGGCAGGTGCTCGATGACATCCGAAAGCACTTCGCCAAACTGGCGGCGCGCAAGTTGCCGGAGGGGTATTCGCTGACGATCGAGGTGCTGGACATCGATCTGGCCGGCTATATCGACTGGCGCTACGCGCAGCAGGTGCGCGTGATCCGGGATGCCACGTGGCCGCGCATGACGCTGCAATATGAACTGCGCCACGGTGACGAGGTGGTGGCCAGCGCGCAGGAGCGCATCTCGAACATGAATTTCGGTTGGGGCGTGAACCTGTACGGGCCGTCGGACCGGCTGCGCTACGAGAAGGTCATGATCGACGACTGGTTCGGGCGCCGGATCGGCAAGCTGACGGGCAAGAGCTAGGCCGCCTCGCCCCCGGCAGGCGGGAAATGAAGCGCGATGGTCAGGCCGCCGCCGGGCGTGTCGCCGAGCACGATTGCCGCGCCGTGGAGTCGGGCGATTTCCCGCACGATGGATAGYCCGAGCCCGCTRCCGGCGCGCGCTGCGCYGGCYTCSCCCCGATAGAAGCGCTGGAACACGGGTTCCCGGTCCTGCGGCGCGATGCCGGGGCCGTTGTCCTCCACCTGTARCCGCGTGCCGCGCACACGCACCGTCACCATGGCGCCAGCGCCCGCGTAGCGCACCGCGTTGTCGATCAGGTTGCCGAGTAGTTCCTGGAGGAGTTCGGGCTGGCCGTCGATCTCATCCTGCGCGTCGCCAGCTTCGGCAACGTCTCCTTCGAAACCCAGATCCACCCCGTCCCGCCGGGCGAGTGGCGCCCAGTCCAGGGCCACCGCCTGCGCCAGCGCGCCGAGCCGCAGCCGGTGGAGCGTGGGCGCGTAGCCGCTGTCCGGCTCCAGCCGGGAGAGCGACAGCAGCTGCTCGACCTCCTTCGCCGCCTGCCGGACCGARCTGTTGAGGCGGGCCAGATGCGCCCGCGCGCCGGCCAGTTCGCGTTCGCGCAGCGCCAGTTCCGATTCGGCCTGGATGATGGCCAGCGGCGTCTTGAGCTGGTGCGCGGCATCGGCAAAGAAGCGCTTGCGCCCCTCGACCATGCGCTGGAGCCGCGCCACGTACTGGTTGACGGCGTTGACCAGCGGCTGGGTCTCCACGGGCAGCGTGGCGGCGTCCAGCGGCTGGAGGTCGTCCGGGCCACGCGCGCTTATCGCCTCGGACAGCCGGTGCAGCGGCCGCAGCCCGCGCCGCACCCCGAACCAGACGATGGCCAGCGCCAGGCTGACCAGCATCAGCTCCTGCAGCAGCGATCCCATCAGGATGTCATTGGCCAGTTGCGCGCGCGGCTCGGTGGTCTCGGCCACGAGCACCCAGACCAGTTGCGTGCGCGCGGAGCGCACGTCGTGCAGCGGCAGCGGCATGGCGGCCATCCGCACCGGCTCGCCGCGATAGTCGGCATCGTAAAACTGCGTGCGATAGAGCGCGCGCACGGGTTGGGCCGGCATCGGCAGGGCCGGATAGCCGGTGATGGTGGCGCCGGTCTCGTCGCGGATCTCGTAGTAAATGCGCGAACCGGCTTCGGCGTCGAAGACTTCGAGGGCGAGGTAGGGTACCTCCACCTCCACGCGGCCGTCGCGCAGACTAATGCCCTCGCGCATGGCCTTGAGCGAGGCGGCCAGCGTGCGGTCGAACGCCTCGTGGGCGGCGGCCATGGCGCGGCGGTCGGTCAGCCAGGCGTCGAGCGCCAGCAGCCCGAGCAGCGGCAGCAGCAGCCACAGCGAGAGCTGCCAGCGCAGGCTCGCCGATTTCATCGCCGAGGTCCTGACCGGCTCACGGCTGGGCGGCGAGGTTGGCGTCCTCGGGGGCCGGGGCGCGCACCTCGAGCAGGTAGCCCAGCCCGCGCAGCGTGACGATGCCGACGCCGCTGCCTTCCAGCTTCTTGCGCAGCCGGTAGACGTAGATCTCGATGGCGTCCGGGTTCACCGACTCCTCGATGCCGAAGATCTTCTCCGATAGCGCGGCCTTGTTGACGGCCCGGCCATCGCGCATCAGCAGGATCTCCAGCACCGCGCGCTCGCGCCCGGTCAGCGCCAGCAGTGTGCCGTGCAGCGTGAAGGCCCGGCTGACGGCGTCGTAGTGGAGTGGCCCGCAGTGCAGCGCGGTGCGGTCGTGGCCGTGGCTGCGCCGGATCAGCGCGCGGGCGCGGGCTTCCAGTTCGGTCAGGGCGAAGGGCTTGGCGAGGTAGTCGTCGGCGCCGAGGTCCAGGCCGCGCACGCGGTCTTCGACGGAACCGTGCGCGGTCAGGATCAGCACCGGCACCGGGTTGCGCCGCTGCCGCAGGCGCCGCAGCACTTCCAGGCCGTCCAGGCGGGGCAGGCCGATATCGAGGATGGCCAGCGCGTAGTCCTGCGTGGAGAGCAGGTTGTCGGCGCTCGCGCCGTCGTGCATGCAATCGACCGTGAAGCCGCTCTGGCCCAGGGACTCCACGAGGGAGGCGGCCAGTTTCAGGTTGTCTTCGGCAAGCAGGATACGCATGGCAGGGGGACGGCAGTAGCGGCAGGGGAACGGCAACAGCGCGTGATTGATACCGGGAAGCAGCGGGGCGGGCTAGCTAGGGAAAGCCCCAATCCGCACGCCCGCAACGGTCCGTATTTGAAGGATTTTCGAAAGCGATCTGAAAGTGAGCCTCCCATACCATTCGCGCCGTTCACTCACAAAAAAGACACAGGAGACAGGCATGAAACGGATGGCATGGGTCGTTGCCGGGATGGCTTGCGTTGCTACGGGCGGTGCGGCAGCGCAGTCCAGCGTCACGCTGTACGGCATCGTGGATTCGGGCGTGGAGTACCTCAACCACGCCGGGCCGGGCGGTGGTTCGGCAGTCAAGGTGATCTCGGGCGGCAAGAATACCTCGCGCTGGGGCCTGCGCGGCACCGAGGACCTGGGCGGCGGCCTGAAGGCCGTGTTCCAACTGGAAAGCGGTATCGCCATCGACACCGGCAAGCTGGACACCGACAACACACTGTTCGACCGCCGCGCCACCGTGGGCCTGCAGAACAAATGGGGCCGCCTGCTGCTGGGCCGTGACTTCACCACGACCTACGATTTCATGCTGCCGTTCGACCCGATGGGCTACGCGCCGAACTACTCGTGGGCGACCTCGTCCACGGCGTCGGGCGGGCGCAAGGACGGCATGTTCTCGCGTGCGACCAATGTGGTTCGCTATGACGGCACGTTCGGCGGCGTGAAACTGGGCGCCACGGTTTCGCTGGGCGAGGTGCCGGGCGAGTTCAAGTCTTCGTCGAAATACGACGTCGGCGTCGGGTATTCGTCGGGCGGCTTCGCCACGGCCGTGACCTGGGACCGCCAGAACGGCGCAGGCGGCAGCACCACGCCGGCCGATACGATGGACTACATCCAGGGCGTCCACGCCGGCCTGAGCTATGACTTCGGCTCGCTTGCGCTGTACGGCGGCTACCGCAACTACAAGCGCACCTTCACGAACGGCGCGGCCTCGCAGCTGAGCGACCTGTACTGGGTGGGCGCGGCGTACGACTTCACGCCGGCCTTCACGCTCTACGGCGCGGTGTACAAGCAGAACATCAAGGGCGCGACGGACRGCGATCCGATCCTGTTCTCGCTGCGCGCTCAATACAATCTTTCCAAACGCACCATGGCCTACCTGTCCGCAGGCTATGCCAAGGCGCGCAACGGTCAGACCGTGAGTCTCTCGCGCGACTTTGTGGGCTCTGCCAACAATCAGGTCGGYGTCACGGCGGGTCTCCAGCACCGCTTCTGATTCTTCACAGTCGGATTGTTGTTTGGACCATCGTGGTGGGTGGTCTTCCGGCGGCGCGAGGGGCTCGCGCCGCCGGTTTTTGCTTTTCGGCGCTATCTATTTAGTCGCGCCGGTCACGCGCCAGATCACATTGCCGACGTCATCGGCCACCAGCAACCCGCCGCGCTTGTCCACGGCCACGCCCACCGGGCGGCCCTGGGCGTCGCCGTCGGCGGTCAGGAAGCCGGTCAGCACGTCGAAGGGCGCRCCGTTGGGCTTGCCCTGCTCGAACGGGACGAAGATCACCTTGTAGCCGGCACGCGGCTTGCGGTTCCATGAGCCATGCTGGCCGATGAACATCCCGTGCTGGAACCTTGCCGGCAGGCTGTTGCCGGCGGCGCTGGCCAGCCCTAGCGAAGCCGTATGCGTGCCCACCGCGTAGTCGGGCACGATGGCCTTCGCCACCAGATCGGGGGCCGGCGGCTTCACGCGCACATCCACATGCTGGCCGTAGTAGCTGTACGGCCAGCCGTAGAAGCCGCCATCGCGCACGGAGGTAATGTAGTCCGGCACCAGATCGCTGCCGATTTCATCGCGCTCATTCACGGCCGTCCACAACATGCCGCTGGTCGGCTCCCAGGCCATGCCGTTCGGGTTGCGCAGGCCGCTGGCGAACACGCGGTGCTGGCCGGTCTGGCGATCCACCTCCCAGATGGCGGCGCGGCCCGCTTCCTTGTCGATGCCGTTTTCGGCCACGTTGCTGTTCGAGCCGACCGTGACGTAGAGCTTGTTGCCGTCCTGGCTGGCGATGATGTTCTTGGTCCAGTGATGGTTCAGCGGCCCGCCTGGTAAATCCACGAGTTTCTGGCCCGGATCGGTGATGCTCGGCTGTCCCGGCGCGTAGGGATAGCGCACTACGGCGTCGGTATTGGCCACGTAGAAGTCGTTGCCGACCAGCACCATGCCGAACGGCGAATTCAGGTCCTTGAGGAAGACGGAGCGCTCGTCGGCCACGCCGTCGCCGTTGGTGTCGCGCAGCAGCGTGATGCGGTTGGCGCTCGGCACRCCCGCGCCGGCGCGCTTCATCACCTGCTTCATGACCCAGCCCTTGATCCCTTTSCCGTCGTCCGGCTTGGGCGGCGCGTTCGACTCGGCCACGAGGACATCGCCATTGGGCAGCACGTAGACCCAGCGCGGATGGTCGAGCTTGTCGGCGAATGCGGTCACCGTCATGCCATCCGCCGCCACCGGCTTCTTGCCGTCCTCCCAGCCCTTGGCCGGCGCGATATGCACGGTCGGGATCARCGTCTTGTTCGGCTCGGGCAATTGCGGCGAGGCGCCGATGCCGGCCGACTCCGGCAGCTTGGCGGATTCGCCGCATCCCGTGGCGAGTAGCGCAGCGGCGGTCAGGCAGACGGCCAGGGGGAGAGGAAGARGGYGGAAGCTCGGCATGTCAGGCTCCTTGCGCGCGGGGCGCCTTGCTTGGAGCATAGGAAATCACTTGGCARGCGTCTGTCGGCCAGTGTCCGACTTTAGGCCACTCAGGCCAGCAGGCGGTGCCGCTTGTGCCAGTCGTGCAGCGATTCTTCCGGCCAGGTCTCGCAATGGCGATGGCCCTTGCCGCGTGGCACATCCACCCATGGCGCGACGTTCTCCAGCGAAGCCTCCACCACTTCGGGTGGGCGGGGCAGGGGCGTGTCGATGGCGCTCGCGTTGGGGTAGACCATGTCGGGCCAGCGCGGGTCCCAGAGCCACAGCGGACTGCCGCACTCGGCGCAGAAATGGCGGAAGGCCTTCGAGCGCTTGGGGCGCTGGCCGGGCTCGCGCATCACGGCGTGATAGCGCGAGACATGCTTCTTGCCGCGAACGCGCAGCGAGTGGGCATCCCCGCCGAGGTTGATGCCATAGCCTCCGCCGCCGCCAGTCTTGCGGCAGATCGAGCAATGGCAATGCATATAGGGGCAGGGCGAATCGGACTCCAGACTGAACTGCACGGCGCCGCATTGGCACGAGCCTTCGAGATGCATGATCCCTCCTGGTTGGCACGGTCGATGCCTCCCAGTGTGGGCGACGGAGCCGGTCGCTTCAAGCACGCCAAATCTGCAGAATTCGCGAAAAGTGTGGCGTTGTCGGAGAGTGTCTGTCAGCGCCGATGAGTTTTTGTAAGGAGATGTTGGAATGCGGCACGCGGGGCACGAGTCGGCTTCTAAACTTCGGTGCGCGGCGCAGGAAGGCAAGACATCCTGCGTGCGGCATTGCGTGGTGCCCGCGCTGCCACAGGTTGTACGCGGGCACCGTCCGAGATAACAACATCTTGAGAGGTCTCATATGTCCAAGAACATGTCCACGAACCGAATCATCCGCACTGGCTCGCTGATCGGCGCCCTGACCGCTGGGCTGTTGTCCGCCACCGCTTTCGCCCAGACCACGGCCGCCCCGGCGCCCGCCGGCGGCAACGCCGCCGTGCCGCCGGGCATGACGCAGATTCAACCGCCGAAGGACCCGCTGGTGGAGCGCCGCGAAGCCCGCAAGGTTGCGAGCGACCAGTACAAGGCCGAGAAGGCCGCCGCGAAGGGCGAATACAAGCAGGATGTTGGCGCCGCCAAGCAGGAGCGCAAGGACGCCAACAAGGCGGCCAACGAAACCGCCAAGCAGGAACTGCAGGCGCCGAAGCAGTAAGCGAATCCCACCCGGATTCCCGGGGGCGGGGCTAGACCAGCCGCGCTCCCGGCCACGCGCCGGACATCACGATATTCCGCACGGACTGCCGCACGGTCTGCATGATGTCCCACAGCTCGGGCACCACGGTGCGATTGCGCGCCGTGGCCAGCACTACCTGGCGCGTCACCACCGGCTCCACCAGCCGGGCCGAGTGCAGCCGCCCCTGGGCCACGCGGTCCGCCACGGCGGCGAACGGCAGCAGCGTGGCGCCGCAGCCATCCTCCACCAGCCGCATCGACACCGTATTCGAGGCATCGCACTCCAGCGCCATGTTCAGCGTGGTGCCGGCGCGCGCGGCCAGCGATTCGGCCAGCACGCGCAGGCCATGCCCGGTACTCGGCAGGATCAGCGGCACTTCGCCCAGCCGCCGCACCGGGAAGGTCAGGCCGAGGTGGCTCCACGAGGTGGGCGTCACCAGCGTCAGGTCTTCTTCCAGCAGGACATCCACCTTCAGCGCGCCTTGCTGCTCGGGCAGGTAGAGCAGGGCGACGTCGATCTCGCCGGCAGCCAGCCAGGCAAGGATCGGGCTGGCCAGCCCTTCGGCAAAGCGCAGCTTGGTCGCCGGAAAGCGCTGCTTGAGCGCCGTGCCGATGGCCGCGAAGGCCGTGTTGGCGATGGTCGGCTGCGCGGCGATGACCAACTGGGACGGCCCCTGTGCCGTGGACTTGCGCACGGCGGCACGGGCCTCGTTGAGCGTGACCGCCACCTGGCGCGCGTAGCCGAGCAGCGTGGAGCCGGACTCGGTCAGCACCACGCCCCGGCCGCTGCGGTGGAACAGGCGCGTGTCCAGCGCCGCCTCCAGCCGGGCGATCTGGCGGCTGACCGTGGACTGGTCCGCGCCAAGCTCCAGCGCCGCGCGGGAGATGCTCTGCGTGTTGGCCACGCAGACAAAGCACGCAAGGTCGTCGGAGTTCAGCGCCGACATCAGCCCGCCGTCTTGGGCTTGTCGCCGATGGCGAACGACGACATATGCTCGATCGCCTTGACCAGCCCCGAATGGTCCCAACCCGCGCCGCCCTGCGCCACGCAGACGTTGAACAGCTGCTGGCAGGACGCCGTGTTCGGCAGTCCCACCCCCAGCGCCTTGGCCGTGGACAGCGCCAGGTTCAGGTCCTTCTGGTGCAGTTCGATGCGGAAGCCCGGGTCGAAGGTGCGCTTGATCATCCGTTCGCCATGCACTTCCAGGATGCGCGAGCTGGCAAAGCCGCCCATCAGCGCCTGACGCACGCGCGCCGGGTCCGCGCCGGCCTTGGCGGCCAGCACCAGCGCCTCGCTCACGGCCTCGATGGTCAGCGCCACGATCACCTGGTTCGCCACCTTGGCCACCTGGCCGTCACCGACATTGCCGACCAGCGTGATGTTCTTGCCCATCAGTTGGAGCAGCGGCAGCACGCGGTCGAACACATCCTGCTTGCCGCCGGCCATGATCGACAGCGTGGCCGCCTTGGCCCCCACCTCGCCACCGGACACCGGCGCATCCACATACTCGCAACCCAGCTGCTCGATGCGGGCCGCGAACTCGCGCGTCTCGATCGGGGAGATCGAACTCATGTCGACCACGGTCTTGCCCTGGCTCAGGCCCTCGGCCACGCCGTGCTCGCCGAACAGCACGCGCGCCACGTCCGGCGTATCGGGCAGCATCAGGAAGATGACGTCGGCCTGACGCGCCACCTCGGTGGCATTGGCGCAGGCCTGCATGCCGGCATCCTGGAGCGCCTGCGGCACGCCGCTGCGCGTGTGGGCGTAGACCGTGTGGCCGCCCGCCTGAAGGTGTTGCGCCATCGGCGCGCCCATCACGCCGAGTCCGATGAATCCGATCTTGCTCATATCCGTTTTCCTATATAGATAGCGTCATTGCGCAAAGCGCTCGCGCAGCGCGCGGGAGGCGTCGCGCAGCAGCGTGTGGTCCAGCCCCACGGCGACGAAGTGCGCGCCCATGTCGAGGTAGCGGCGGGCGTCTGCCTCCACGGGAGTCAGCGTGCCGATGGCCTTGCCGGCGCGGTTGGCGGCGTCGTAGATCTGCGCCACGGCGGCCTGCACCTCCGGGTGGTTCGGGTCGCCGAGGTGGCCGTAGGCGGCGGCGAGGTCGTTCGGGCCGATGAAGATGCCGTCCACGCCGGGCTCGGCGCAGATCTCGTCGGCAGCCTCCACGCCCTTGCGGCTCTCGATCTGCACCAGCACGCAGATGTTCTCGTTGATGGTCTTGAAGAAGTCCGGCAGCGTGCCGTAGCGGTTCTGGCGCTGTACGCCGGACACCCCGCGCACGCCGTCCGGCGGGTAGCGCGTGGCCCGCACTGCGCGGCGGGCTTCCTCGGCCGACTCCACGAACGGGATCAGGAAGTTATAGAAGCCGATGTCCAGCAGGCGCTTGAGCAGCACGGGATCGTTCCAGGGCGGCCGGACCACGGGCGCGCTGGTGCTGTCCTTGAGCGCCATCAGCTGCGGCACGAAGGTCAGTACGTCGTTGGGCGCGTGCTCGCCATCGAGCAGCATCCAGTCGAAGCCGGCCAGGCCGATGATCTCGGTGGTAACCGGCTGGCCGAGCGAGGTCCAGCAGCCAATCAGGCGCTTGCGCGCGAGGATGTCCGCACGGAACTGGTTGGGCAGCGGGGAAAGCTGGGGCAGGTGAGGGGTCGTCATGAGAATTCCTTGAGCCTTGGGTTCAGTCCGCCGCCAGGGCGGAGAGCGGGCCGGGGGATTGGCCGCGCGCCTGGAGCACGCGCGCCGCGGCGTCGTCGAGCTGGGCCAGCGTGCCGGCATCCACGGGGATAAAGTCGGCGCGCGCCTTGCGCCATGCGCGCTCGGGGTCGCCGGGGAGGCGGATGGCATCGTTGCCCGGTTGCAGCCGGGACGCCTTCAGCCAATCGACAAAGGATTCCACCTCATGGCCGAAGGTGGTGCTGCTGCCGAGGCGGGCCGGATCGAAGATGATCGCCAGCATGTTGTTCCAGACCGCATGCTCGTGCGTCAGCGTTTCCGGGCGGATGGTGTGGCCGCCAGTCACGGCCGCGCCGAGCAGCTCGCACATCACGGCCAGCACGTAGCCCTTGTGCTCGCCGAAGGTGCGCAGCGCGCCGTGCGGCGTACCGGGCGGCGGGAACATGACCGACGGGTCGTCGGTGGGATGCCCGTTCGGGTCCATCAGGCTGCCCGGCGGMACCGGCACGCCCTTGTTGTTGGCCACGCGCACCTTGCCCATTGCGATGGCGCTGGTGGCGAAGTCGAGCACCAGCGGCGGGGCSCCCGCCACCGGCACGCCGATCGTGAATGGATTGGTGCCGAAGCGCGCGTCGTAGCCGCCATGCGGCGCCACGAGCGGCTTGGACAGCACATTCACGAAGTGGATCGAGATCATGCCGGCCGCCGTGGCCTGCTCGGCCCAATGGCCCACCCGGCCCAGATGGTGCGAGCGCCGCAGCCCCATCACGCACACGCCGTGCTCCTGTGCGCGGGCGATGCCCATGCGCATCGCCTCCTCGGTCACGGCCTGGCCCATGCCCCGGTTGCCGTCCAGGCTCAGGATGCCGCCGGACTCATGCACCACGCTGACCTGCTGATTGAGCTGCAATTGCTCGCCCTGCCAGGACAGCACGTACTTCGGGATCATGCCCACGCCATGCGAGTCATGGCCCGAGAGATTGGCGCCGACGAGGTGGTCGGCGGTCAGCTGCGCCTCACGCGCATCGGACCCCGCCGCCAGCCACAGGTCCACGACCCAGCGATGCAGGCCGGCGGTCGGAATACGGTGTTCTGCCATGCGTTACTCCAGGTGGATGTTGGCGACCTTGATCAGGTTGGCCCACTTGGCCACCTCGCTCTTCTGGAACTTGCCGAGTTCGGCCGGGCCGGCGCCAGACGGCTCCACGCCCATGCCCACCAGCTTCGCCTTGACGTCCGGCTGGTGGATGATCTTGCCGATCTCGGTGGCCAGCTTGTTGACGATGGGCATCGGCGTGCCGGCCGGCGCGAAGATCGCCTGCCACGAGACGATTTCATAGCCCGGCAGGCCCGATTCGGCCATGGTCGGCACATCGGGCAGCTCGGCGGCGCGCTTGGCGCCGGTGGTGGCCAGCGCGCGGAACTTGCCGGACTGCACCATCGGCATGGCGGCCACGCTGTTCTCGAAGACGATATCGACCTGATTGCCGAGCAGCGCCTGTACCGCCTGGCTGCTGCCCTTATAGGGCACGTGGGTCATCTTCAGGCCGGCCATGTTGGCGAACAGTTCGGCCGCCAGATGCTGGGAGGTGCCGTTGCCGGACGAGCCGAAGTTGATCGACCCCGGTTTGGCCTTGGCCGCYGCCATCACGTCCTGCACCGAYTTGTACGGGCTGTTCACGTTCACCACCAGCACATTGGGCAGCGTGCCGATCAGCGCCACCGGCTGGAAGTTCTTGACCGGGTCGTACGGCATCTTGGGGTACAGGCTCACGTTGATGGCGTGCGAGCTGATGGTGCCGCCGAGCAGCGTGTAGCCGTCCGGCGCGGCCTTGGACACGTAGTCCGAACCGATATTGCCGCCGGCGCCGGCGCGGTTTTCCACCACCACCGACTGGCCGAGCACCTGCGACAGCCGCTGGCCGATCAGTCGGCCGAGCAGGTCCGTGGTGCCGCCCGCCGCGAAYGGCACGACGTAGTTGATCGGCTTGCTGGGGTACTGGTCGGCGGACTGGGCTTGCGCCAGTGGGGCCGCCGCCATGCATCCAAGGCAAAGCACGGCCAGGGCCGGCCGCATCAATCGATGAGGGAAGGACATTGCATGGTCTCCTGTTTTCGCGAGCATTGTTATGGGACGGYCGGGATGGCCGTCAGGTGTCGCGGGCGGGCGCGCTGTCATGGCAGCATCGCCTCGGTAGCCAATCTACACGGGCGCGAGGCGGGCTGCCTTGCATAAAACGCATAACAGAAATGCACGATAGACCCCGCGGCGGCGCCCGTCAAACGGAAAAATCGCTGTCATCGCCGCCTGCTTCGGGTCTGGCGCCTGCTTGGCTCCACCTTGGCGCCGCCTCCGATCCTGTCCATACTTTTCGTCATGACCGCTCAAACCCCATCCTTTCAGGCCCGCACCGGCGGCCGTGTCCTCGTGGACCAACTGCGCCTGCATGGCACGGAGCGCATCTTCTGCGTGCCCGGCGAGAGTTTTCTGGACGTGCTGGACGCGCTGCACGACCAGCCGGCCATCGACCTCGTCGTCACCAAGCACGAAGGCGCCGCCGCCAACATGGCCGAGGCCGACGGCAAGCTGACCGGCCGCCCCGGCATCTGCTTCGTCACCCGGGGGCCGGGCGCCACCCACGCCAGCATCGGCGTGCATATCGCCCAGCAGGACTCCACGCCGATGATCCTGTTCGTGGGGCAGATCTCCCGCGCCCACAAGGGCCGGGAGGCGTTCCAGGAGGTGGATTACGCGGCAGTGTTCGGCACGATGGCCAAGTGGGCGGCCGAGATCGACGATCCGGCCCGGATTCCCGAGATGGTGGCGCGCGCCTTCCAGGTGGCCACGTCCGGCCGGCCCGGCCCGGTGGTGCTGGCGCTGCCCGAAGACGTGCTCGACGATCTGGTGGACTGCGCCGATGCCGAGCCGTACCGCACCGTGGCGGCCGCCCCGCGCGCCGAGGATGCCCGGGCGCTGGCCGCCGCGCTGGCCGAGGCCCGCCAGCCGCTGGTGATCGCCGGCGGCGCCGGCTGGACCGACGCGGCAGTGCGTGACTTCGCCGCCTTCGTCAAGGCATGGAACCTGCCCGTGGCCTGCGCCTTCCGCCGGCAGGACGTGATCGATAACCGCGACCCGCACTACATCGGCCATCTGAGCCTGGGCGTGAGCCCCAAGCTGGCCGAGCGGGTGCGCACGGCCGACCTGATCGTGGCGGTCGGCACCCGGCTGGGCGACATCGCCACCGATGGCTACACGCTGCTGGAAGTCCCGCGCCCGAAGCAAAAGCTGGTGCATATCCATGCCGATAGCGGCGAGCTGGGCCGCGTCTACCAGTCGGCACTGCCGATCCATTCGGGCGTGGTGCCTGCGGCAGCCATGCTGGCCGCGCTGCCGGCGCCGGCTTCTATCGGATGGAAGGACTGGACCAGCGGCGCCCGGGCCGAGCACGAGGCCTTCGTCACGCCGCCCAAGCCCCATGCGGAACTGACGGGGGTGGATATGGCTGCCGCGATGTCGCACCTGAACGCGGTGCTGCCCGAAGACGCCATCCTCAGCAACGGCGCCGGCAAYTAYACGGTCTGGCTGCACCGCTTCTACGCGTACAAGCGTCCGCGCACGGAACTGGCGCCCACCTGCGGCGCGATGGGCTACGGCCTGCCGGCCGCGATTGCCGCGAAGCTGCGCGCGCCCGAGAAGACCGTGGTCTGCCTGGCTGGCGACGGTTGCTTCCTGATGTATCCGCAGGAGATCGCCACGGCCGCCGCGCATGGCGCCAACCTGATCGTGATCCTGGTGAATAACCGCATGTACGGCACCATCCGCATGCATCAGGAGAAGCGCTACCCGGGCCGCCAGAGCGGCACGACCATCGCCAACCCGGATTTCGTGGCGATGGCGCGCGCCTGCGGGGCGTGGGCGGAGCGGGTGGAGAAGACGGAGGACTTTGCGGCAGCGTTCGAGCGCGCCCGCAACGCCGGCCAGCCGGCCGTGCTGGAGCTGATGACCGATCCGCTCCAGATCACGCCCGCAATGCGCGTGACCGAACTGCCGGCCTGAGCCCGGATCAGACGCTGTCTAGGCGATCTAGAACAGCGCCGCTTGTGGCCGGGCCTCGTGCCCGGCTTTTTCATGGCCGGACGTCGGGCGGGCCAGGATCTCGCGGATCTGCTCCAGATACCGCTCGCCCACCGCGCGATGGCTCTTGCGAGCCTCGTCCGCCAGCGCGCGGCGCGACGGCGCCCGAATCCCGATCAGGCGGCAAATCGTTGAAAGATAAGGCTTTTTATCGTCGACGGTGGCCCGGTGCGCGGCCGACAGCAGGGCGGCATCACCAATGCGCCCCCGCAGCCAGACCAGCACCTGGCGGTCATATTCGTTCTGCACACGGATCAGGTGGATCAGGTGTTCCATTCCGCACTCCGATATACTGTTCATTCATACAGTTACTGTAAATATATACAGTGMATCGGAATTTTCAAGGTGTGCGTCGGAAAATGCTTGAAAGTTCTTGCGCTGGGCCGGCACGCGTGGCCACCATGGCGGTCTGCCAGCCGCCTTTTCGCATCGAATCATGGACGACACCACCGCCACCTTCCACAAGCTGCGCCCGCGCCTGCACGGGATTGCCTACCGGATGCTCGGCGCCGTGGCCGAGGCCGAGGACGTCGTACAGGACGCCTGGCTGCGCTGGCACACGGCTGACCAGACGGAAATCGAAAATGCCGAAGCCTGGCTGGTCTCGGTAACCACTCGCATCGCCATCGACCGCCTGCGCGCCGCCAAGATCCAGCGCGAGCACTACACCGGGATCTGGCTGCCCGAGCCGCTGATCACGGACAGCCCGGACAACCCCGAGGCCATCAAGGAGCGCGCCGACGACATCTCCGTCGCCTTCCTCCTCCTGCTGGAGCGCCTGACGCCCGAGGCCCGCGCGGCCTTCCTCCTGCGCGAGGTTTTCGACAACGACTACGACGAGGTGGCGCGCGTGATCGGCAAGAGCGAGGCCAACTGCCGCCAGCTGGTCAGCCGGGCAAAAACCCAGCTACGCGACGACCGGCCGCGCTTCACGGTGTCCCCGGACACCCATCGGCACATAGTCCAGGCGTTCGCCCAGGCGATGCAGGGCGGCGACTTCGCCGGCATCCAGGCGCTGCTGGCCAACGACGCCACCCTGGCCGGCGACGGCGGCGGCAGGGTCCAGACCTTCCCCAAGCCGCTCGAAGGCGCCCGCCGCATCGCGCAACTGTTCTACGCCACCCGCCTCAGATTCCCCGGCGAGGGCCTCCGGGTGCGGCTGGTGCTGCTCAATGGCGAATGGGCGCTGCTGCGCTACTTCGACGGCGCGCTGGAGTCCGCGCAGACCTTTGTGGTCGAAGGCGACCGCATCGCCCGCATCCACGTGCAACGCAACCCGGACAAACTGGCGCGGATTGCGGCGTATTTTGGCGGAGAGGCGTARGGAAGGGGCGGCCGCTGTGAGTTSGTGCGCCGTGRTCGCAGTCATGTCCAGGTACGGGCTTGTCCCGGCTGCACCGGCATAACGCCCGGCGGGCGTTTTCTGCGGCCTGATCCAAAAAAGAGCCCGCCAAGGCGGGCCCAAAGACGAAGGGAAAGTCTCCGTCAAGTGGATTTCAGCGTGGCCGCTGCGCTCAGAAGCGGTGGCGGATGCCGACGATGGCGCCGAACTGGTTCTGGCCGGCGCCCACCTGTTCGGTTGTGGCCGTCAGGGTGCTGGCGCTGCGGTTCAGCGACGGGCCGAAGCCGGACAGGCCCATGGCCGAGCCGTCCCGGTTCTGGGCGTAGGCGACGATGGTGTACAGGTCGGTGCGCTTGGAGAACGCGTACGTGCCGGACAGCACGAAGCTGTACGGGTCGCCGCCGCTGTTGCGCACGTCGGTGTAGTAGGCCGCGCCAGTCAGCGTGATGGCCGGCGTGACCTGGTAGTTCGCGCCGATCCAGTACAGGTTGGTGCGCAGCGAGCTGCTGGCGAAGTCGCCGTAGTACCAGCGATAGCCGGCGAAGGCACGGGCCCGGCCGAAGTCGTAGCTGGCGCCGAGGGTGGCGCGGCGCTCGCGGTTGTCGTCCGTGACGACGGTGCTGCCGCGCACTTCGTCGTACACCACGCGGGCGGACAGCGGGCCGGCCGTGTAGCCGACGCTGGCGCTGAAGTTGCGGCCGGCCTTGTAGTCGCCCGGCACCTCGCCGCCGGCGCTGCTGTCGTAGCCGGTGCTGTAGAACAGACCGTAGTACAGCGCGCCGGTCTGGCCGGTGAACTTCACCGARTTRTCGGCGCGGCCGGACATCCACTTGTCGTGCATCAGCACCGAGTAGCGCGTGGCGATGGCCATCGGGTCATAGGCCAGCGAGAAGTCGTACAGCACGGTCTGATGGCGGCCCAGCGACAGCGTGCCGTACTGGTTCTGCAGGCCGACGAACGCCTGACGGCCGAACATGCGGCCGCCCTGGTTGGCGCTGCCGGTGTCGAGGTCGAAGCCGTTTTCCAGCGTGAAGACGGCCTTCAGGCCGCCGCCCAGGTCTTCGGCGCCGCGCAGGCCCCAGCGGGAGGTGGAGAGGTTGCCGGCGGACATCCGCWCGACGTTGTTGCTGCCGCCGGTGGCCGCGTTCGGCACGTTGGTCAGGAATTCCACGCCAGCGTCGACGACGCCGTAGAGCGTGATGCTGCCCTGGGCGTGGGCAGCAGCGGGCAGGGCAGGGAGGATGGCCAGCGTGGCCAGGCAGGCGAGACGGGTCTTCATGCGTTCGTGATCCTTGTTATGGTCGCCGCCCGCGCACCCCGTAAGGGCTCGGGCGTGCCGGCGGCGACTGCAATGTAACGAGGGATCAGGAACGGGAGAAGCGCGTCTGGGCTGACAGACTGTCCCGGGATTTGAACAATTGGGGCGTCAAGCGCCCYTCAGCGCTCCGTCAGCGGCTGCCCTTGAGCAACGGACATTGCGACTTCGACGGCGGGATGAACGCCTGGTCGCCCGGCACCGTGGCCAGCACCTTGTAGTAGTCCCACGGGTACTTGGACTCGGCCGGCGTCTTGACCTCGAACAAATACATATCGTGCACCATGCGCCCATCGGCGCGGATGCGGCCGTTCTTGGCGAAGAAGTCGTTGATCGGCATCGCCTTCATCTTCTCCATGGTCGGTGCGGTCTCGTCCGTGCCGGCCGCCTGCACGGCCTTCAGGTAGTGCGTGACGGAGGAGTAGACGCCTGCCTGGCTCATGTTCGGCATCTTCTTGACCTTGTCGAAGTACTTGCGCGACCASGCGCGCGTGGCGTCGTTCATGTCCCAGTAGAACGCCTCGGTCAGCACCAGCCCCTGCGCGGTCTTGAGGCCGAGCGCGTGGATGTCGTTGATATAGAGCAACAGTCCGGCCATGCGCTGCTTGCCGTCGCGCGTCAGGCCGAACTCGGAGGCGGCCTTGATGGCGTTGACCGTGTCGCCGCCYGCGTTGGCCAGGCCCACCACCTGCGCCTTGCTCGCCTGCGCCTGGAGCAGGTAGGAGGCGAAGTCGCTGGTACTGAGCGGATGGCGCGCGGCGCCGAGCACCTGCCCGCCGGCCTCGGTGACCACCGTGGTGGCTGACTGCTGGAGCGTGTGGCCGAACGCGTAGTCGGCGGTCAGGAAGAACCACGTCTTGCCGCCGCGCTGGACCATGGCCTTGGCCGTGGTGTTGGCCAGCGCGTAGGTGTCGTAGGCGTAGTGGACCGAAACCGGCGTGCACAGGTCGTTGGTGAGGCGCTCGCTGCCGGGGCCGGAGAACACCACGATCTTGTTCTTCTGCTTCGCCACGTCGAGCACGGCCAGCGCGGGTGCCGAAGCCGCCACATCCAGGATGGCATCGACCTTGTCCGTATCGAACCATTCACGCGCCTTGTTGGCGGCGATGTCGGCCTTGTTCTGGTGATCCACCACCACCAGCTCGATTTTCTTGCCGAGCACCTTGCCGCCGAAGTCGTCGATGGCCATCTGCGCCGCCGTGGCGCTGCCGCGCCCGGTCACGTCGGCGTAGAGGCCGCTCATGTCGAGCAGCAGGCCGATCTTGACGACATCATCGGAAATCCCTGCCTTCGGCTGGGCCGAGGCGATGCCGGCCACACCGCCAGCACCGGCCAGCGCCAGCAGGGCMGCGGCCGTMCGCCGCCATGTCGCTGAAGTCTTCATGGTTGTCTCCTCCAGTTTTTTATCTAGTTCTTCTACGATTTAAAAACGCACACCGCGGATCACACCGTGGCCACCGGCGTCACCGGCGAGCCCACCGCGCCCGGCAGCCGCAGCGGCGGCGCCGTGAGCATGAAGCGCGAGCGGCGGTGCGCGCGCAGCCAGTCCGCCAGGTCCTTGAGATACCAGAGTTCGCCAAGCGGCAGCCCCAGCTTGAACAGGCAATGGTGGTGGAGCGGCAGCAGCGGATGCGTCTTCGCCTCGTCGGGCGGCGGCAGGGCCGGGTAGCGCTCCACGGCGTAGTTGTCGGCGATCAGCGCGGCGATGCCGGAATCGGTGATCCAGTTCAGCAGCCGGGCGTCGCGCCCGTTTAGCGCTGCGCAACTGTGGTGGAGCACCGCTTCGTCGGGCTCGCGCTGCATCGACAGCACGACTTCGGCAAAGCCGGTGCGCAGCAGGAGCATGTCGCCGGGCTCCACTTCCACGCGATGGGTGTCCATGGCGTGCATCAGGTCGTCGTAGCCGACGTTGCGGAAGTCCATGCCGAACACATCGGCCAGATCCACCAGCACGCCCCGGCCCTGCATGCCCTTGACGGCGAAGTTCTCGATGCCGAGCGCATCCGCGTGGCTATGGGTATGGCCGTGGCTGCAATCGTGGGCGGCGAACTGGTCGTCATCGGCATAGTCGACCGGGCCGACGATGTCCGCGTTGGCGCGATAGCCGTTGTAGTAGACGCGCTCGAGCTTGCCATCGCCGTCCGCATCGAACAGCGCGCCCACGTGCGCCAGCGAGTCCCACTGGGTGGAGTACTGGAGGCAGAGCAGCACCTGATCGTCGCTGATGACATCGGTCGCGGCCGGGTTCACCTTGGCCAGCGGGAAGTTCATGTACGGGGAGTCGTCGCGGAAGGTGGGGCGCAACTCGGGCGGATGGCGGCGCGGATTGAGCTTGTTGCCGCCGGGGTAGTCCAGCGGCAGCGAGAGGCAGAAGCTGCGCCCCGCCTGGATCTCGCGCGCGCCCTTGACCACCTGCTCGGGGCCGATCAAATTGACGCGCCCCAGTTGATCGTCAGGACCGAAATCGCCCCAGTTGGAGCCCTGCGGACGTTGCTGCCAACGCATGCCTGATACCTCCCTCGCGAAAGATGTTGCCGGTTGAAGCGCCGCCGCCACATCGCGGCGCAGCATSCGGTTATACGTGATCCATGCGGCGCGGTCATTCTGCGTCGCATCAAGTTTCGCGTGACGAAATAGGAGGAGGAAGGCGAGGGGGACGGCTATTCGCCGAGGAACTCGGCCACCACCTCGAGCCCTTCGACGTGGTCGGCCACGACCTTGGCGATGACGGCCAGCGGAATCGCCAGCAGCATCCCCCAGGTGCCCCAGAGCCACGTGAACAGCAGCAGCGAGACGAAGACGGCGACGGCGTTCATGCGCGCCATGCGGCCCGTCATCCAGGTGGTCATGCCGGAGCCGATCAGCGTGGCGATCAGCATCGACCCACCGGCCGCCGCTGCCGCGACGGACAGCGTGCCGAACTGCATGAACCCGGCCACGCCCAGGCACAGRGCGATCAGTACCGCGCCGAAGTACGGCACCAGGTGCAGCGAGGCAGCCGCCAGCGCCCATGCGCCGGCATTGTCGATCGACAGATACCTGAGCAGGATGTACGTACAAAGCCCCAGCGCGGCGTTCGTGATGACCAGCATCAGCATGTAGCGCTGGATCGCCCGGTTGATCTCGTCGAGCATGTGCACRCTGATCTTCTTCTGGCTGATGGTGGTGCCGGCCATCTTGATGAACTTGCGCTTGAACATGTCGCCGCCCAGCAGCAGGAACCAGGTCAGGAACAGCACGACGATGGCCTGCGCCAGCATCGCGAAGACGCCCATCGATCCCACCCAGATGGCGTTGTTGAGGGCGTCGGCGGAACGTTCGACGACGATCGGCGCGCCCTTGGTCGGCGGTGGCTGACCGGTACCGACCAGTACCGTGGTGGCGCGGCGGATCTTTTGCAGCATGGAGTCGTCGCCGCTCACCAGTTCGCCCAGCGAGCGGGAGAGCTTGCTGGCGATGGCGGGCAGCCGGTCGACAATAGATTCAATCTGCCCCTGGAGCAGATAGGCGCCGCACAGCAGCAGGGCCAGCATGCCGAGCAGCACCACGGTCGCGCCCACGGCGCGCGGCACCCGCTGGCGCTGGAGCCACTCGACCATCGGATCGAGCAGGTAGGCGATGACGATGGCCACCACCACTGGCACGATGAAGTCGCGGGCGAGGTGCAGGGTGTAGAGCGATGCGAGCGTCGCCAGAATGACCAACGCCGTGCTGGCGCGGCGCACAGAGACGGACAGCTTGGGGGGCGTACGGGTGGGTGACGCCGGCGCGGCGTCGGCGGGCACCTCAGCCGTGACTGCGGGCACCCCCTCCGGTACGACATCCGGCACAACATCAGGCCCGGCCACGGTGCCGGGCGGGGCGGCCCGCATGGCGGGCTGGATCGGTACGCGCGACATGGATGGCGGGGCGGCTCGCAGACAAGAAGGACATGGCGTCACGAGGCGGACGCCTGCCATAACSATAGTCACTRCGGGGCGCGGGAGGGTGTCGGTGCGTTCCGGGTCGCGGTGTAGGACAGCGGCGCGACCTTCCAAGGCGGGCTTGGGCGTGTGCAGCCTGATACACGAAAGCCSCACCAAAGCAAAAGCCCGGTCTCGTGAACCGGGCTTCTGGGGATTGCGTGGCTGGCGTAGCCGGGGGGCGATCAGCGCATGGCGGGTTAGCGCGTCAGCGTCGAATGATCGTCGCCGTGAGGGCGGGCGCCCGACTGCTTGAGCAGCGGGTCATTCTTGAGCACCCAGCGGGCGCCGAAGGCCAGTGCGACGATACAGGCCAGCATATACGCAACGATCACAGTGAGAGTCAGCATGGCATCACAGGAGTAGGTTGCGACCGCGTTGCCAGCTTTCGTTGGCGGGCCGATGGGAACGAATTGTATGTGAGACAAGACGTTTCACCGGCGCCGATTTGCCTGAAATTTTCTGTATGCCGATCTAAGCCTGACTAATATCGGCAGGTTCTACGAGGGGCATGGATCATGACCGCCTCGCATCAGCCTCGGCCCTAGAAGTAGCACCCCATCTCGTATTGCTGCGAGCGCAGGGCATGGACGTCGCTGCGGTAGCGGTCCGCGCGGCTCCAGTACTCGGTGGTATGCATGGCGCGCTCGGCGGCCCGCGCCTGGTACTCGAGTGCCCGGCACTGRTTCCAGAAGRCGTTCTGCGCGCGCAGGTCGAGRTCGTCCTCGCGCCCCTGCCAGRCCTGGATCTGTTGCGCCATCTGGGCGCGGCTCTGCAGGTAGGCCTGCTCGTCCTGGCGGATCTTGGGGGTCTTGGTGATGGTGGTCACATTGGCACGCATGGTGGACGTGACATCGCGGTAGCCCGCCGGGCACGATGCCGCCGTATAGAGCGTGTCCTTGCCGCTCTGGCACTTGGTGACGGCATGGGCGGCGCCGGAGGCGGCCAGCATCAGCAGCAGGATGGCAAATTGTCTGGACATGGCGGCGCCTTGGACGAATAGCGATGTCATCCAATGTAGGCAGCGATGCGCCGCGCTGCCAGTGCGGCAAGGTATCCAGATATTTCAGGTACGGGGGTTGCCGCGCTTTCGGTGTCCAGGCAGCGTCTTGGCCCCCTGCATTTCGGCATTGGCGGTCAGCAGCATGTCATACAGTTGCTGCGCCGCCGGCGACAGGGACCGGCCGCGCCGCCGGATCAGCCCCACGGTACGCGAGACGGTGGGCTCCACCAGCGGCACGCTGGTCAGCGTGGGATGCTTGCCCGGCGGCATGGCCAGCCGGGGTACCGCCGCCACGCCGAGCCCGGCTTCCACCAGGCTCACCAGCGTGCTGACGTGCCGCACCTCGCAATACCACTGTGGGCGATCGGGTACATCGGTCAGCGCCAGGTCCAGCAGCATGCGGTTGCCGCTGGCCTTGCCCACGGTCATGTAGTCGTACTGGCCCAGTTCGGCCCAGGTGACCTTGCGCTTGCGCGCCAGCGGATGGTCGGGCGGGCAGGCCACCACGAACGGTTCCTTGAGCACGGGTTCGAACTCGACRTCSGGCTCCTGCGTGCCGATGTAGTTCAGGCCGAAGTCGGCCTCGTTGCGCACGATCAGGTTCAGCACCTCGTTGGCGCCTTCGTCGATCAGCCGCACGACGATGCGCGGCCACGTCTCGTGGTACTTGCGCAGCACCGCCGGCAGGAAGTAGCGCACCGCCGAGGGCACGCACGCCACCGTGACTTCGCCGGTCACGCGGGTGGCCACGTCCCGGATGCCGAGCAGCGACTCCTCCAGCCCGTTCAGGAGTTCGCGCGCCTTGCGCGAGAACTCCCGGCCCACGGCGGTCATCTCCACCGAGCGCGTCGTCCGGTCGAACAGCCGCACGCCGAGGGCGTCTTCCAGCTTCTCGATCCGGCGCGACAACGCCGGCTGGGACAGATGCAACTCCGTCGCTGCCGCGCGGAAGCTGCTCAGTTCGGCCACCGCCACGAAGGCGCGCAGATCGGAAAGGCTGAAGTTCATGCGCGGYTCACTTGTGGCTCATGCCGAAATCAGATGCCAGACCGCCTCGGTCTCGCGCGCCACGCCGTCTTCCTCGAGCTTGCGCAGGTGGGCCAGCAGCGAGCGCTGCGCCACCGGATGCATGCGCTCGGGCACGTCGTCGTAGACGCTGGCGAGCAGCGTGCCGATATCGGCCGGCGCCAGCGCGCGCAGCGCGTTCAGCACCTTGGCCTCGCGCTGCTGCCGATGGCGAATCAGCAGCCGGATGGCATCCCGGGGGCGCGGCATCAGGAAGCCGTGGCCCGGCGCAATCCACTCCAGGTCTTCGTCGAGCAGCGCCTGCAGGGACGCCAGATAGGCGCGCATGTCCCCATCGGGCGGATTGATGACGACGCTGGAGCCCTGCATGACGTGGTCGCCCGTGAACAGCGTCTTCTCTTCCTCGAGCAGGTAGCAGAGATGGTTCGATGCATGCCCCGGCGTGTGTACCACCCGCAGCGTGGCGTGCGGGCCGAGCACGATGCGCTCTCCGTGCTCGGGCATGCGGTCCGGCGCGAAAGTCTGGTCCTGGCGGTCCTGCACGGCCGTGACGCGCCCCCAGACCGGCGCGCCGGTGGCCTCGCGCACCGCCACGGAGGCGGGCGAATGGTCCAGGTGGGTATGCGTGACGAGAATCCACTTCACCGGGCCCGGCGCGGCGGCCAGCACGGCGGTGATATGGGCCGGATCGGCGGGGCCGGGATCGATCATCGCCCAGGTGTTGTCCGCGCCGCCGCCCACGAAGTAGGTGTTGGTGCCGGGGCCAGTCATCACGTTGCCGTTGTCCGCCGTGACGCGCCAGACCCGTTCGGAGAGCTTCACCGCTGCGCCCGGCGCCAGCGCGTAGCGGCCATGGCCGGCGCCATCGGGGTCGATCCGGGCGATTTCCGCGTACGGCGCTTCYTCCGGCATCACCGGCCGCACGCCCTTGGGGCCGGTGGCCAGGCGCGGCATGATCTGCACGATGTTGCGCAGCTTTTGGGCATGGTCGAAGCACGCCTGCGCAGTCGGGAAGTGCGAAATCGACTGGAGCATGCGCCGCGTGACGTTGACCAGGGAGATCTCGTTCGCCGGGTCGAGCGCATCGACGGGCCGCATCCAGCGATGCTCGACCGCTTCAACGCCATCGTGCCGCGCGGTCTGCCCAGCCGGCGCCAGCGCGAAGAAGAAGCGCGTGTCGAAGCGCTTCGGCAGGCCCGGCGGCGTCAGCCAGTGGCTGCCGTAGGCCAGTTGGTCCACGGCGAGGCGCACGCCCAGCCGTTCGCAGACATGGGCGATGCCGGCGCCGCCGTAGCCGGCGGCTTCGCGCAGGCTGCCGTAGGTGTCCGCGTCGAGTGCATCGAGATCCACATTCTGGCCGTTGGCATCGCGGGCGAACAGCAGGCCGGCTTCCTCGAACGCTTCGCGTGCGGCGCAGAGGTAATAGTCGAGCCCGTTTTTGTCGACATTGAGCCGGGCGCTGGCGGCGGCATCGTCGAGGCCATCGCACAAGGGGTGAAGTGCCGTATCCTGCTCATCGAGTGTGCCGCCCGGGAAGACAAAGGCACCGGCGCTGCGGTCGTCGTCGCGCTGGGGGCGGCGCATCATCAGCACCTCCATGCCCGCCGGGCCGTCGCGTAGCACCAGCACGCTGGCGGCGGCGCGCAGGGCTTTGGAGCGAACGGGGGCGGCAGTGGCGTGGGTCTCGGACATGGACGGAATGGGGCGCAGTATCAGAACAGGCGCCAAGTGTAATGGGTTCGGGCGGTTCGAATCTGCCGCGATGCAGCAGGAATYCCGCGCTGCTCTTGGGATGGGGGCGGATTTCAGTCCGGAAACAGCGCCATCTGCCCAGTCAGCAGCGTGTCGAAATCATCGTCGAGGAAGGGCAGGATGGCGTCGGCAATCGGCTGGAGCTGTTTTGTGATGTAGTGGTCATAATCGATCGGCGACTGGCGCGGATCGAGCGTCTCCATCGGCATCGGCCCGGCCACCGTCATCACATAGCTGATCCAGCCGCCGTTCTGGTACTGGCGCGGGCGGCCCTGGCTATCGTTATAGGCATCGGCCAGCCGCGCGGCGCGCACGTGAGGCGGGACGTTGCGCTGGTAGTCGCCAAGCTGGCGCCGCAGGCGCTTGCGGTAAACCAGTTGCGCGTCCAGTTCGCCGGCCAGCGTGCGGCGCACGATGTCCCGCACRTAATCGCGGTACGGCTCGCGGTTGAAGATCATCGCGTAGAGCSTCTGCTGGAACTGCTGCGCCAGCGGCGACCAGTCCGTGCGCACCGTCTCCAGCCCCTTGAACACCATCTCGGCGCGGCCATCGGCACGCATGACCTGACCGGCGTAGCGCTTCTTGCTGCCCAACTCGGCGCCCCGGATGGTTGGCATCAGGAAGCGCCGGAAGTGGGTCTCGAACTGGAGTTCCAGCGCGCTGTCCAGGTCGAAGGTCTGGCGCAGGTGGTCGCGCCACCAGTCGTTGACGTAGGCGACAAGTTCACGCCCGATGCGTGCCGCATCGTCCTCGGCATGGGCGCCGCGCAGCCAGACGAAGGTGGAGTCGGTGTCGCCATAGATCACGTCATAGCCGCGCGCCTCGATCAGCAGGCGCGTCTGGCGCATGATCTCGTGGCCGCGCATGGTGATCGACGACGCCAGGCGCGGGTCGAAGAAGCGGCAGCCGCTCGATCCSAGCACGCCGTAGAACGCATTCATGATGATCTTCAGCGCCTGCGAGAGCGGCTTGTTCTGCTCGCGCTTGGCCGCCTCGCGGCCCTGCCAGATCCGCGCGACGATGGCCGGCAGGCAGTGCTTGCYGCGCGAGAACCGCGCGCCCCGGAAGCCGGGCACCGAATCGGCGTCATCGGGGTGGGCCAGCCCCTCCACCAGCCCRATCGGATCGATCAGGAAGGTGCGGATGATCGAYGGATACAGGCTCTTGTAGTCCAGCACCAGCACCGACTCGTACAGGCCGGGGCGCGAATCCATGACAAAACCGCCGGGGCTGGCCTCGGGCGCCAGTTCGCCCAGATTCGGCGCCACGTAGCCCTGCCGGTGCATCAGCGGCATATATAGATGTGTGAAGGCGGCCACCGAGCCGCCGCTGCGGTCGGTCGGCAGGCCGGTGACGGTGGCGCGCTCCAGCAGGAAGGTCAGCAGCTCGGTGGCGGCGAAGATGCGGGTGACCAGCTCGCAGTCGCGCAGGTTGTAGCGTGCCAGCGCGGGCTTGTCCTCGGCGAACATGCGGTCGATGGCGTCCATGCGGTCGTAGGGGTTGTCGATCGCCTTGCCTTCGCCGAGCAGGGTCTGGGCCACCGACTCCAGGCTGAACGACGGGAAGCTCCACGTGGCGCCGCGCAGCGCCTCGATGCCGTCGATGATCAGCCGCCCGGCCGCCGCCGCGAAGTAGTGCTGCTGCCTGGCGTGCTCGCGCCACTCCATCTCGGCGCCGCCCCGGCCCAGCCGCAACGGCACCTGGAACTGCACTGCGTGGGCCTGCAGCACGCGAAGATCGAACTGAACGAGGTTCCAGCCGATGATGGCGTCCGGGTCGTGCTCGGCCAGCCACTGGTTGAGTTTTTCGAGCAGGGCGGGGCGGGTGTCGCAGTATTCGAGCGCGAAGTCCAGCGGGGCCGGATCGCCCGCCGGCGCCGGGCCGAGCATATAGACCTGCCGCTGGCCGCAGCCTTCCAGCGCAATCGAATACAGCTCGCCATGGGCGGTGGTTTCGATATCGAGCGAGACCAGGCGCAGGGTGGGGCGATAGTCGGTGGCCGGCTTCATCTGCGCGTGGCGCAGCACGCCGTGCGCGTCCGGCTGGCCGTCGAACCAGACCGGCGCGGTGATGAAGCGCTCCATCAGGTAGCGCTCGGGCGGGCGGATATCGGCCTCGTAAACATCCACGCCAGCCTGCCGCAGCGCCTTGTCGATCCGGATCAACTGGCGGTGCTGCTGGCAGTAGAGCCCGAGCACGGGCCGGCGGTGGAAGTCCTGCAACTCGAGCGGGCGCAAGTCCACATCGCGCTCGCCGCGCAGCAGCGGCTCGGCCTGATCGCGCTGGGCCTCGGGCACGAAGGCCACCGACGGCTGGGGCGGCAGGCGCAGCAGGCGCGGCCCCTGGTCCGTGGCCAGCCAGAAATCGACCTCGGTACCGGCGGGAGTATCGCGCCAGTGCCGGGTCAGGATGAAGCCCTGCTCAAGTGCCACGCTGGARGCCTATGGAAAACCTGTGGGGAGGTGCTGGCGGGATTCTAGCCCCTACCGAACCGTTTGCAGGAAGGCCAGCAGGTCGGTGATCTCGCTGTCGTCGCCGATGCCCCAGAAGCGCATCTTGTTGCCCGGCACCACCTTGTTCGGGGCGTGGATGAAGGCGCGGAGCGTCTCGGRGGTCCAGACCACCTTCGACGTCTTCATGGCATCGGAATAGCGGTAGTCGGAAGTCGTGCCCGCCGGCCGGCCAACGATGCCGTTGAGGTGGGGGCCGAAGGTGCCGCGCGCCGCCGGGCCGATCTTGTGGCAGGAGGCGCACTTGCGGTCGAACACGGCACGTCCGGTCTCGATATCGCCGGCGGCGTGGGCGCTGGCCTGCATGACGAGGCAGGCAGTCAGCGCGATCAAGGGAAAACGCATGGTAGGTCAGCGAGGAATTGCAGCGGCGACAGTGTAGCCGCCCCCTCGGCTTTTCCCTTCGTCACCCCGAAAAATCGGCCGAATCACGATTCGACATSGCCTGATAACTATGATTATCTCGACCCGATATTTAAGCCGACAACAGCGGGCCGCCAGACAGCCCTGAAACTCGGACAATCCTGTCGCGCGGTGCTTTCCGGGCAGCTTGCGGCTGGCGGCTTGGTATATGCTGTCGCGGCGCCTTTTCGCGCATAGATATAGACAGGTGCCGGTGCCAATGAATGACAGCGTGAAGATGCAGTGGGACGATGGGGAGCGCGTCTTCCATCGAGGGCGGCACCCGGGCGGCGGCAACGGGCCGACCGTCCTGCTGGCGCGGCCCGCCGCCGAGCATCCGCTGCCTGCCTCGCTGGATCGCCTCGCCCACGAATTCGGCCTGAAGGACGAACTGGATGGCAGCTGGGCCGCCCGTCCGCTGGCACTGGTCCACGAAGGTGGCCGGAGCCTGCTGATCCTGGAGGACGCCGGCGGCGAACCGCTTTCGCAGCAACTGGGCGTGCCGATGGAGACGGAGACGTTCCTGGGGCACGCCATCGGCATCGCATCGGCACTGGGCAAGCTGCACCAGCGCGGGCTGGTCCACAAGGACCTCAAGCCCACCCATATCCTCGTGAATTGCGCCGACGGCCAGGCCCGGCTCACCGGTTTCGGCCTTGCCTCGCGGCTGCCACGCGAACGGCAGGCCCCGGAGCCGCCCGAGACCATCGCCGGCACGCTCGCCTACATGGCGCCCGAGCAGACCGGGCGGATGAACCGGTCGATCGACTCGCGCAGCGACCTCTATGCCCTGGGCGTCACGCTGTACCAGATGCTGACCGGTGTGCTGCCATTCGTGGCGACCGACGCCATGGAGTGGGTCCACTGCCATATCGCCCGCCTCCCGGTGGCGGCGCGCACGCGGGTGGAGACCATCCCGGACATGCTCTGCGACATCGTCGCGAAGCTGCTGGCCAAGACGGCCGAGGAGCGTTACCAGACCGCCGCCGGGCTCGAGCATGACCTGCGGCGCTGTCTGGACGACTGGAGGCGGCAGGGCAGCATCGACGCACTCCCACTCGACGGGCACGGCACGCGCGACCGGCTGCGGATACCCGAGAAGCTGTACGGGCGTGAGCAGGAGGTCGATACGATGCTCGACGCCTTCGCGCGGATCGTCGACGGCGGCGTGCCGGAGATGGTGCTGGTCTCCGGCTATTCCGGCATCGGCAAGTCGTCGGTGGTCTATGAACTGCACCGGGTGCAGGTGCCGCCGCGCGGGCTGTTTGCGTCCGGCAAGTTCGACCAGTACAAGCGCGACATCCCGTATTCCACGCTGGTGCAGGCCTTCCAGGGCCTGGTGCGCTCGCTGCTCGGCAAGCCCGATGCGGAGCTCGAACGCTGGCGCGGCGCGCTGCTGGAGGCGCTGGRGCCCAATGCGCGGCTCATGACGGACCTGATCCCGGAACTGAAGCTGATCATCGGCGAGCCGCCGCCGGTGGCCGAACTGGAGCCCCAGCAGGCGCAGCACCGCTTCCTGCTCGTCTTCCGGCGCTTCATCGGCGTATTCGCCCGGGCCGAGCATCCGCTGGCGCTGTTTCTCGACGACCTCCAGTGGCTCGACGCCGCCACGCTGGCCCTGCTGGAAGACCTGCTGAGCCATGCGGACCTGCGCTACCTGATGCTGATCGGYGCCTATCGCGACAACGAGGTCGACGACGCGCATCCGCTGGCGGGCACGCTGCGCGCCATTCGCGGCAAGGGTGTCAGGATCGACGAAATCCGGCTGGCGCCGCTTACCGGCGGCCATGTCGAGCAACTGGTGGCAGAGTCGCTGCATGGCGAGCCGGCGCGCATCGCGCCGCTGGCGCAGTTGATCTGGGACAAGACCGTCGGCAACCCGTTCTTCGTGATCCAGTTCCTGCACGGGCTGGTCGATGAGAACCTGCTGACCTTCGACCATGCCGCCCGGGATTGGCGCTGGGAGGCCGACCGCATCCACGCCAAGGGTTACACCGACAACGTGGTGGAGCTGATGGTCGGCAAGCTGGCCCGCCTGCCCGACGCGACCCAGCAGGCCTTGCAGCAACTGGCCTGCCTCGGCAACGTCGCCGGCATCACCACGCTCTCGACCATCCTCGGCATGGCCGAAGGGCAGGTCCACGCGGCCTTCTGGGAGGCGATTCGCCAGGAGCTGGTCGAGCGGCAGGAGGGCGCCTACGCCTTCGTGCACGACCGGATCCACGAAGCCGCCTATTCGATGATCCCCGAAGCCTCGCGCGCCGAGGCCCACCTCCGGGTCGGGCGGCTGATTGCCGCCCAGACGGCACCGGGCGAGCGCCAAGGCGCGATCTTCGAGATCGTGGGCCAGCTCAACCGGGGCGCGGCGCTGATCGCCGAACAGGAGGAACGGGACCAACTGGCGGAATTCAACCTGCTGGCCGGCGAGCGCGCCAAGGCGGCGACGGCCTACGCCTCGGCGCTCACCTATTTCGCGGCGGGCGCGGCCCTCCTGAACGACGACGGCTGGGTCCGCCGGCCTGCGCTGCGATTCGCGCTGGAGTCGGGTCGCGCCCAGTGCGAGTTCCTGTCCGGGCAGGCGCCGGTGGCCGAAGCGCGGTTCGCGGCGCTGTCCGCGCGCGCCACGACGACGGTCGAACGTGCCCAGGTCACCTGCTGGCAGGTGGACATCTACGTGGTGCTCGGCCAGCGCGACAACGCCATCGCCGTTTGCCTCGCCTTCCTCCGCCATGTGGGGATCGACTGGTCCCCGCACCCGGACGAGACGGCGGTGCAGGCCGAGTACGCGCGCATCCGGTCCCAACTCGGCGATCGGCCGATCGAAACGCTGATCGACTCGCCGCCGATGGAGGATCCCGCCTCGATCGGTACCGTCGACGTCCTGATCAAGCTTTTCGTGCCGGCGTCGCATACGGATGCCAACCTCGCGTCCCTGACCATCTGCAAGGCGACCAACCTCAGTCTGGAGCACGGCAACGCCGATGCCTCGTGCGTGGCCTACACCAACGTGCCCCGGGTGGTCGGGCGGCGCTTTGGCGACTACGCGCGCGCCTTCCAGTTCGGCCAGCTTGGCTGCGAACTGGCGGAGCGGCGCGGGCTCGATCACTACGAAGCCCGCACCTACCTGTCCTACGCGCTGTTCGCCCGGCGCTGGGCGGAGCCTGTGCGGACCACCAACGACCAGTTGCGCCGCGCCTTCGACGCCGCGAACCGGACTGGCGACGTGCCGTTCGGCGCCTTCGTCTGCAACAGCCTCGCCGCCAACCTGCTGTTCATCGGCACGCCGCTGGCGGAGACCCAGAGCGAAGCCGAACGCGGCCTGGCCTACGTGAAGATGAAGCGCTTCGGCCTCGTCATCGGCTTCMTGGAGACCCAGCTTGCGCTGATCCGGATGTTGCGCGGCCTGACGCCGGCATTCGGCAGCCTGGACGACGCGCAGTTCAACGAAGCCCAGGTCGAGGACCGCCTGCCCATGGGCTCCATCCTGAACGCCTGCTGGTACTGGATCCGCAAACTGCAGGCGCGTTATGTCGCCGGCGACCATGCGGGCGCCCTGGAGGCCGCGTCCCGGGCAGAACCGCTGCTGCCGGCCGCGCACGGGTTCATCGAAGAGGGCGAGTACGTCTTCTATAGCGCGCTGGCCCGGGCCGGCCTGTGCACCGCCATGCCAGCCGACGACCGCCAGCCACATATGGACATCCTGGCCGCCCAGCAACGCGAACTCCGCATCTGGGCCGATCTCTGCCCGGAGAACTTCGCCGGCCATGCCGCGCTGGTGGCTGCCGAAATCGCCCGGCTCGAAGACCGCGTGGTGGACGCCGAACTTGGCTACGAGACCGCCATCCAGCKCGCGCAGGATGGCGGTTATGTGCACAATGAGGCGCTTGTCAACGAACTCGCGGCACRCTTCTATGCGGCGCGTGGTCTGGCGAAGATCGCCCGTGTCTATTTGCGGGACGCCCGTTACGGCTACCTGCGCTGGGGCGCTGCGGGCAAGGTGCGGCAGTTGGAGGCCGAATATCCGCAACTGCGGACGGAGGAAGCCGCGCCCGGGGCGACGAACACCATCGCCACGCCAGTCGAACATCTCGACCTTGCCACCGTGATCAAGGTGTCACAGGCCGCCTCGGGCGAAATCGTCCTGGACAACCTGATCGAGATGATCATGCGCACGGCCATCGAGCAGGCCGGCGCCGAACGCGGCCTGCTGATCCTGTCGGACGGCGGCGAACTGCGAATTGCGGCGGAAGCCACGACCGGCAGCGACGCGATCCTGCTGCAACTGCGCGCGGCGCCCGTGAGCGCGGCCATGCTGCCGGAATCGGTCCTCTACCATGCCCTGCGCACGCGCGAGAACGTGTTCCTCGACGACGCCGTGGCCGAGCCGTCCTTCTCCGCCGACCCGTACATTCGCCAGCATCGCGCCCGCTCCGTGCTCTGCCTGCCGCTGATGAACCAGGCCAAGCTCATCGGCGCGCTGTACCTCGAAAACAACCTGACCGCCCGCGTGTTCTGCCCGGCCCAGATCGCGGTGCTGAAGCTGCTGGCCTCGCAGGCCGCCATCTCGCTGGAAAACGCCCGGCTGTACCGCGACGTGGCGGAACGGGAAGCGAAGATCGGGCGACTCGTGGACGCCAACATCATCGGGATCGTCTTCTGGCGGGGCGAGGGCGAGATTCTCGAAGCCAATGATGCCTTCCTGCGCATGGTGGGATATGAGCGCGAGGAACTGCTCTCGGGACGCGTGGGCTGGGACGACCTGACGCCGCCGGAATTGCGCCCGGTCAACCACCATGCACTGGCCGAGGCCGTGCGGACGGGGCACGCGCGGCCCTTCGAGAAGGCGTACGTCAGGAAGGATGGCAGCTACTTGCCGGTCATCGTCGGCCTGGCCACGTTCGAAGCCGGCCGGAAGGAGGGCGTGGCGTTCGTGCTCGACCTGACCGAGCGCAAGCAGGCGGAGGAAAGGGTCCACCAGGGCGAGCAGCGCTATCGCGAAGTCCAGGCYGAACTGGCGCACGCCAACCGCGTGGCCACCATGGGGCAGCTTGCGGCGTCGATCGCGCACGAAGTCAGCCAGCCGATTGCGGCGACGGTGACCAATGCGCAGGCGGCACTGCGCTGGCTGGGCGCCAAACCGTCCAATATCGACGAGGTGGGCCAGGCGCTCACCCGTATCGTCAAGGACGCCAACCGCGCGGGGGACGTGCTCGGGCGCATCCGCCARCTGATCAAGAAGGCGCCGCCGCGCAAGGAGCTGGTGGACATCAATCAGGCGATCGGCGAGGTGGTCGAGCTGACCCGTGGCGAAGCCGACAAGGGCCGCGCCACGGTGCAGGCGCAGCTTGCGGATGGCTTGCCAGCCATCGAAGGCGACCGCGTGGAACTGCAGCAGGTGCTGCTCAACCTGATCATGAACGCGCTGGAGGCCATGGGCGGCAGCGGCGACGGTGCCCGGCAATTGCTTATCCGCACCGTGCAGGCCGAGGCCGGCAGCGTGTTGGTGACGGTGAGCGACACCGGCCCGGGCTTTGCGCCGCAAGACGCCGAGCGCGTGTTCGCCCCGTTCTACACGACCAAGGCCACGGGCCTGGGCATGGGKCTGTCGATCTGCCGGTCGATCATCGAGGCCCACGGCGGCCGGCTCTGGGCGAGCCCGAACCAGCCCCGGGGCGCCGTGGTCCAGTTCACCGTGCCTGCGCAACCGGCTGCGTGACGGCCGGCGTGGCAGCTTTCGCGGCGGGGGCGGCTGGCGCGGCTGGCGCGCCGGGTGCGGGCTGGGCCGGMTGGGCCACCGTCGCCTGCGTCCATCCGCCGCCGAGCGCCTTGTACAGGCCCACCCGGCTGGTCAGCCGCGCGAGGCGGATCGTCACCAGCGTCTGCTGGGCGTTGTAGAGCTGCCGCTGGGCATCGAAGACGCCGAAGTAGTCATCCACCCCGTTCTTGAAGCGGATTTCCGACAGGCGCCGCGTCTCGGTAATCTCCTTCGCCAGCGCCTCCTGCGCAGCCGTCTGGCGGTCGTAGGTGCCGCGCGCGGCCAGCCCGTCGGCCACTTCGCGGAACGCACCCTGGATGGTCTTCTCGTAGGCGGCCACGTTGATGTCCTTCTGCACCTCGGAGACGGTCAGGCGCGCCTGATTGGCGCCCGCRTTGAAGATCGGCAGGGTGATCTGCGGCGCGAAGACCCAGGCCATGCCGCCCGARAACAGCCCCGCCAGCGTGCTGCTGGCCGCGCCGACGCTGGCGGTCAGCGAGATGGTCGGGAAGAAGGCCGCCCGCGCCGCGCCGATATTGGCGTTGGCCGCCTTGAGCCGGTGTTCGGCGGCCATGATGTCTGGCCGCTGCTCGAGCACGGTGGAGGGCAGCCCGGCCGGCAATTCGGCCACGAAGGAATTGTTCTCGAACGGCTGCGGCGCCGGCAAGTCGGCCGGCAGTTGCCCGCCGATCAGCAGCGCCAGCGCGTTTTCATCCTGCGCCACCTGGCGCGTGTACTGCTCCACGCCCACGCGCGCCGTCTCCAGCTGGGTCTGGGCGCGATGGGTGTCGAGCTGGGCCATGCCGCCCGCGCGCTTGCTGCGGTCGATCATCTGCGCGGCGTCTTCCTGCACCTTGAGCGTGTCCTGCGAGATCTTCAGCAGTTCCTGATCGGCCCGGAGCGTCAGGTAGGCACTGGCAACCTCGGCCACGAGGCTGATTTGCGCGCTGCGGCGCACCTCCTCGATGGCGAGGTATTGCTCCAGCGCCTCGTGCTTGAGGCTGCGCACCCGGCCGAACAGGTCCAGTTCGAAGGCGTTGAAGCCCACGCCGGCGGTCCACGCGTTGATGATCGGGTCCTGCCCCGGCGGGCGCAGGTCGCCGCTGATGCGCGAACTGGCGAAGCCGGCGCTGCCATTGATGGCCGGGAACTGCGCCGCCCGCTGGATGCGGTACTGCGCGCGCGCCTGGTCGATCGACAGCGTGGCAATGCGCAGGTCGCGATTGTTGGCCAGCGCGAGTTCGATCAGCCGGCGCAGGCGCGCATCGGTGAAGAAATCTTCCCAGCCCAGGCTGGCGGCGGGTGCCTGCGCCTGCGCTTGCCCCGGTGAGGCCGCCTGGGCACCGGATGCGCCAGATTGGTACGCGGCGCCGGTCGGCCATTGCTGGGGCACCGGCGACTCGGGCCGCTGGTAGGTGGGTTCGAGCGTGCAGGCGACCAGCGCCAGCGGGAGCAGGGGGACTAGGTAGCGCATCGTCGTGATTGTCTTGGTCATGGTGGTTATCCCGAAAAAGCGCGTCGCAGCAGCTGGGCGATGGCCACGCCGGGCCGGCCACGGTCTGCGATGTTGTGTGCGGGCTCGCTGAACAGCAGGCGGATCAGGCGGTGGCGGGCGGCCGTGTCGGGGCGCAGCGCCACGCCGGCGAGGTTGCCGCGCGCACGCGCCACGCGGCAGGGCACCCAGCCCAGCGGTTCCAGCCAGATCGCCCCTTCGGCGCCGTCCATGCCGCGCGTGACGGCCGCGTTGCCGTCGAGCAGCAGGCCCGCGCCGTTGCAGGAGAGGTCGCGCGTGGTGCCGTGGAATTCGTARGCGTTGCCATCCTTGCCGAAGAGCCGCAGCACGGCGCGCTCCCGGTGCGGAAAGCGTTCTTCCTTGCGGGGGCGCGGCAGCTCGAAGCACACCAGCAGGGAGGCGAAGTACAGCACCATCGACACCAGCGTCCAGCCGATGTTGAAGGCGAGGCCGGGCGCCGAGCCATCGGCGGCCACCGCGCGGGCCAGCCCCATGCCGGTGAGCAGGAACATCCCGCCGTAGAGCGCGGCGAACTTGCCGTGGATCACCAGCTTCGAGCGGTCCAGCCCCTTGTTGGTGACCTTGAACGGTCGCCCGAACGGCTTGAACACGGCGCTGGCCAGCGTGGCGGTCACCGCCAGTGCCGCCACGATCTGGGTGACCTCGGTGAAGATCGGCATCGCCCGCGAGCCGGTGATCCAGATGCTGTAGGCCCAGTACAGCAGCAGCGCCGGCACGCCATAGGCGAGGAACTGGACCGGATCGCCATATAGCGTCGGCACGTTGAAATACCAGTAGAGCAGGGGGCCGGCCAGCAGCATCAAGGTGAACGGGCGGCTCAGCCAGTGGAGCAGGCCGTGCACGTAGTGCAGCCGCTGCCGCAGCGAATAGCCGCGCCCGCGCAGGGGRCCATCGGCGGTGAGCGCCACCTGGATCGTGCCCAGCCCCCAGCGGCTGCGCTGGCTGATGTAYTCAGGCAGCCCTTCGGCAGACAGGCCCACGCTGAGCCGCTCGTTGAGCCAGCGCGTGATGTAGCCGTGCGGCATCAGGCGGTAGGTCAGGTGGATGTCCTCGGTGACCGTGCCGGTCGGAAATCCGCCGATCTTGGTCAGCGCGTCGCGCCGCACCACGAACGAAGTGCCGATGCAGAACGCGGTGCCCCAGGCGTCCTTGGCCGGCTGCATGACGTCGAAGAAGGCCCGCTGCTCGTCCACCCAGCATTCGGTGGAGCGCAGGTTGTACTGGATCGGGTCGGCGTTGTAGTAGAACTGCGGCGTCTGCACCACGCCGACCACGGGGTCGTCGAACAGGCCGATGATGCGCAGCAGGATGTTCCGGTTCGGCGCGAAGTCCGCGTCCAGGACCATGATGAACGGCGCGCCRCCCGCCTCCGCGCTGTGCTGCAGCCCGTTATTGAGGTTGCCAGCCTTGGCGTGGGTGTTGTCCGGACGGGTCACGTAGCGCGCGCCGACCGTGCCGCAGAAGTCCTTGAGCCAGTCGCGCCGGGTATCGTCGAGCACCCAGACGCGGAAGTTGGGATAGTCGATGGCCAGTGCGGCGACGATGGTCTTTTCGAGTACGTCCAGCCCCTCGTTATAGGTGGCGATGAAGATGTCCACCTGCGGCACCTCGGGGCTGCGGCGCAGGACCGCCTCGCCGGCATCGGCCGCCGCGCTGTGGTCCGAGGTGCGCGTCAGCGTGACGATCGAGATCAGCGTGTAGGCAATCGTCAGGGTCTCGAAGCCGAAGAACGCGTACGACCACACGCTCGGGAAGTCCATGCGCCAGTCCGGCAGGGTCTGCGTGCAGCGCCAGACGTAGTAGCACGACAGCAGCACCCCGGCGGCGATGCCGAACAGCCAACGGTCCGCCGCGCGATGGCGGCTGCCGCGCAGGCATAGCACCGCGATCAGGAAGGCGCCGGCGTTGATCTCCATCAGCATCCGGTTTTCGAGAAAATCGGCGAACATCGTCACTCCTTGTTGGCGACATTGGCGGTGTCGGCCTGTCGTCCGCCGGGCTGGAACGGATTCCAGCCGGCCGCGGCCAGGATGGCCCACGCGGTGGCCCCGAGGTGGGGCAGGTGGTAGTAGTAGAAATCGTCGGTGGTGCTGTCCGGGCCGATCTGGAGACCGGTGCGGATGCGGCGCTCGGGCGTGGCAAAGAGGTAGCCCGAGGGCGCCCGCTGGGCCAGCAGCAGCGGCCAGAGCGGGCGGGCCTCGTCCTCGCGGCCCATGGCGCGCAGGACCAGCGCGGCCTGTCCGGTGCCTTCCGTCCAGACGCCATCGGGGCTGGCGTTGAAGCCGTAGCCGCCGCCCACGGCGTGGCGGCTCCGCGTCCAGTCCAGCGCGCGGCGCCAGGTATTGGCCGATTCGGGCACGGCGATCAGCGGCCATAGCGAGGCATCGAGCGCGGACGGCCCGGCGTTGAGCGAGCGCCCATCGTCGCGCGTGCCGATGACGAAGCGGCCTTCGCCGGGCTGCCACATCGCCTCCACGAAGCGCTTGGCGCGGTCCGCGCCGGTGCGCCAGCGCGGGTCATCGCTGTAGCGGCCCAGCCAGCGGAACGCCGCGTAGGCATCGACATTGTGTTCGGTGGACTTCCAGCCCTGCCGCTGCGGCGCGGGCTCATGGCCGAAGAAGCCGCCGATAAAGGCCGCCGGGGGCTCGCTGGCGAAGGTCTGCTTGTCGATCCAGCCCATCAGCGTGCCGGCGGTGTCCAGGTAGCGRCGGTCCTGCGTCGATTCATAGACCGCCAGCAGCAGCAGCGCGGCCCAGGCGACATTGCCGGTGGCCGTGCCCACCTGGTAGCGGTCTTCGAACCATTTCTTGCTCGGCTCGTCCCACCAGCCCGGCAGCGGCACCGGGCCATCGGGCACGGCGCCGGCGCGGTAGGCRTTGCGCACGCGGCCATCGTGGTAGTGGCGGTCACGCGTGACG
This sequence comes from Cupriavidus sp. KB_39, assembly GCF_052114485.1. NCBI lineage: Bacteria > Pseudomonadati > Pseudomonadota > Betaproteobacteria > Burkholderiales > Burkholderiaceae > Cupriavidus > Cupriavidus sp. KB_39. The sequence continues at coordinate 85,571 of NZ_JBFREV010000018.1, forward strand.
CCGGCCACCACGCCATCGGCAATCCGGCGCGCGGCGGCGGGCTGCCCGCAGGCAATGAGGGCGATGCCGGCCAGCGCGTTGTCATAGACGAAGGCCGACTGGCGCAGCGGGGCGGGCAGGGGCTCGCCGCCGGGGGCCGGCTCGTAGCTGCCGAGCATGACCGGGCCCTTGCCGGGCAAGGCGCCGACGCGCGCGGTCAGCGCCTGGCAGGCGCCATCGCGCAATTGCTGGCGCGCGGCGTCGGGCGGAACCGGGGGCGCGGCCATGGCGGGGGGCGGCGTGGCGAGCGCGGCGGCCATCAGGCACGCCCCCGCGCACGCCAGCGCTTGGGAGGGTAGGGAATAACGCTGCACGGCGAGGTCTCCTTCCTGCGGGCGTGGGGAACGTGGCGGATTGCCGATCCAGTCGAACGCAATCGAACGCAATCGATCTCAGATCAGGCTCTTGAACCACGGGCGATCGAGGCTGACCTTGGCCCAGTGGCCGAGCGCGCAGCGGTCCGTGCCGCTGCCGCTGCTGCCGGGCAAGTCAGGCAGAGGCTTGTTCAGCTTGGCAATCAGATAGATCTCGTTCTTCTCGATGGGCGGGAAGGGCACGAAGTAGCGCGCCTGGTCGCCATCGGGGGCGCGCGGCAGGATCTCGGACACSGCGCCCGACAGCGGYACGGCCACGCCATCGACCTGCACCTTGACCTTGGCGCCGGGCAGGAGGTCCTTGCTGAGGCTGCGCGGGAACACCGCCACCACGCTCGGCTGGGCGCAGTTGGTGGTGCGCATCAAGGTGGCGCCGGCCGCCACGCGCGTACCCGGCGGGGCGGTCACATCCTCGACGATGCCGCCGCCATAGGCCTTGATGTCGAGGTTGGTGACCCGCTCCACGCGCTCCTGCTCGGCGGCGACGAGTTTGTCGACCGACTGGCCGTACTCCTCCAACTGCTTGATCTCGGCTTCGAGCTGCACGTTCTCCGCGCGCAACTCGTCCTGCCGTTGCGCGAGCGAGCCCAGCGCGCCGTCGGTACTCGACATGTACACCTTGCCGCGCGCCGCCTCGCTGCTGCCGCGTGCGGTATCCAGTTCGGCCTGGATCGCATCCCGATTGCCGGCCAGCACGGTGAGCTGGTTGCGCGAGGCATCKGTATAGGCCTGGCTCACCGCCCCGGCCCACTGCATGGCCTGGTTGCGATTGACGAGGTCGGTCTGCTGGTCGATCTGCTGCTTGGCCACGGAGAGCCGCGCCTCGATGCCGCGCAGCTTGGACGCATGCTCGCGCTGCGCCGCCGACTGGTAGCGCTTGATGTCGTCGCCGGTGGACGCCAGCCGCGCCTGGTTGCCCTCGAGCTTGGCCTTGGCGGCTTCATAGCGCTTCTGGTTGTCGAGTTGCTTGCCGAGCAGTTCCACCAGCAGCGAGCGGTCGATATTGGGATTCTGGAGCGTCATCAGCGACTGCCCCTGCGCGAAGGTGCTGCCCACAGCCACGATCTGCTTCGTCACGATGCCTTCGACCGGCGTGGTGACGAGGTTCACGGGGCTGTTCACCACGGCGCGCTCGGAAGACCGCGTGAACACGGGCGGGAACATCACGGAGAGGACCACCCAGATGATGAAGGCCACCATCCCGTAGCTGGCCAGCCGCGGCACGATCTGCCACAGCGGCCGCAGGCTCAGCGTGCCGCCACGCCGCGCGACGAGGGGGTCGTCGAGCTTACCGCCGGGCGGGGGCGCGGGGGAGGTGGGCCGGCGCGTCGGCAACGTTGGTTTGTTGTCGGGCTTGTCGTTCTGCATGCCATCCTCCGAACAATAGTCAGCGCCCGTCAAAAAACGGGCAAAAGCGTCCCCACCGCGATGGCCGGAGCGGAATCGCGGAAATCACGGGCAAAAGCTGCACCCCGCACGCGGTGTTGGCGCGCGCGGAGGCGCAACGTCGTCGTCCCCAGGTAGTTCTTATGCGCGTGGTCCCGGGCTGTTGCTACGCGCCGGAACTGGCTTTACTTCCAGACCGGGCAGGCAGGCCGGTCATTTGAGAGGCCCACAAWAGCGGACCGGTACAGCGAGGCGATACACGCCCATTGATGCTCCGTCACACCATATCGCGGATGGGATCGGCATGGCATTGCCGGAGCGATTCAAAGGTAGTCAGTTTGACGGGGGCGTGCTGTAAGGAAGTGTAAGGACTGTATATCGCRATACTTAGTACGGCCGTTCGGTTGGCCGCGTGCGACAAGGGTCATGCGCGCGTCACGCAACACTAGTAATGAAGCGGTGACGTGAGAGCACTGCATCAGGGCATGATGCAGTGTCTCGGTGCAGTTGTGATGGAAGAAGCGTGGGGGAAAATGTTACGAGGTCGTAGAGATTGCAGCGTGCTCACTGCGCGACGCGCGGCACGAGAAGATCTCCCATGCCCACGCGATGGACCATCTCGGCACGCAGGCGGTCCAGCACGGCGAAGCCGACGTCGGCGCCGTCCTGCGTCGGATCGACATGCACGCGRAACGGCCGCTTGCCGAACGGCGCGTTGACGACATCGACGATGGCGTCGGCCACTTGTCCCGCATCCGCATCGGGCGGCACGATGCCGGCGAACGCGTGCTGGATTTCATCGCCAAAGCCGGGATAAGGGCCCGACTCGTATTCCTCCGCGCGCGCGGTATCGGCAGGCAACCCCGTGTGCGCGAAATGGTTGGTGCCGCTGGTGAACGCGCCCGGGACGATGATCGATGTCTCGATGCCCCAGCGCGACAACTCGCGCGCGTACTGGACCGCGATGGCATCCATCGCCGCCTTCGCCGCGAAGTAGGGGGCGAGGTAGGGCGGGGTGCCGCCGGCCGAGCTGCTGCTCGAGACCCAGACCAGCAGCCCTTGCTTCTGGCGGCGCAGATGGGGCAGCACCGCGCGGTTCACGCGCTGGGTGCTGAGCACGTTGATGTCGTACAGCTGGGCGAATTGTTCCGGCGTGAACGCCTCGGCGGGGCCGAAGGCCATGTGGCCCGCGTTATGCATCAGCACSTCGATGCGGCCCGTGGCGGCGAGGATGCTGGCCACGGCGTCATCGATGGACGGCTGCGACTGTACGTCCAGCTCCACCGTACGCAGATCAGCGTCATGCCTGCGGGCGAACGCAGCCATTTGCGCCACGACTTCGGCATTGCGGCTGGCCGTGTTGCGCATGGAGGCGTAGACCGTGTGGCCGGCCTTGGCGAGGGCCTCGGCGGTCAGGCGGCCGAAGCCGCTCGACGCGCCAGTGATGAGGATGACTTTCTTCATGATGGACTCCGCTCCTGCATCAGATGATGCCGCCGTTGACGCGGATGGTTTGCCCGTTGACCCAGGCGCCATCGGGGCCAGCCAGGAAGGCCACGGTGTTGGCGATGTCCTCCGGCGCGCCCAGGCGCTCCAGCGGGGCGAGCCGGGCGAGGTTGTCGATGACTTCCTGCGGCTTGCCGTCGAGGAACAGGGCGGTGGCAGTGGGGCCGGGTGCCACGACGTTCACCGTGATGTTCCGGCCGCGCATTTCCTTCGTCATCACATGCGTCATGGCTTCCACGCCGGCCTTCGTGGCGGCGTACACCGCGTAGGCGGGCTGGTAGAGGCCGACCACGCTCGACGACAGGTTGATCACTCGGCCGCCGTTGCGCAGGCGGCGCGACGCTTCGCGCAGCGTGTTGAACGTGCCCTTGAGGTTGATGGCGATCTGGCTGTCGAACAAGGCGTCGTCGCTGTCGGCCAGCTTCGCCAGCTTCATGATGCCGGCGTTGTTGACGAGGACGTCCACACCACCGAAAGCGGCTTCGGCGGCATCGAACATRCGCGCCACGGCGGCCGGRTCGGCCACATTGGCCTGCTCCGGAATCGCSCGGCCGCCGGCGGCTTCGATTTCGGCGACCAGCGCCTCGGCTTCGCCAGCGCTGCCGGCATAGTTGACGACGACGGTGAAGCCSTCCTGCGCCAGCCGGCGGGCGATGGCGGCGCCGATGCCGCGTGAGGCGCCGGTCACGATGGCGACCTGCTGGTTGGACTTGGCTTGGGTGCTGTTCTGGGTGGTGCTCATGGTTCTTCTCCGGGGTTGGGTGGCCGCCATTCGCTGTGTGGCGCTGCGGGTTGAGTGAACTATGCGCGATTGGAGCGGATAGATAATCGGTCTAAAATTGCCCGCACTTGTTCTGGCAGGGAAACAATCGGCGGAGGGTGGGGTGGACCGGTTCGACGCAATGCGGCTATTTACGCGGGTGGTGGAGCGGCGCAGCTTTACGCTGGCGGCGCACGACATGGAGGTGCCGAGATCGACGGTGACCAAGGTCATCCACGATCTGGAGGGGCGGCTGGGAGTTCGGCTGCTGCAGCGGACCACGCGCGTAGTGCGGCCGACGCTGGACGGGGAGGCGTACTACCGGCGCTGCCTGACCATCCTGGACGACATCGAGGACGCCGAGGGCGCCTTCAACGGCGCCGAGCCGAAGGGGCTGCTGCGGCTGGAGGTGCAGGGCACAATCGCGCGCCATTTCCTGCTGCCGGGATTTCCGGACTTCCTCGCCCGGCATCCGCATATCCAGATCTCGATGAGCGAGGGCGACCGCTGGGTCGACATGGTGCAGGAGGGCGTCGATTGCGTGCTCCGCTATGGCAAATTGCCCGATAGCGAGCTGGTGGCGCGGCAAGTGGCGACCCTGGACCGGCTGACCTGCGCCACGCCGGCTTACCTGGCGCGGTTCGGCACGCCAACGAGCCTGGCATCGCTCGACGGGCACCAGATGGTGGGCATCCGATCGGTTACGACGGGGAATGTCACGCCGCTGGAGTTCGACGTCCACGGGGAAATACAGGCCGTATCGATACCGGCCGTACTGACCGTGACCGGGACGGAAAGCTACCTGGCCGGGATCAAGCTGGGGCTAGGGTTGGCCCAGGTGCCGCGCTTCCATATCGAACGGGAACTGGCCGATGGCGAACTGGTGGAGATCCTGCCGGACACGCCGCCGCCTTCGGCGCCGGTCTCGCTGTTGTATCAGCGGTCCCGGCAGCTATCGCCACGGGTGAGGGCGTTTCTCGACTGGGCCGCCCGGGAATTCGCCGATCGATGCAGAAAAGAGACGGAAAGCGACTGATCGATCATTTCCAGGCGAGATGCTCAATCTCTCGTGATATACCACATACAAAATATTTRCAGATGGTGCGACGCATCATATAATGGAAACTCCTAAACGTAGCTGGAGTGCTTCATGGAAGTCGCCACCCTTTTCGCCCTYGCCGTCGCTTTCCTGTTCTCGGGCGTCAGCGTCACCATGGCCATCGCCGATMTCGTCGATCCCCAAGGGGAGCGTGGCGCGGCAGGCGAATTGGTGGACGTGCGCGCGGTGTGAGCGCTTTGTAACCGTCGGCCGCGTTCAGAGTGAACCGTACGAGTGCAGGCCAGCCAGGTACATGTTGACGCCAAGGAAGGCGAAGAGCGTGACGAACAGGCCGGCCACCGCCCACCACGCCAGCACGCGCGCGCACACCTTGCCCAGCATGCGCAGGTGCAGCCACGCCGCGTAGTTCAGCCAGACCGCCAGGGCCCAGGTTTCCTTGGGGTCCCATGACCAATAGCCGCCCCAGGCTTCCGCCGCCCACAGCGCGCCGAGGATCGTGGCGACCGTGAAGCAGGCGAAGCCGCTCGCGATGGCGCGGTACACCGCTTCGTCGATCCATGCCGGATCCGGCATGCGCGACCTCATGAAACGCCGTCCCGACAGCAGGCGCGCGCCGCCGAGCATGGCTGCGATCGAGAACGCGCCATAGGCGAGGAAGTTCGCCGGCACGTGCAGCTTCATCCAATACGACTGCAGCGCCGGAATCAACGGCGTGATCGCGCCTGCGCCGCGCGCGCCGCCATACCAGAACAGGAAGGCGTAGGCCGCGCACAGCAGCGGCAGGGTGAACACCGTGAACCCCGCCGCGCGATAGCGGGACGCCATGTACAGCATCATCAGGCCGGTCAGGATGATGAAGACGACAAACACCTCATAGAGATTGCTGACCGGTATGTGGCCCATGCCGGCACCGATGCGGTACGACTCGTACCAGCGCGTGAGGAAGGCCGCAGCCGCGAGCCCCAGCCCGCTCCACGTGGCAGCACGGCCGATCGCGGCCAGGYGCGCCCGCTGTCCTACCCAGCCGGCGATGGAGGCCAGCGTGGCAACGCCGATCAGCGCGCCCGAGCCCAGCAACACCGGCTGACTCACCGGGCCGCTGGCGAGGTTGYCGACGGCCACGGCGCCGCCGATATCGCGGCCGAGCTGCCAGCAGAGCAGCGATGCCACGGCACCCGTGCCGGCCATGAACGCCCGCAGGGGCGGCCACGCGTTGCCGGCATAGACCAGCCCGGCGGCGGCCAGCGCGAGGATCACGACCTCGTAGCCGTCCATGGCCGCCCACCAGCGTGCGTAGCAGACGGCGACCCCGCCCGCCAGCGCGATGGCGAACAGCTTGCCGGGGAAGGCGCCCGCCGGTGGCGGGTTTCCCACCGCAGCGGCGTTCAGGGCGGGGGCGGAGGCACCCGCCGGGGCGGGCTCTGCAATGGCAGTTTTCATGATGGTTCCGATAAGTCACGGTTGCCGGCGCCCACCGGCGGGAGGGGGCCGAGCGGCGCCAGCCATGCAGCCAGTTCCGCTTCGAGCCCGGGCATCTTGCGATTGGCGCGCAGACCGGCCACCGCCACGCGGCTGGCKGGGTCCCACCACAGCCAGAGGCGCCGCTCGCGCACCGCGTACAGCAGCCACACGCCGATGGCCAGCATCGACAGGCTGACGATCAACAGCGCATCGCCACCACGCCGGGCGACCTGCAGGCCGGAGGCGGCGCGCTGGCTGACGGTGCCGGCCAGCGCCCACGCGGGCGCGTCACTGGCCACCATGTCGTCGTGGGCGTTCAGCAGGTCCTGCAGGCGGCGCCGGGCGGAGGCGTCCTGTGGACCCTGCTCGTCGTCCTCGGCGGCCAGCGCGCGCGCGGCGCGCACCACCAGGCCGGAGAGCAGCGTGGTGGCTGCGCCGCGTTCCGCCTCGGGCACCGTCGCCTCCACCAGCGCGGCGATGCCGGGCGAGCCGTCATGGGCGAACACCTCCAGCGCACGGGCCGCCACGTCCGCCATTTCCGCGGAGGGCTTGGCCAGTATCCGGCGCGCCGCACGCTGCCGCGCGGCGGGATCCTGCAGTTGGCGCTCGAATCGCTCGAACGTGGTCGCCGATCCGTCCGCATCGACAGGCACGCGGATGTACTCGTAGCCCTCGCCATCCGCCCGGCGCACGCCGCTGACGAAGTAGCGGTCGCCGCCAAAGGTCAGCGGCCGCAGGTACGTCACCATGGTGCGGGGCTGGCCAGCCGGGTCGCGCAGCACGTATTCGATGGTCGGTCCCAGGTCGGCGACGGTGCCGGACCGGCCTTCGAGGTAGCGGCGCAGCAGCCCCTGTGCCGGCGCGTTGCCGGTGTCCTGGATGTTGTCCATGCGCAGGTCGCTCGCCTGGAACGTCCAGGGCGCGTTATCGATCAGCAGCGGCACATCGCTGCCCACGGTGGCCGCCAGCGGCACCGCCGCGCCAGTCCGGGAGAGCATGCGCAGGTTCAGCGTGCTGCCACCATCGGCAAATCCGGACTGGTAGAGCGTGACGCCGTGCTCGGCGAGCGGATGGTTGACGCGCAGCGCGTGGCGTGTCGGCGGCTGCCCGGGCAACTGGATCTCCAGGTCGCTGAYGAAGTCCCGGGGCTGGCCGTTGGGATAGCGCTCGATGTGGAAGCGGTGCAGCCGCACGGTGAACGGCAGCGGCTGGACCAGATAGCCATCCCCGATGGGGACGATGGCGTTGCTGGCCGATTCACCTTCGGCAAGGGTGAGCTGGCCGCGATAGCTGAGCGTGCCGGCCGGCAGCACGCTGCTGGGCGGCACGGCATCGACGGGCAGGTCGCGGGTCTCGATCTGCTGGAGGCYGGCCAGCACGCGGCCCCGYACGGCGAGATCGCTGTCAAGGAACGCAGCCACGGTAATCAGGACGATTGCGGCGTGCGTCAGGATATAGCCGACGCGCCGCGCGCCACCGCGCCGCGCCGCCACCAGCAGCGCCCCATCGGCAGTCCGCCGTGTGGCGACACGAAAGCGCTCGCGCCGCAGCGCCGGCATCAGGGTGGCCAGCAGTGCGGCCTCGCCTGCGTCGTGACGGAAGCGCACGCGGCAGGGCAGGGTCTCGACGAACTTGCGGTTCACCTGATCCTGCCGATCGAAGACCTGCCGGAGCATGGCGGGCGTATTGCGCACCACGCAGATCGCCGTCGACGTGGACATGACCACCAGCAGCGCGCCGAACCAGCTCGCGTGGTAGACGTCGGTCATGCCGAGGAACACCAGCACCGCCGTCCAGGTCGTGCCGTATTGGGAGACATAGGCGGCCGGCCCGGCGTTCTGCGGCACGATGCTGCCGATGCAGGCCGCCAGCGCCACGATGACGAGGATCGCCACGGCGAAGCGCATCGAGCCAAGCAGGTGATACAACGCGCGGGCCGCCTTCCGCACCCGTTCCCCGAGTGCGATGGGTGCGGGGTGGGCCGATGGCCGGGTKGGGGCGTTCGTGCTCATACCCGTACCTCCCTATCCAGTGTGCCGAGGCGCGGCGCGCGGGCGGCACGCTCGCGGAACAGCATGACGTAGAGCGCCGGCATCAGCAGCAGCGAGAACACCGGCGCCGACAGCATCCCACCCAGCAGCGGTGCGGCGATCCGCTTCATCACGTCAGCGCCCGTGGCGTCGGACAGCATGACCGGCAGCAGCCCGGCAAGGATCACCGARACCGTCATGGCCTTSGGCCGCAGCCGCAGCAGCGCGCCGCCCACCACGGCGCGGTAGAAGCCCGCCGAGCCGAGGTGCCCGCCATCATGCCGCCAGCGGCCGACCGCCTGGTCGAGGTAGAGCACCATGACCACGCCGAACTCGGTGGCCACCCCGGCCAGCGCGATCAGGCCGATCACAACCGCGACCGACATCTGGTARTCCAGCCACCACACCAGCCACACGCCCCCGGCCACGGCGGCGGGCAGGCAGAGCAGCACCAGCAGCACGCGCCGCAGGCTGCGGAAGTGCAGGTAGAGCAGGCCCAGCACCAGCGCAGCCGTGGCGATGCCGATCAGTGCGAGGTTGGCGGACGCGTTCTCGAACTGCAGGTACTGCCCGGTCCAGGTGGCGGTGTAACCCTGCTGGTGGATGCCGGCCGCCGCCAGCGCGGCGCTGGCGCGGCGGTAGTAGCCGCCGATATCGGCGCCAGCCACGTCGACGAACACGTAGCCGATCAGCTTGGCGTTCTCGCTCTTGATCTCGGTGGGGCCATCGCTGATGCGGATGTGCGCCAGATCGCGCAGTGGCGCGAGCGCGCCGGATGGCGCCTTGACCTGCAGCGCGCCGATGGCGTCCGGCGTCTCGCGTTGCCAGGCCGGCAGCCGCAGCGTCACGGGGATGCGCTCCCGCCCGTCGGTCATCACCGTCAACTGCTGGCCGCCGAGCGCGCCTTCGATCACACCCTGGATGTCCGCGATGCGGATGCCGAGGCGCCCGGCCGCGGCGCGGTCGATGTCGATATCCAGATAACGGCCGCTGCCCGCGCGCTCCGCAAACACCGAGCGCGTGCCTTCCACCCGGTTGAGCACGGCCTGGATCTCGCCGGCCATGGTGTCGATGCCCGCGAGTGTCGGCCCGCTGACCTTGAGCGCGAGCTGGCTGCGGATGCCGGTAGACACCATGTCGATGCGCGTGCGGATGGGATAGCCCCAGGAGTTGGTCAGGCCTGGCACGCGCACGGCGGCGTCCAGCTTTGCGATCACGTCCTCGATCGACGTGCCGGGGCGCCACTGGTCGCGCGGATGCAGGCGGATAGTGGTCTCGATCATCGACAGCGGCGCCGGATCAGTGGCCGAGTCCGAACGACCCACCTTCCCGAACACGTGCTCGACCTCCGGTACCTGCAGGATCATGCGATTGGTCATCTGCAGGATGTGCTGCGCCTCGGGGGCGGAGACCGATTGCAGCGTGGTCGGCATGTAGAGCAGGTCGCCTTCGTCCAAKGGCGGCATGAACTCGCTGCCCAGCCGGTAGAGCGGCCACGCGGCGCTCAGCACCAGGGCGAGGCCGGCGACCAGCGCCAGACGGGCATGGCGCAGCGTGCCGAAGAGCAGCGGCGCATACACGGCACGCAGGACACGGCTGACGGGGTTGCGGGATTCGCCACGGATCTTGCCGCGCACCGCGTAGCCCATCAGCACCGGCGTCAGCGTGATGGCCAGCCCGGCCGCGAAGGCCATCGCATAGGTCTTGGTGAAGGCCAGCGGGAAGAACAGCTTCGCTTCCTGCCCCTGCAGCGCGAAGACCGGCAGGAAGGACACGGCGATCACCACCAGCGAGAGGAACAGCGAGGGACCCACCTCGTTCGCGCTGGCGCGCACCATCTCCCAGCGGCGCGCGGGTGCGGGGTCGGGTTCCTTTTCCAGGCGCCGGTGCATGCTTTCCACCATGACGATGGCGGCGTCCACCATCGCCCCCACGGCAATCGCGATGCCGCCCAGCGACATGATGTTGGCGGTGCTGCCCTGCAACCGCAGCACGAGCAGGGCGCCGAGAATGCCGACCGGCAGCGTGACGATGGCGGTCAGCGACGAGCGCAGGTGCAGCAGGAACACCAGGCAGACGAGCGCGACGGCCAGCGATTCCTCGATCAGTTTGGTGCGCAGGGTATCGACGGCGCGCAGAATGAGCGAGGAGCGGTCGTACTGGATGGTCACCTTCACGCCCGCCGGCAGACCGCCCTGCAACTGGCCCAGGCGCGTCTTGACCCGCTCGATGGTGTCGAGGGTGTTCTGGCCCTGGCGCATGACCACRATGGCGCTGGCGGCATCGCCGTGGCCGTCCACGTCGACGGCACCCTCGGTGGGGCGCGGCACGGTGGCGATGGTGGCGACATCCCGGAGCCGGATCGCGCCGCCGTCTGCACTGTTCGCCACGGGAATCTCGGCCAGGTCGGCAGGCTTGCGCAGCAGGCCATTGGCGCGCACCACCAGTCGCGAGCGCGCCAGCTCGAACGCGCCGCCCTCGATGGCCTGGTTGCTCTCGCGCACGGCGCCGGCAACATCCGCGATCGAGAGATCGAGCGATGCCAGCCGCTGCGGATCCACCTGGATCTCGTACTGCCGACCCTTGCCACCCACACCCGCGATTTCCGCCACGCCGGGGATGGCGCGGAGTTCCGGCGCGAGATAGTAGTCCTGCAGTGCCTTGAGCCGATCCGGCGGCACCTGCCCGGATGGGTCCTCCAACGCGTATTCGAGGATCCAGCCCACGCCCGAGGCATCCGGACCCAAGGTGGGCGACACGCCGGCGGGCAGGCGGTCGCGGATCTGGTTGAGTTGCTCGGTCACGCGCGCACGCGCCACGGCAGGCGCCACGCCATCACGAAAGACGATGTACAGGTAGGACTGGCCGTACATGGAGAAGCCGCGCACGGCGTCGGCATCCGGAATGGACAGCATCGCGCTGGCCAGCGGATAGGTCACCTGATCCTCGACCAGCTGAGGCGGCTGCCCGGTGTAGTCGGTCTTGACGATGACCTGCGTATCGGAGAGATCGGGCAGGGCATCGAGCGGCAAGCTGCGCAGCGAGACGATGGCCGCCGTGCAAAGCATCGCCGCGGCAAGCAGGACGGCCGCGCGATGCGCTATGGACCAGTCGATGATGCGTCCTATCACGATATGTTCTCCGTCATGCCGATGTCATTGGGGCGGATGCGCTGCCGCCGCGCTGTCGCCTTGTCGTTACAGGATCTCTTTCGCGGCCGCGCCGCCGCCCATGCGCTGGCGCGTGGCCGCCAGAGAAGCCTCCGCACCGAGCAGGAACTGGCCGTTCACGGCGATTGCCGCGCCTTCGGCCAGTCCGTCGACAATCTCAACGCGCTCGGCGTCTTCCTTGCCCAGCCGCACCTCGGTCGGCACGAAACGTCCTTCGCCCAGCGCGACCATGACGAAGCTCCCGTGGCCGGTGCGCAGCACGGCATCGCGCGGTGCCGTTAGCGTGGTCTCGCCCGCGACCTCGACGATGGCATGGAGGAAGGTGCCGGCGACGAGGGCGGCGGGCACCTGGTTGAGCGTCACGCGCACACGGGCCTTGCGGGTGGCCGGGTCCACCTCCGCCGTGGTGGCACGCAGCGGCGCGGTGGCGCGCCAGCCGGGCACGGTGTCCGAGGTCAGCGTGAGCTGGCCACCCTGCGCAAGCAGTGGCAGTTGATCGGGATAGAGCGACAGCGTGGCGCTAGTGCCGCGCGGGTCGCCGTAGGTCAGCACCGGCTGGCTGGGTCCGGCAAAGCCGCCGGGCCTGACATTGATGGCGGAAACGATGCCGTCGCGCTGCGCCAGCACGGGAATGACCTCGGTAATGCGGCGCTCCGTATCGAGCTTTGCCATGACCGCCGGCGGAATCTCGGCTTCGCGCAGGCGGTCCCGCTGGCGGGCAATTTCGCGCGCAAGACTGCCGAGCATCGCGTTGCTCTGTTCCAGCGCGGCCATGCCGCCGGAGGTCAGGCCGTCGCGGCGGGTCAGCAGGTCGAGGTAGTCGCGCTGGCGCTGTTGCGCCTCGGCGGAGTAGATCTCGTAAAGCACCTGGCCCTGACGCACCCGCTCGCCGGTTGCGGCGACGCCCAGGCGCTTGATCCAGCCCTCGAACTTCGGCGTGGCGGACGTGGCACGTCCCTGGTCAGATTCGAGCACGGCATAGGTGTTGATGACCGGCTTCAACTGGCGGTGCGTGACGACCTCCACCGCGATGCCCATCTGCCGGTAGGCGGCATCGCCCACGGTCACGGCAATCGGCGCGGCGGCAGCGGATTGCTGCGCGTGCTGGTGCTGCGGCATCGACTGGGTGGCGCCGGCCTTGACCAGGTGCATGCCGCAGATCGGGCAGCTGCCCGGCTGGGCCGTGACGATGTTCGGATGCATGGGGCAGGTGTACTGCGTGACGCCGCTGGCGGACTTGGTTGCCGCCGTCAGCAGTGCATTCCCGGCTTCAGGTCGACCGTGCATCTGGTCGTGCCCGCCATCCGCATGCGCCCCAGCATCGGCGGTCACCGCCCGCGCCTGGCTGATCAGTGGATCGTTGACGTAGTCGTACGAAGCCACCATTCCCACCACACCAGCCAGCAGTGCCACGGTAGCGCCGCCGATGCCCAGCATCGCACCTTCTTTCATGTTTTTCACCTTGCTCTCTGTGGCCGGCCGCGACGATGTCCCCGCCTCGGCCAGCCGTTAGCCCCGCGCTGCTTACCTCACGAGGATGTTGTCGCCCTTGCCGGCCTTCGGATCGGCATCATTGGAGAACTGCATGATGGCGATGGCGCCCGACAGCGCCTGACGCAGCGAGTGCGACACGATGGCGTTGGCGCCTTCCTTCGGCGAGATCAGGTCGAACGTGGCGGCATCGCCCGGCCCAACCACGAAGCTCTGCATGCCCACGTGGACGTTCTTGGGGTTGCCGCTGCCGTAGACGCGATCCCAGATACCCGCGATGGGGTGGAGCGACGAGAACTCGTTCACACCGGCGTTGACGAAGTAAATCCGCACGCGCTCGCCCGGCTTGGCTTGCAGCACGCGGGTGGCGCTCGGATCATGCACCGGGTCGTACTTGAAGATGCTGCCGTTGAACATGACGTTGGTCCACTTGTTGGCCATCATGTCCGCCTGGTTGTCCGGATTCGCGTACAGCTCGGACTGGATCAGCACATACTCGCGATCCGCCTTCGGCATGGCCTTGGAATCCTTCGGATCCACGATGATCGTGCCGTACATGCCGCGTGCGATATGCTGGATCATCGGGTCCGCGCCGCAGTGGTAGAAGAACACCCCCGGGTAGTCGGCAGTGAACGTGTAGTGGGCTTCTTCACCCGGCTTCACGGCCTCGAAGTCCTTGACGACATCCACGCGTGCCGCGTGAAAGTCCATCGAGTGCGAGTTCTTGTTCGCCTTGTCGTTGATCAGTGTGAACTCGATCGTGTCGCCTTCGGTGACATGGACCACGGTGCCCGGCACCTGGCCGTCGAAGGTCCAGGTGCGGTACATCGTCCCCTTGTTGTCGATAGGCAGGTCGATCTCCTTGGCTGTCATCGTGACCTTGACGGTCTTCGCATGCGCCTGCACGCCGGCCAGGAGAGCGGCGGCGGCAAAGAGCAGGGTTGGAAKGGCTTTCATTTGTCTTGTGTTTCCTCGGTTGCGTATTACTTGGTGCCAGTCTTGCTTACGAAGCGCAGGTAACTGACCATTTCCTTCATGTCGTCGTCGGTGAGCAGGCCCTCCCATTTCGGCATCAGAACGGATTTCCCTACAGCGAGACCACCTCCCTTGATCGCCTTCAACAGCGTTTCATCCGGTGTGTCACCCATAGCCTTGGTGTCGGTGTGATCGCGCGGCTTGACCGCCATGTCGCGGCTGTTCACACCGTTGCCGTCACGGTTCACACCGTGACACTGCACGCAATACGTGTTGTAGAGCCGTGTGGCATGCGCGAACTGGTCGTCGGCATGCGCACGGTTGATGCCAGCGGCCACAAGCAGCGGCGCGAGCATCAGGAAAGTCGTCTGGCGCCTCATTTCGGCTCTCCCTTCAACGTGGTGATGTATCCGGCCAGCTTCTGGATATCGGCATCATTGAGGTCGAGGCGCGGCATCCAGACATGCGGGTCGAATTTCTGTGGATCCTTGATGTAGGCGACCACGTAGTCCGGCTGCAGCCGCGCGCCACCATCCACCATCTCCGGCCCAGAGCTGCCGCCGTTGCCCGGCTTGGCCGAATGGCAGGAGGCGCAGCCGCGCAGCTTGGCAAACAGCAGGCTGGCCATGGAGGCGTTGGGYGGATCGTTCTTGAAGCCGCCTTTCTCCACCAGGCCGGCATCGCCGCYGAGCTTCATCAACTCGGCGGCTACGGCGGCGGCCTCGTCCTTGTCCAGCTTCGGGTGCGGGCTCAGCGCGGCGGGGTCGATGGTGTCGGGCCCCTTGTCGGCAGAGGCCTTGACCGCCCGGGCCACCATCACCCCCGCGGGGCGGATGGTGGTCGGGCTCTGCAGCCACTTCTCCAGCCATGGCTGGTTGAACTTGACGCCCGCGTAGTACAGGTCCGGGCCCTTGCGTTGCCACAGACGATCCACATCGAGCTTCTGGGGTTTCGTGACGGCGTGGCAGGCCACGCATTGCGCCTGCAGGACTTCCTGCCCGGTTTTCGCCTGGGCGGCGGTGCCCGCCGCCGTGAAGGCGAGGGCGGCCACGGCAAGGCGCGTGAGGTGAGGGATGTTCATCGAGATCGTTCCTGGGTCGATTACTGGACGGCCTTGCCCTTGAGCAAGTCGTTGCTGTACTGACCGGGACCCTTCTTCAGCGATTCCTCGTAGTAGAAGTTGGGCTGGTACTTCTTGCCGGCCCAGTCGTACCAGGGGTCCGAAGGCACGCCCGCATACTCCACGACGCTCATGATTCCGCCCATCGGACGATCGCCGTTGACGGTATGGGAGTCGACGTGGTCGTGAACCATCCAGCGGCCAGGGTTGTCGGCTTCGAAGATCAGGTCGTAGCGCTCACCGGGCCCGAACAGCACGGTGTCGGCCATGATGGGGTTGGCCAGCGGGAAGCCATCCTTGAAGGCGATCTTGAAGCTGTGCCCGTGCAGGTGGAAACTGTGCGTGCCGTCGCCAGCGCCAATCAGGCGCAGGCGGACCACGTCGCCTTTCTCGATACGGATGGGCTGGGTGTCCGGATAAGCCTTGCCGTTGATCGTGAAGTAGTCGGGCTTGTCTGATGGCAGGCCGCCGAAGCCGGGCTTGTCCGCCCACTTGGAGTCCCACTCGGAGAACATCAGGATGAATTCCTTGGTGACCTTCTTCTCCAGAGCGGTCGGATTCTTCGGCCGGACGATCAACGGACCCCACATGCCGCGCAGGGCGACGTGTTCATTGACGTTGACGTGGCAGTGGTACCACATGGTGCCGGACGGCGCCGCCTTGAACTGATACTTGAAAGAGTCGCCGGGCTTGATGGCCTCCTGGGTRACACCCGGCACGCCGTCGTTCTTCCAGGAGTTCTTCTGGTACATGCCGTGCCAGTGCACGGTGTGGGGCAGGGCGGTCAGGTTGTTGACGGTGACGTTGACATCGTCGCCTTCATCCACCACATACAGCGGGCCTGGCACCTGCCCGTTGAATGCAAACGTATGGAATTGCTGCTTGTCTACCAACGTGACCCGGGTGTCTTCGATGTTCATCTCGAAGTTCCGGGTTGCCGCGCAAGCACCGTGCGCCGTCAGAAGCGCCGATGTGGCAAGGATTGCGGAAAGTAAGGACTTCAACTTGGTACCCCCGATTGTTTGAGTGGCCGGCCTTCGCCTTTAAAGATGCATTCACTATACATCTTTAGATGCGGCAGAGCGGGTTAAGCCACACCACCCGTGAGGACTATCGCGTCCTCCATGCAACGGAAATTTGCCTYTTTATCCGATGCAKAGCATTTATGTTGTATTGGKTATGCATCTTTAATAGACTTCATCGAAACATGGAWCGGGAAGTCTTGCGAGCAAATGGATACCTATGTCGCTGTCTTTTTACGCCATCCGACGGTGCCGCCTTGCCGGAATGCGTGATGCGCCTGACCGTCTATACCGAGTACGGACTGCATGCGCTGGTCCATCTCGCGCGCAACGATGGCAGGCCGCAGACGGCGAGGAACATCGCCGACGCCATTGGGCTGCCGCTCAATCACGTCGTCAAGATCGTCCACGCGCTGCGCCGTGCTGGCTACCTCGACACCGCGCGCGGGCGTATCGGTGGAACACGCCTGGCGTGTCCTGCATCGGCCATCACTGTGGGCGACGTGGTCCGGGTCTTGGAATACAGGTTGGACTTGATGGCGTGCTTTCGCGCCGGGGGATTTTGCGTGGTCTCGAGCGTTGCCGATTGTCACGCGGCGCTGAGTGGGGCGCTGGTGGCCTACCTCACCGTGCTCGATGGCTACTCGATAGCGGATCTGCTGCCCTGATCGATGCCCGACATCGCAATAGACCTTTTCAATGCCGTGCGCTGCCATGTCGCATGGCGCAGGCCGATACGTGCTTCGTATGCTTCCGTTGCTTGCCCGGGGTCCATACCACGGCACCTGAAACGTAGACGAGAACAAAATGAGATCTGAAAAAGCCTGGCGCAAGACCGCCATTGCTGTAGTCGTACAGACGCTCGCGCTGAGCGGCGCGGCCATCGCGCAAACCAACGCCACGCAGGCATCCAATGACGCGCCACTCCCCACGCTGCCCACCATCACCGTCAGCGCAGCGGCGCCAGCCGAGGGTTCACTCACGGTGCCCGGCGTGGCCCGCCAGCGTGACACGCTGTTCCAATCGGCCGGGTCGGTCGGATTTGTCGATGCGCAGTCTTACACCGATACCTACGCCAGCAATCTGCGCGATGTCCTCAAGGACTCGCCCGGGGTCTACGTACAGGAGCGCTACGGCCAGGAGCTGCGCCTGTCGATCCGCGGCTCCGGCATCTCGCGCGGCTTCCACACGCGTGGCCTGGAAATCCTGCAGGACAGCGTGCCGACCAACTTCGCGGACGGCAGCGGTGACTACTACCAGATCGATCCCATCGGACTTTCCGCGGCCGAGGTCTACAAGGGCGGCAACGGSCTGGCATTCGGCAGCTCGACGCTGGGCGGCGCCGTCAACTTCACCACGCCAACCGCGCTGACGGCGGATGCGCCAAACATGCTGCGCGTGGACGGTGGCAGCTTCGGCACCGCGCGCGCCAGCGGCCAGGTATCGCGACAGATCGGCGCATTCGACTTCCTCGCCAATCTCAGCGTCAATCACTCGGAGGGCTACCGCAATCACGAACGCGGGCAGTACGAACAGCTCAACGCCAACTTCGGCTACCGCTTCAGCCCGGCCGTGGAAACGCGTTTCTACTTCGGGGCCTACGTGGTCGACCARCTGCTGCCAGGCACGCTCACGCTCAATGAGGCGCTCAACGATCCGCGCAAGGCGTCCGCCAGTGCGCTGGCAGGGGACCAGGCACGTAACACGCGCACCGAGCGGCTGGCCAACGTGACCAGCGTGAAGCTGGACAACGGCCAGCTGGACTTCAGCACCTGGATCATCCACAAGAGCCTGTACCACCCGATCTTTCAGGTCATCGATCAGGACTACTGGACCTACGGCTTTGCGCCGCGCTACACCGGCAACTTCACGCTGGGCGGCATGCGCAACCAGTTGATCGCCGGGGCACGCTTCTTTGGTGGCAACAACAATGCCCGCCAATACGTCAACGTTAATGGCGACCGCGGCGCACAGACGCTGAACGCCCGGCAGGATGCCTTCAACTACGAGGCCTATCTCGAAGACCGGCTGTACGTGCGGCCTACGGTCGCGCTGATGGCGGGAGCGAAGGCGTACCGCAACCGGCGGGAGTACCAGGACTACGGCGGCTTGTCCGCCAGCCCAACGGCCAAGTCGGACAGCGCCACCTACAGCGGCGTGAACCCGAAGTTCGGCGTGCTGTGGGAGCCGCGCAAGGACGTGCAGGCCTTCGTCGACATCACGCGCAGCGCCGACGTGCCGGACTTCTCGGACCTGAACCAGACCATCGGCGCGACCAACCAGTTCGTGCCACTGGCGCAGCAGCGCGGCTGGACGGTGGAGGCGGGCACGCGCGGGCAACTGGACCGCTTCGGCTGGGACYTGACACTCTATCGTTCGCTGGTGCGCGACCARATGCTGCAGTACACGGTCAGCCCCGACGTGCCAGCCTCCACGTTCAACGCCAACCGGACCATCCTGCAGGGCGTGGAGCTGGGCGCCAGCGCCGAGATACTGCGCAATATCATTGGCGCAGGCGACCGGCTCACGCTGTCGCAAATGTGGAACTACAGCGATTTCCGCTTCGACAACGATCCGGTTTACGGCAACAACCGCATCGCGGGCGTGCCGCAGCATGTGCTCCGCACGACCGTGGCCTACAACAGGGGCTCCGCGCGCGTGGCGGGCACGATCGACTGGGTGCCGACCGGCGCCTACGTGGACTACGCCAACACGATGAAGGTGCCGGCCTACGTGCTGTTCGGCATCCAGGCCAGCTACGAATTCCAGCGCGGCGTCACGCTGTTCCTCGACGCCCGCAACCTGGCCGACAAACGCTACGTCAGTGACTTCGGCACCGTGGCGAATGCGCGCACTGCCAACACGGCGGTTTTCTACCCAGGGGTCGGACGCGCGTTGTATGCGGGGGTGAAGTACAAGTTCTGATCGTGGTGGGATGCGGCGGTCCTGGCGGCCGCATTCCACTTGACTCGGGGGTCGATTCCCTAAAAGATGCATTTGGCGCGTAAGATATACTGACGCGTCCCGTCCTGGAGGCGAGTGGGGATCGAAGATGAGACTGACCGACTACACCGACTATGCACTACGTACGTTAATCTACATTGCTGCGCACCCGGACGAACTGGTGACGATCCAGCGGATTGCGGACAGCTTTAGCATTCCCAGGAACCACCTGATCAAGATCGTGCACCGGCTGGGGCAGGAGGGTTTCCTGCATACCCTCAGGGGCCGCTCCGGCGGCGTCCAGCTCAACCGTCCCGCGTCCAAGATCAACGTCGGCGAAGTGATTCGCACGATGGAGAGTGATTTTGCGATGGTCGAATGCTTCCACGCGGAAGGCAATCAATGTGTCATCACCCCGATATGTGGCTTGCGCGGCGTGCTGCACGCGGCGCTGGACGCATACTTCCGGGTGTTGGACGAACACACGCTCGAAGATCTCATTCTCAAGCCGAAGATGATGCAGCGCGTGCTGGACGAGCACGCTGCCGCGTCTGTGCTGGCGCGGATCCCCGTCAAGGTCTCGAGGCAAGCTGCGAAGACCTGACGAAGGGCAGGGGTTTATCTGCGCATTCGTCAGCCCCGACTATATAGATGATAAGATGCATTCTTGATGCATCTTTTAGGGRTGACGATGCCCGGGAATAACCTTCAGACCGCCAGCGACGCCGTGGCCCAAGGCGCGCATCTGCCCGACGAAGCCGAAATATCGGCATTTGTCCGTGCCTTCTACGYGCGGGTTCGCGCCGACGAGAGTATCGGCCCGCTTTTCGACCGAGTCATCTCCGGCCGATGGGACCAGCATCTCACAACGATGGACACGTTCTGGTCAAGCATTGTCCTTGGGAGCAAGCGCTACCGGGGGCATGTCCTGTCCCGCCATATGATGCTCGCGGGGATCGAGGGCCATCATTTCGACCGCTGGCTCGAACTCTTCATCGACACGGCACAAGCCACTTTCAACAAACCAATAGCAGCCGAGTTCGTGCGGCCGGCATTGCGCATTGCCAAGAGCCTGCAGTTGGGGATGTACGGCATGTCCTACGAGGTGCCAGCCGGGCAACGGGAGCTGCTGGAACGGTACACAGGCAGGTAGCCAGCCGCAGCATGGCCGGGGCAAGGCTGCCTGCAGGGCTTTCGGCCTCGGATCATTGATTTAACATAATACGCAGTCCTTGACCCACAAAATGGCGTCAGTGCTGGCTTGCAGGGCAGGGGATGTCACAAATTTTGTGACGCTACCGCCCACCAGCGCCGCCAGGACTGCGAGGCTTGCCGGCGCGGCGTGGCCGTGCATCCTCTTCGAAAAAACCTCCCACAGTGACCGCTGACCGGTGCGCTCCGCACGGTCCATTCCAGCGGCCATCATGATCCGCATCGGATCTTCATTCAGTTCGATAGCCAAGCGCAGACACATCTCGTTGTCGGGCGAGCGCACGCCATTACGCCATTGGCTGATCGTGTTGTTGCCGACGCCGAGGTAATCCGCGAGGGCGCGGTCGTTCTTTAGCCCTTGCTTTGCGATCAGCGCGTTCAGATAGCTGTCCAGTTTCATAGATACCCCTCGAAGGTAGTGCTTGCAATTCTCTCGGTCCGTGAACTATTCTCGGCCCGTGATAAGTTCTCTCGGACTGTGAATGTCCGAATCATAGTCGGTAAACCGCGAGGGGTAAACGATGGCGAGTTTCTTGGGGGTGGCGGTGGCGGTGGTACTGCCCAGCGTGCTGGCAGTGTCGGTCGGCAAGAAGCTGGCCGAGCTGCTCGCAGCTGAGATCCTCGGCGACGTGTGGGGCATGTGATGGGCCTGATTCTCTTGTCGTTCCTCATCGCGCTGTTCGCGGTCATCGTGGATAGCAATGGCTGGTATTCACTGCTTTGGGCAATGGGTATCGAACCTGTGATGTTCATCCGCTTTTGCTTCGGGCTCGCATGTCTGCTGCTTGCTATTGCAGTCGTACGAGCTGGCATCCCCAAGGTGCGCGCATGAGCAAGACTCGCGCTCCTTCGTACGCAACGCTCTCGGACCAGCCATACGTGCTGGCTGACGTCCAAGCCCGCCAGACTGGCCGCGCTCGCCCGGACCAGACCAGCCCCATCAAACAGAAGACTCCCGTTGCTCAGGTGGTGCAGAGCGCGGGGGCGCTCGCTGTCATGCGCAGCAGGGCGGCGGGCGCCGGTGCGGCTTCTGCCCCCCCCTCTAGTAACACGGGGGGAACGGACACGGCGGCAGTAGCGCAACCGACCGAAATGCAGCTGGTTATGACGGACTCGGGCGAAGTCAAAGCCGTTATGGTCCGCGTACCGGTCAATGGTCAGGTGGCCATGATTGACACGCTGCGCTTCACCGTTGGCGAAGAGACATTCCGGCATGACGTGGTGAATGGCGCGGTGGATGACCTCGGCTACATCATGGCGCTGTCAGAGCAGCYGACGGAGATCCTCGGCTATGGCGTGACACAGGATCTCAAGCGGTCGCGGGACTTCTACCTCAACGCGTGGGAGTTGGGCGACAACTATGGCCATGTCGGCATCGGCGGGATGAACCAGCGCTCCACGATCATGGTCAGCATCAACGGGGCAGGCTGCATCGCGGCGAAAGACGGATGGGAGCACCGTCTGCACCAGTTCCTCGTCGGCAAGGCCAAGCGTCCGAGCATTACGCGGGTAGACCTCGCGCATGACTGTTTTCGTGGCGAAGTTACCGTTGATCAGGCGGACCAGTGGTACGACGATGGCCTGTTCACGGCATCGGTGAACGCTCCGCATCACGAGTACAAGGGCAACTGGAAGAAGCCCAACGGCAAGGGTCGTTCGCTCTATATCGGCTTACGCCGCAACGGCAAGCTGTGTCGCATCTACGAGAAGGGTATGGAGCAGGGTGATGCTAGCTCGGAGTGGGTGCGGATCGAGGTCGAGTATCGCAACGTGAAGCGGATTATCCCGTTCGATGTGCTTATCGACCCTTCTGCCTTCTTTGTCGCGTCCTATCCCTGTATGCGGTTCATCGATCCGGGTCGCCAGCCAGAGCGTATGGAGATCAAGCGGAAGACCGCGCAGATCAACGTCGATGCATCGCTTGACAACATCCGAGCCAGCTACGGCAAGTACGTACGCGTGCTGGTGGGCTTGCTCGGCGAGGAAACCTTCATTCAGCGCGTGATGGCAAAAACCGATGACTGGCCCGAGCGTTTGAAGGTGCCAGGTCACGAGTTCTGCGACACCCCGCTGCACCAGCGACCGCGCTATCCGCGTCACAACGATCTTGACCCCTCTGATGATGGCTGGACAGAGGAATCGGTCATGCCACCAGCCGCGAAAGGAAATGACCATGCGCTTTACCAGTGAAGTGATCGTGTACGGCCTCAAGGCATCCAAGGGCGATATGGAAGGCGTCGCTTATGACTCGTGCAAGGCTTACGTGCTGACACCGTTCGATGAGTCCAAGGGCACGGCGCGCGGTGCTGCCACGGCGGAATACACCATCGGCAAGTCGGACGAGTACGACAAGTACGCCAAGATCGAACTGCCGTTCAAGGCGAAGGCCGATATGGAGATCACCACGAATGGCAAGACGATGAAGACCATCGTGCATTCGCTGGTGCCGCTGTCCACCGCCAAGGCAGCGGCCTAATCATGGGCGGCGTCGTGTTCGTCGTACAGGAGGTCCATTCGGGCTATTTCCTGTGCCCAGCTGGTGGTGACGTGGGTGTTACGCGCCGGCTGAGAGAGGCGGGCACGTTCGCCACGCGCGAAGAAGCGATCGAGACGGCGGTAGACCATTGCGATGAAGGCTTCGACGTGGTGGCGATCGTGTCGGCGGGAAGAGCGTAAGGGGGTCACATGGATGCAGTCGTGATGCTGACGCAACAGGATGCGGTGGAGCTGGTGAATCGGCTCTCGATGGTCTTGCTTGTCGTCAGCTTTTGCGGCGCGCTCGGGGCGCTGATGCTCTGGGATGCGTTGCATCAGCTGGTGCAGCTGTTCGGGGATAGGCGGCGCCAGCGTCGTAAGTCTGCTGCGATTGTGCGGCGGGAAAGGGGTCAATGATGTACGGACTCAACAATGGCGAGCTGGTGTTCTATCTCGCGCTCGTGGGTCTGTTCGCGCTCGGGTACATCGGTGGGCGCATTCGGTGACGTGCTCGGCCAAATTTGGCCGTACGTGGCTGCAATGGTGGCCATACGCTTCTTCGGCGGCATGGCCGTGGACTTCATCATCTACATCAAGGAAAAGCTGTGACGGCGGTGATTGGATGGGCTCTGTGTGCCTGGGCGATTGGTTGGGCCGCTGGTACGCAGCACAGGATCTTCATACGGGCCGTGGAG
Source organism: Cupriavidus sp. KB_39 (assembly GCF_052114485.1). Lineage (NCBI taxonomy): Bacteria > Pseudomonadati > Pseudomonadota > Betaproteobacteria > Burkholderiales > Burkholderiaceae > Cupriavidus > Cupriavidus sp. KB_39. The sequence goes on from NZ_JBFREV010000018.1 coordinate 109,290, forward strand.
GCATCGTTGGGGTAAGGGTGGCGACCTTCGCCATACATCAACTTTTCAAGGACGGAAAAATGAACGCACTCAAGCAAGCAATTCTGAACGCCAAGCAAGCCTCGGGCCGCGCCATGAGCAAGGTGGGTCTTGTCACCGGCGGTATTGTCATTGCCATGGGCAATGCGCTGGCGCAAACCACGCCGACCGACCCGGGTCTGGCTGCAATCGACACGCTCAAGTCGTCGGCTACTTCGTATATCGCCGCTGGCTTCGCGGTGCTGACCATCGTCGTGGCCGGCTACTGGGGCATGGGTATGTACAAGAAGATCTCGGGCAAGGCGAAGTAATGCGACGCCTCACCGCTGCGCTGTTGGTGGCGGTGGGGTTCTTCCTCACCGCTTGTAGCTACTTGGATCCATACCATGCACGCCTACGATGTCCGGACGCGGCAAGCTTTTGCGTCTACCGGGATTGATCTCTTCTTAGGGCCAGCCATTATCGCGCTGGCCCTTCTTCTTTCGATGCTCATCCCGTTGCCGGCACATGCCCAGCTCAGCGGGGCGGCAGGGGTTGACTACAACTATCAGCGGTCGATGTCGCGCATTATCGCGGGGTCGGCATCGGGCTTGCAGGTGAGTTCCAACAGCACGCTTGACATTATCAATGGAGCTCGCAAGGTTGGGTCGATTGCGCTGAAGGAAAAGAGGCTGATCGATCTGGCGACCATGGCTGGCCGTGCTGTGTCGATTCCCGGCATGATCGCGATTGGCGCTACGGTGCTGCTGCAATACGGACTCGAGAAGTGTGCCGATGGCACATGGTGTAAGCCAGGGCAGGGGGAGCAGGCGCCAAACGGTAAGCCGTTTCCTATTGCAGGCGGCTACTACGTTTCCGGATACACCACCGGCTTTTATCCGACGCCGGAGGCTGCTTGTCAGGCGGATGTCGGTTACTGGAATGGCCAACAGCCAACGCGCGGTTGGAGCTATGTGAGTTGGCGCGTTGCTAACGGTGATCTGTCGACCTTCACGCAGTTCTATTGCGCGATCAAAGATAACACCGGCTATGTCTGGGACGGTCCGTTGGGGCAACATCCGCGTGGTTGTCCTGCTGGCTACGCACAGACGGCAACGGAATGCATTCCACCGGGTTACACCCCGGGGACGCAGCCGACGCCTGCTACGTCTGATGAGATCAATCAAGCATGGCAGCGTGCCATGCAGGCAAATCCATATCTCCAACAGCAGACTTGGGGTTTTGAAGATCCGGCGCAGCAGAATGAAGAGTGGGCCAAAGCGATGGCGCAGCTGGCGGAGGTAATTGGTACGGGCACCGTTCAGGATGTTGGGCCCACGACGACGAATACCGATTCGGCTGGCAAGGTCACGAAGAAACAGACCACGTGCACCTATACAGGCACTGCGAATAGCAACATGGCGACGGCCAAAGAAACACCTCTGAACGTGGGTCGGAAGTGCGTTACGACCACAACGAATCCAGATGGCACAACGTCGACAGAAACGACGGAAGAGAGTACTGCTCCGGCGACCGGTAGCGAGCCGGTGAAGGTCGAGACTTGCGGATTGCCGGGGAAGCCGGCGTGCAAGATTGATGAGACGGACACGAAGACTGCTGACGACGCCGCGCAGCTAGCGAAGAGTGCCACGCAGTCGCTTGATCAGATGAAGACCGATAACAGTACGTTGCTCGACGGCAAAGTATCGGAGATCGATGCCAAGGCACGTGAAGCCTCGGCGCATTGGATCAAGCTGTTTAACGTGTTGCCCACATATGGCAGCGAGGTTTGTCAGCCGCCGACTATTCACGATACGGCGTCAAACCGAGATCTGACCTTTGACATCTGTCCGCATTACTACATGGCGAAGGATGTGTTTGCGGTGTTCATCGCGCTAGGTTTCTTGGTGGCGTTGGCCTTTGATGTTCGCGAAGCGATCAAGACGTAAGGGGAGGGGGTATGCCGATTCTGTCCGGTTTGTTGTTGGCGCTGTTCAATTTTTTGCTCACGGTGTTTATGAAGTTCTTCGATGTGCGCAAGGCGTGGATACTTGCCATCGTCGTAGTGTCACTGGGGCTGCTTGTAGGGCTGTACAGCGCGGTCACGGCCTGTATTGATGCATGCGTGCCCACCTTGGGTGGAGCTGGTCAGCTGGCGCAGTATGTTGCGATGGGCTGGGGCTTGATATGGAATGGCGCCACAGCTGCGGCGTTCTCGTGCTGGGTAGCTGGGTTCACTGCTATTACGGTGTATGTGTGGAAGAAGAAGGTGCTTGACCAGCTGGTGAACATGTTATGAGCGACTATGCACTAGTTGGGAAGAAGGGCACCGGGAAATCGTCTGGGGCGGTCATCATCATGCGTAAGGCCATGCTGCGTGGTCAGCGCGTCGCTACGAACTTAAATTTGCATCTGGACAAGCTTACCCCTCGGGATTGCAGAGCGAGCGCTATACGGCTTCCTGACAAGCCAACGGTTGCGGATCTCGTAGCGTTGGGGAGCGGGAATCCGGGGATTGTGATTGGAGCTGATGGTCAGCCGCGGCTGACGACCGATTTCAACGAAGACGAGAACGGCAAGCTTGTCCTGGACGAAATGGGGACATGGCTGAATGCTCGGGCATTTCAGGACAAGGAGCGGATGCCGGTTCTGGACTGGCTTGTGCATGCACGCAAGTACGGCTGGGATGTGTACTACATCATGCAGAACGTGAATCAGGTCGACCGTCAGTTGCGTGAGTCACTGATTGAATACACCGTGCGTTTTCACCGCGTTGACAAGATCGCCTTTCCGCTCATTACGCCGTTGATTAAGTTCGCCACGGCCTATCAGAGCAAGGGCACGCTGCCGCGTTTTCACATTGGCGTGATGCGGCTCGGTGTAGATCCGGCTGGCCTTGTGTGTGATCGTATGACATTCACAGGGAAGGGCATCCATGCAGGATACGACACGACGCAGGTGTTCGAAGAGAACTACGCGCACGGCGTGTTTTCGTACCTGTCGCATTGGCATCTTGAGGGCTACAAACATAAGACAGAGGTGCCCGCATGGATTCGTGTCGCGCGAAATCTGCTGAGCATCTTCAAGCCAAAGGTGCGCATGACGCAGGTTAAGAACCGGCGCGCTGTGATGCTGGTGTACCAGCGAGAGAAAGATCCGGAGAAGCGTCAACGATTGATCGAAGCGCTGTACCGGCGTGAGCGACGAGCTGCGAGGCCAGGTTATGGCATGACCGCGGCTGAACGGCGGGAGCGTATGCGTAGGGTTCTTGCAGCTGCTAACGTTTAGTTGCCATTGACAGCGCGATCACGATAAGTCCGATTCCCACGCCACCGAGGAAGCCCCAAAGGAACCCGATCATTTCGTCACCATCTTGAGCAGACCGCGCAGCATCGCTCCGTCATAGTCCATGACACGAGCTGCGAGACTGCGCAGCGTCTTGCAGAAGAATTGTTTGCCATCCGGGCGGGTCCAAACGAAACCCTTATTCATGCGCACCAGCTTGCGCACGTACAACTTCAGGCGGAGCTGGACCATCGGGCGGAACAGGCCAAGCGCGCGCTTGATGCGCTTCCGTTTTGCTGCCGACAGCCACACAGCGTTGCATACACCACCGATCAACTTCAGGCTCATTTGTTCCATGGTTTGCTCCTTTCAGGCATCGGGCCGCTAGATTCTGAGTCCCGGACGTACTGGTCTCCGGGCGTGCTGCCGAGGGGATTTCGGCATCAGTCCGCTGAGTTCGTCGTCCCTGCGATCCGATAGCCGGCTGATGGCGAAACGTGGAATACCGGACCGCAGCGAAGCGTAGGGAGGATATGCCGCGAAAGTTCGCCAGCAGTCGGCTATGGTTCGCGGTTTGGGACGGCGGGCTCAGTGGGCTGATGACGCCTCGGCAGGGCGACCGGGGACGCCGCGCGGCGAGCGCCCACAGGGCGAAGCCCTCATTTCATGTTTCAACGGAGCAGCGGCGCGATGTACTTGGCCAGTAGGAACATGAGCGTGGCGTACCACGTGAATGCGAGTAGCTTGATTGTCCAATGCCAGTTTGCACCGGGGAGATCCGGCGGGCGGCGCGGAGGAACGTGCGGCACGTTTTGGAAGCTGTCGTTCGTGCTCGGCGGCGGCGTTCCGCTGCGTTTCGGTCCGGATGCCGGCTTTCTCCACGCGGAATCCTTCGACTCGTCGCGGCCGGTGCGTTCGTTGTACCGATCCCGCCACCAGTCTCTGTCATAGATGCCCATATCTGACCCCTTGTCGTTTTCGGCAGATTGTAGCGTTTTCCGTCAATCCCTCTCACGACGCATATAGGCGTTGTTTCAGATGTCGATGCTCCTTGAATGACCGAAGAAGAAACGCGAGCCGTGGCGCGGGAGATCCGGCATCTGTACTACTTCATTCGAACGCTTCGTCGCGGCTTGCAAGACGCAGCTCGGCGGCGCTATTACCGGCAGATCGCGGCCAAGAAAAAACGCCTGCACGAGGCAGGCGTTTCAACGAGGGAGGTACTAGATCTGCTGATGTGTTGTCGGTCAGGCCGGTGCTGTTTTCGGGCTTGCCTCGATTGCTCGCATCGGCTTCTTTGACACCCGTCGCATTTRACATAATACGCATTATGCGTATAAGGGATGTTGGCCGTTATTAGTAATGTCACCTTTGCGACGAATAGAGATGTCACCTGAGGCTGCCTCCCCGTACGCTCCGAGTTTCGTCGGGCGCTTTGGGAGGCAGCCATGCACAGACAAGGATTGGTGACCATGAGCATGCGCGAAGTTG